>DNPN01000081.1 GCA_003501385.1 Rhizobium sp. | reverse complement strand
AGCACCTTGATGAGGTTGTCATCACCGTCGTCGGCAAGAAACACTGGCTCCGGCGCGCCGTCGATCAGGGCGGCTTCGTCTTTGACGTTTGAGAATGCTCATCAGTTCATCCGAAAGCGTGAGAGGATCATGAAGCGCGTCAAGTCGGCGCGACAGCTTCAACGCTTCGTATCCGTACACGACCCGATCGCGAACTGCTCACCGAAGCCTGCAAACATGGCACCAAATAGCACGCATTCACGCCGCACGAACCAGAGCTTCATATCCACATGTTGGTTTCAAGGCGTTAAGCTTACAGTGCTGTGTCTATCATGGACATCTTATACACCTAAAACGATTATAATGAAAATAAACATCACTAAAGATTGATTTGTTTCGCTCTGGATGTTACGCCTATTTTGTATAGCAGGCAAATATTTATTTCATATTAATTAATTTGAATTCTACCACCGCAAATATATCTTTATAAAATAATTTTATTTAAGCTATTCGGCAGGTTTTATGGCTATGTCAGGCGTTAATGTAATTGCTATTGTAGGTATTTTTGGTCGTTTTCCTGGTGCAAATGATATTAATTCATTTTGGAGTTTAATATCTGAAGGAAAAGAAGGAGTTACTATATTCTCTAAGGATGATATATTTTGTGGAGATATTCAAAAGCATATTACAGACAATCCAGATTACGTTCCGGCGAAAGGTATTATTGAAGGCGTTGAGGTTTTTGATACTAACTTTTTTGAGATGACGCCATCTGAAGCGGAGCGTACAGATCCTCAACATCGTATTTTTTTGCAGACATGTTACGAGGCATTAGAAGATGCCGGATATTGTTGCGATGATTATCCGGGCCTGATTGGCGTTTACGGTGGTGCAGCTGGCAATAGTTATCTGCAAAACAATGTGCTGCCGAATATAGATCAGAGCAGCACTGCGGCCCGATTTGAAGTGTTGGTTGGCAATGACAAGGACTATCTGGCCACCCGCGTTTCCTATAAATTAAACCTGAAAGGGCCTGCCTTTACTGTGCAGACGGCCTGCTCATCGTCTCTCGTTGCCATTCATACCGCTTGCCAGGCTCTTTTGGCGGGCGAATGCGATATGGCAATTGCCGGTGGTGTTGCGATTCAGGTGCCACAAATCGGTGGTTACACTTACGAAGAAGGCTCGATTCTCTCTGTCGATGGCCATGTCCGCACCTTCGATGCGGAGGCGTCGGGCGTGGTGTTCAGCAACGGTGTTGGTGTTGTTGTTCTCAAGCGGCTTGAAGATGCACTTGCCGATCATGATACAATCCACGCCGTTCTGCGTGGAACCGCAATCAACAATGATGGTGCGGATAAGATCAGTTTTGCGGCACCTTCCCGTGTTGGACAGGCAACGGTGGTTGCCGAGGCCCATGCTGTGGCCGGGATTGATCCTGAAACCATTTCCTATGTCGAGGCGCATGGCACAGCCACGCGCCTTGGTGATCCGATTGAGATTGGTGCCCTCACGCAGGCCTTTCGGCTTGGCACCCGCAAAAAACAATTTTGTGCCATTGGCTCTGTAAAGGCCAACATAGGCCATCTGGATGCAGCCGCTGGTGTTACGGGCCTGATCAAGATTTGCCTCATGATGAAACATCGGATGCTGGTGCCTTCGATCAATTTCAATCAGCCCAATCCCGCCATCGATTTTCCCCAATCGCCCTTTTATGTCAGTGAGGCACTCAAGCCTTGGGTGGCAAATGGTCCTTTGCGTGCCGGTGTCAGTTCTTTTGGTATTGGCGGCACAAATGCCCACGCCATTGTTGAGGAAGCGCCACAGATCTCTGTGGTTTCATCGGCAGCGGTGCCTCGCGAGGAACATCTGCTGGTTCTGTCTGCCAAAACAGAGACCGCGCTTCGCGCCGCGGCAGCCCGGCTTGCGACACATTTACAGCGGTTTCCGGACATCAATCTTGCTGACGTGGCCTTTACGCTTGCACGTGGACGCCGCAACTTCGCCTATCGGCTCGCCATTCGGTGTGAGAGCGTTCAACGTGCCATCGCGGCATTGGAAGAGGCCGCTCTTTCTGGCAGTCGGGTGCTTAGTCACAGTCCGGCAATTGGCAAGCTTGTCTTTGATTTTGACGCAAGACTTGATGATTTTGAACAGGCTGTGACCCGCGCCGGACAGTTTGATTCCCGCTTTTATGAAGAAATCGACCGGATCACCCGTTTTGGCATTCCAGCCAATACCCCGGCGCGTGCGGCTTTTGTCTATCAGGCGGCCATTTGCGCCCTCTGGAAGCTTTACGGCATCAAGCCAGACCACGTGTCTGGCATGGGTGCCGGGGCGCTGGCAGCATTCTATGGATTGGGCGAAATCACCCTTGAGGCAGCGGCAGAGGCGCTGGCTGACGACAAGGTGGGAGAGCTTGCGCGCCTTGTTGTTGAACATTCCGGGCAGGGTACCCATGTGCGCCTCGCCAATTTGGATGTGCTGGAAGGGGTGGAGTGCGCCTGGCGATCAGGTGTGACGATCGATTGGAAGCATTTTTTTTCAAGTGAAACGTGCCATAGAATTTCGCTGCCAACCTATGCCTTCGAGGGACGGCGTTGCTGGCTGCCCGCCAAAACAATCGTATTTGCTGATCCGGGTACGCAGACAACATCTGTTGGTGCCGCAGACCAATCAGGCAAGACGGTTAATTCAGTGCCGGATATTGCGGCACAAGCTGTGTGGACATCCATCACACTTCAGATTGGTCAAGATCGTCTGATCGCGGATCACATGCTGGATGCCGCGCCGATTGCCCCAGCTGCTTCTATGATGGATTGGGCCTTGCGGGCGGGCAGACAGATCACTCAACGCCGGTGTGATCGAATAGAGAACCTGTCTTTTGAGCAGATCCTGCCGTTTGCCGGTGGCAATCAGGAAATTCTTGTGTCGATGCAGGAAAATGCCAAAGGGCTTCAGTTCCAAATCGCAGACGTGCAGAATAGTGCTTCCGTGGCGATGGGCGCATTGGTGGCGGAGCATCCTGCGACCGTGCCTGAACCGCTTGATCTTGTGACGGTGGAGCGCGCCTGCGGCGTGACGCTTTCGGCGCAAGGTTGCTATGCGTTACTGGCATCCACCGGGTTGGATTATGGTGACAGCCTCAGAAGCGTGCGCGGCCTGTTTTGCAATGGTCATGAGGCACTGATCCAGCTGAAGTTGACATCCTCAGCCATTGAAACCATAGCGGATTACGAATTACACCCGGCCTTGATTGACGGTGCTTTGCAAGGCGCTGCGGCGTTTCTCGCCCATCAGGCAGAAAAAAGCCGCGCTGACTACCTGCCTTTCGCAGTACAGGAACTTGCTGTCTATGCGCCGCTTCCAGCTGAGTGCCTTTGCCATGTGCAGATTGTTTCAGGTCGTAGCGGCGATCCTCTGGTTACCCTCAACCTCACGCTTGTTGATGTTGACGGGCGTGTGCTGGCGCAATTGCGCAGCTTTTCCTTCAAGGCGCGTTCTTCGCGTCCTCAGGCGGCAGCGCTTGGCCTGTTTCGTCCGGTATGGCAGGAGATCGGTATTGCGCGCAGCCAAAAGGTGGATGCTGACGACAGCTCGAGAGTGTTGCTGTTTTGCGGCTCGCAGGCCGAGGCCAAAAGCCATATGGCCCTGTTTGGCGCAAATCGCATCACCTGCGTGGTCCCGGGTAAAAGCTTTCGAAGCCAGAAATCCGATGTGATCGCCATCGACCGTCATCGCTTGGCCGATTACGAACAGCTGCTCGCACTTTTGCAAGGCCGTGATCAGTTAACGGGCCGGATCGTGATTCTCTGGTCTTTTCTGGGGACGACTTCTGGGACCGGAAGTGTTGTGGGCGAACTGGCAATCCAGCCGCTGGCCTTGTTAAGCAAGGCGATTGTACAAGGGCATTTTCAGGATCGGGTTGAGCTTGTCTATGCCCACCCGTTGGATGATGTCGGGCCAAGGCCTGAACATGGTGCGGTGAGCGCATTTGCGCTCAGTCTGCGTTTTGAAATGCCGGACTTGCGTATCCACGTCGTGGGGCTGGACACTGTCCAAAAGCCATTGCTACCGCCCGTTTTGGCAGCCGTTGACAGTGGTATCATCCAGGTCCGCCTTGAGGCGGGAAACATCCTGCAACTGACCCATCAGCCTCTGATTGAGCATGCTCAAACCACGTGGAGGCCAACGGGTGTGCAACTGGTTACCGGTGGAGCCGGTGGCGTTGGTCTGACAATTGCGCGCTACCTCGCGGACAGAGCAGCCGAAAAAATTGTTCTCGTCGGTCGCTCAGATGAGAAGAGGGTAAGCAAGCGGCTGAAAGCGCTGAAAATCAGCCCCGATAATCTGGTGTATCGCCAGTGCGACGTTGCTGATCCGGCTGCCGTTAAAACCCTTGTGCAGTGGATCGGGGACAACCACGGCCCGATTGGTGGGGTCTTCCATCTGGCGGGGACGACCCGTGATCGCTATTTCCTTGGGAAGACACCAGAGGAGATGGAAGAGGTTCTGGCACCCAAAATCCGGGGTGCCATTAACCTTGATCAGGCCACGGCGGATCAGCCACTGGATCGTTTCGTGCTGTTTTCGTCGATCATGGGCGTTTGCGGCTCTCAGGGCCAAAGCGATTATGCCTTTGCCAATGCCTACATGGATCTTTATGCTGCCCGCCGCCAGCAAAAGGTCAGCGCTGGGCTGGCGAAAGGACAAACAATATCCATCGCCTGGCCTTTCTGGCTGGAGGGAGGCATGGAGCAGGGCGAGGACTCCGCTGATCGGTTGTATCAACTCAGTGGTCTTGTCGACATGCCAACGCCACAGGGTCTACATGCATTGACTGAGGCCCTTGAGTATGAGGGGCCTATTGTGGTGGCCTATGGCGATCTGCGCCGGTTTTCGGCGCTGACCCATGGTGCAGGCGGTTATCTCTCAATGCCGCAAATCCAGCCACAGGCTGTAGAAGCAGCACCTGCTGTTGATAACGATGCGGCAAAGTTGAAACAGGCTGAAGACCTGCTGATCAAGCTGATGGTCGATGTGACCCGGCTTGATCCTGCGGAAATCACCTTTGATGCATCGCTAGATAACTATGCCATCGACTCGCTGGTGATCTCCAAGCTCAACCGGCAGCTTGAAAAGCATTTCGACAATCTCTCAAAAACCCTGTTTTTCGAATATAGAACGCTGGGAGATATCGCCGCCTATCTCAGTGGATTGAAAAGACTGGATGCCGCCGTTTCCCCTCCGCAACCCGCCGCGATTGCGCCTGTGGCTGTGTTGTCGGAACCGGTGGAGCGCCATCAGCCATCGATCCAGAACGACCATCGTTCTGGCGATCCTGTGGCGATCATCGGTCTTGCTGGCCGTTACCCGAAGGCCAATACACTCCAGGAATTCTGGGCGAATGTGAGCGGTGGGCTCGATTGCATTGAGGAAATCCCGCAAGATCGCTGGCGTCAGGAGCGCTATTTCGACAAAAACCCGGGAGCATCTGGCAAGGCCTATGCCAAATGGGGCGGTTTTCTGGATAAGGTGGATCGGTTTGATCCGCTGTTTTTCGGCATTTCGCCCCGACAGGCGGAATTGATGGACCCGCAGGAACGTCAGTTTTTGCAAACGGCCTGGCACACCTTTGAGGATGCCGGGTATCGCCGTGCCGATGTGGCGCAGCAGCCGGTGGGTGTCTTCGTCGGGGTTATGTACGGGGAATACCAGCTTTATTCGGCGGTGCTGGATGGTGAAACCCCGGTGGCGAATTCCTCCTACGCATCGATTGCCAATCGTGTGTCCTACATCATGGATCTCACAGGCCCGAGCTTTGCCGTGGATACAATGTGTTCCTCCTCGCTCACGGCCATTCATCTTGCCTGCCAAAGCCTTGCCAATGGCGAGTGCGATATGGCGCTGGCGGGCGGTGTTAATCTCTCGGTGCATCCGTATAAATACGTGTTCCTCAGCCAGGGGCGCTATCTGTCTGTGGATGGCCGTTGCCGCTCCTTTGGTGCTGATGGCACCGGCTATGTTCCGGGCGAAGGCGTCGGTGCGGTGCTGCTGAAGCCGCTCTCCAAAGCCTTGGCCGATGGCGATTATATTCATGGCATCATTCGTGGCCATGCCATCAATCACTCCGGCAAGACCTATGGTTTCACCGTTCCCAGCCCCAAGGCGCAGGCCGAGGTGATCGGCAAGGCGCTGGCGCAATCAGGATTACGGCCCGACCAGATTGATTATATTGAAACCCATGGCACAGGCACGTCGCTGGGTGATCCAATTGAGATCAAGGCCCTGGAGACGGTGTTTGCGCCGCAGGACCAGAAGAGTGACCATGTCATTCCAATCGGTTCGGTCAAATCGATTGTCGGTCATCTGGAATCGGCCGCTGGCATGGTGGGTCTTTCCAAGGTGTTGTTGCAATTTGCCCATCGGCAGCTTGCACCCTCACTTCACTCTGAGGCTGAGAACCCGAATATTGATTTTACCCGGCTGCCGTTCAAGCTTCAAAAGCAGCTTGAGCACTGGCAACCCAACAGACCTGCTCACCGCAAGGATGAGCCTTTGCGGGCGGCACTGAGTTCTTTTGGTGCTGGTGGCACAAATGCTCATCTGGTGCTGGAGGCCTTTGATGGCAACAGGGTGGCAGACCGCCCCGCAGCACAACAGATTGCGGAACGGCAGTTGGCCTTTGTTCTCTCTGCCAGAGATGAGCGGGCGTTGCGCAAGCTGGCGGGCAATCTGGCACAGTTGCTGACAACCCGTGCTGTGCTGCTTACCGATCTGGCCTATAGCCTGCAAACCGGCCGTGAGACATTTGATTGCCGCTTGGCGGTCATGACCGACAACGGTGTCACGCTGTTTGAACGCCTGAATGCCTTTGCCCAAGGCCATGATAATGGCTCTTTGTTGCGCAAGGCCGATCAGCTTGATGAGACTGAGAAGGGCATACACGCAGCTGTTCGTCAGTGGTTGGAGAAGGGGAGCGCGAATTGGGCCTCGCTCTATGAGGATCTGCCGTCGGCTCAGCGGCCAAAGCGGACACCCGGCCCGCTCTATCCCTTTGCGGAGGATCGCTATTGGGTGCCGCTACCGGCTCTGCCTGAGGAGCGCTCACGTTTGCATCCGTTGCTGGATGCCAATGAATCGACACTGACGGCAGTGCGTTTTCGCCGATGCTTACGATCAGACGAGCCATTGATTGCAGACCACAGCATTGAAGGGCGATTGCTGCTGCCGGGGACTGGCACTTTGGAAATGGCCCGTGCCGGGGCTGAAAAAGCGGGCTGCGATGCCCTGTCCAGTGTCAACAATGTGCTTTGGCTACAGCCCTTGGTGGTTGAAGCTGGGCGGGAGCGGGACGCATTCCTTGCCTTGCATCAAGAGGCGGAAGATACGCTGTTTGAGCTGCAAACGGGTGAGGGGGAAGAAAAGATCGTCCATGCGCGCGGGCGGATCGGTGCACCGCATGCCGCAGGCCGTGGGTCTGAAGCAAGGGTTGATCTTGCGGCGCTCCGGGCCCGGTTGCCACGGTGCAGAACGGCGACTGAGATTGCGCAGGCTTATCATGATGCAGGTTTCCTCTACGGGCCGAGCTTCGATGTGATCCGTCAGGCCTGGAGTGGGGACGATGAAGCCTTGCTGGAGCTTGAATATGCGTCGGTGCAGGATGGTGTGCTTTTGCCGCCTGAACTGCTGGATGGCATCTTGCGCGCCTCGCATTGGGTGGGAACATTTGATCGTCCACCCTCTGGTCGTTTTGGCGTTCCCCTGTCTCTGGGCGAAATCGTCCCGCGTGGCCCAATCCACGGGCTTTGTTATGCCCATGCCACACGTCGGGTCGATGACCCGAACAGCTTTGATATTTCGATTGTTGATCCGCAAGGTCTGGAGCTGGCCGCGATCCGCCGGTTGACCACCCGCATTTTTGATCAAGCCGCAAATTTGACGCCGCAAAGCGCGGTTTTTGTTCAGGATTGGGTTGCGCAAGCCATGCCGGAAACGGCAACCGGTGCCGATGTGCTGATCCTGTTTGATGATACGTCAGACAGGGCTGCAACGTTTAGGGCGCCCGGCACCTGGCGGCGCGTCATCACAGTCACGCCATCGAGCGGCTTTGTGGCCTCGTTTGCCGATCTTGTCGGCCTTGATCCATCCGATCCGACGCATTACGAGCGGCTGATAGCCTCGTTAGGCCTTGGTGCTGCTGACACGGTCGATATGGCGATGCTGTGGTCTCTCACGGAGGAAGACCGGATCAGCCAGGATCGTGAGCTGAAGCTGGAGCGCAATCTCCATGCCCTGCGCGCCCTGCTGGAAGCTTTGTCCCGACAGGCTGCCAACACCAAAATCCGCTGCCTCACGGCCCATACACAAGACGATCAGGCTGTGCGGCCCGAATTGGAGGCTATGGCTGGCTTTGCCATGTCGATTGGTAGCAGTCTGCCAAAGCTCGACCTGTTTACGCTCTGCCTGAACACGACCAGCCCAGCCGATGTGGCGGCTATTGTTGCTGCTGAACTCACCCACAGATCGGGGCAAGCGACAAAGGAAATCCGCCACACGCCGCAGGGGCGTCAGGTGCGCCAGCTTGTTCGGGCTTTGCCCGGACAGGGCACGGACGCCTTGAAGATGGGTGGCATATACCTGATCAGTGGCGCAGGCGGTGGTGTCGGTCTTGAATTGTGCCGTTATCTGGCAAAACGCTATCAGGCCCGGTTGGGATTGATGGGTCGTTCACCGATCTCCCGGACGGTGCTGGACGAATTGCGGGCGCTGGGTGCCGAGGTTCTGGCGGTGCAGGCTGATGTGACACGGCAGAGTGAAGCCGATGCTGCCGTGGCGGCGGTGGAGCGGCATTTTGGTTCCTTAAATGGAGTGTTCCATCTGGCTGGCGTCGCTGAACCTTTCGGAACAGGTCTTTCCAGCCGGGAAGAATTTGACCGTATGCTGGCACCAAAACTGTCCGGCTTGATTGCGCTTGACCTTGCAACACGCAATAAGTCGTTGGATGTGTTTGTGGCCTTTTCCTCAATTGCGTCTTTGATTGGCGATTTTGGCAATTGCAGCTATGCCGTGGCCAATCGTTTTCTGGATGGCTACGTTCGCCAAAGGGCGCAAAAGGCAAGGCTCGGCCAACGCTCCGGCCGGTCGCTGTCTGTCATATGGCCGCTTTGGACTGTGACCGGGGCCAACACACATGTGAGCGAACGGGATGTTTCCGTCTATCGGCTGCGCACCGGCCTTGAGCGGTTGTCGCCGGAACATGCCTTTAACGCCCTTGAAGAGGTTTGGCGCTACGACAATCCGGTGTTGCTGCCCACGGGAGCCAGCACCGGTGCCGAGATCACAGCGGTGGAACGGGCGCTCGGTGCAAAATCGGTGACCTTCGCACCGAAGCCTCCGGTGCAACTCGAAGTCCGCGTTACTGAAGTCCCTGCTGAAGAGGCAGATCTTCTTGCCTACCTGCGTGATATGGCTGGCCGTGTGCTGAAAATGCCTGCGCAGGAGATTGATGTGCAACAGGCGCTGGTCAATTATGGTCTGGATTCCGTCCTGATCATGGAGACGATTGCACTTCTGGGCAAGGATTTCCCGCGGCTGCGCAGCACGGCCCTGTTCGAGTTCCCGGATATTGCTGCCCTTGCCACCCATCTGCTCCATGAGCACGCGGAGGACGTCAAGCAATGCTTGCGCAAGATTGCGCCGCCCGAAAATGTGATCGCTCCCGCAGAGGCTGCATCGGCTGATCCTTCCGTAAAATCCATGCCCGCCGCTCTGCCGTCAGTATCCATCCGTGGCAAACAAGAGGATCATCTTCAAGTTGGAAGTCGAGACATTGCCATTATCGGCATGAGCGGCACCTATCCTGATGCAGAGAATCTGTCCAGTTTCTGGAAAAATCTGGTGGAAGGGCGCAATTCGGTGCGCGAGGTTCCTGCCTCACGCTGGGATATCGAGGCGGTCTATAGTTCCGAGCGGGACAAGCCAGGCACAAGTTATGGGCGCTGGGGTGGTTTTCTTGACCATGCCGATTGCTTCGACTCTCTGTTCTTCCAGATATCGCCTGCTCAGGCCAAGCTGATGGACCCGCAGGAGCGGTTGTTCCTTCAGGCGGGCTGGGCAGCGTTGGAAGATGCGGGCTATCCGCTCTCGCGGTTGCCCAAGCCGCGCTTTGGTGCGGGCGGGCGCGATGTTGGCGTTTTTGTCGGTGCCATGTGGGATGATTATGCTTTTCTCGCCGCCGACCATGCCGCACTTGGGCAGCATTTTACGGTTCTGGCCAATCGCTCTGGCATCGCCAATCAATTGTCCTATTTTGGCGATTTCCGTGGCCCGAGCATGGTGATTGATACGGCCTGCTCTGCCTCGCTTGTGGCGCTGCATCAGGCCTGCGATAGCCTGATCAAAGGCGAATGCGCCTATGCCATTGCCGGAGGGGTGAATGTCTCCGCGCACGCCTTGCGCTATATCCACCTCAGCCGCAAGACCATGCTGTCCGATGAAGGGCTGTGCCGCTCCTTCGGTGCTGGTGGCAATGGGTATGTGCCGGGCGAAGGGGTTGGTGCTGTGTTGCTGAAACCCTTGCAGCAGGCTTTGGACGATGGCGACAATATCCGTGCCATTATCCGCGCAACAGCGGTTAATCATGGTGGAAAAGCTCCGGGCTATACGGTTCCCAATCCTGCGGCGCAGCAGGCGGTGATCGAGGAAGCCCTCGAAAGAGCCAATATCAATGCGGCAAGCATTGGCTATGTCGAGGCCCATGGCACGGGCACGTCGCTTGGTGATCCGATTGAGCATACCGGGCTGACCCTGGCCTTTGCGCGTCACACCAAAGAAACTGGCTTCTGCGCTCTTGGTTCGGTCAAGTCCAACATTGGTCATCTGGAGGGTGCGGCTGGTATTTCAGGTGTTACCAAGGCGGTGTTGCAGTTGCAACATGGTGTCATTGTTCCGTCATTGCACGCCGAAACGGTCAATCCGCTGATTGATTTTGCCAATTCGCCCTTTGTGCTGGCGCGTGAATGTGCGCCCTGGCCGCGCAAGGCAGATCAGCCGCGACGCGCTGCCGTCAGTTCCTTTGGCGCGGGTGGAACCAATGCCCATGTCATTTTGGAGGAATTCCGCCCTCAACCTGCGCGCGACCTGCTGGCAAGCGATGGGAACAGCCCTGTGCTGATTGTTCTTTCAGCGCATAACCGGGAGCGGCTTGCGGCTTATGCGGCCGCCATGGCCCGGTTCCTCACCGGTGAGGGAGCTGATATCGCGCCTGCGGATATTGCCTTCACCTTGCAGATTGGTCGCGAGGCGATGGCGGAAAGGCTGGCATTCAAGGCGCAAACAACGGCGCAGATTGCCCGGCATTTTGCCAGCATGGCAGAAAATACAGCGACGGCTGATTGGCTCTATCGCGGCAGTGTGGCGCGAGAGCTTGCTGGAAGCGCGCAATCTGCCCCTGTCGCGGGCTTTACCCCTGGTGATCTTGATGGGCTGGCGCGTGCCTGGGTCAGCGGCACCCGTGTTGACTGGGAAGCGCTGTACAATGGTGGGAGCAGAGAGTTGGGTAGGCAGGGCAGAATCCGGTCTTTGCCAACCTATCCTTTTGAAAAGGTGAAACACTGGTTGCCGCCGCTTGCGGCAAGGACCGAGCCAGTTGGCGTTGAGCGCCCCAAGAACCAGTACTCTCTGGCCTTGCCGTATGATGCCAGCTTGCTCCGTGACCATGTGATTGGTGCAAAACGCATTTTGCCCGGTGCTGCCCATCTGGTGCTGGCGGCGCGCAGTCTGGGACTTCCCGCCGCGTTGAAAGATGTCGTGTTCCGCTCTCCCGTCATCGCCGGGCCGCGCGGGATTGATGTTACCCTGCACGCCCAGCCAGACGGGCAATACCTTATTAGTGAGACATCACAGGATAGGGCTGCGGCTCCTTTTTCCCAAGGGCATTGCAGCCCGCTTGCGACGCAAGGTGTTGAACATCTTAACCTTGCCTCGCTGCGGCAGCGATGCTTGAAGCCCGTTGCGGTAACCTCTCTCTATGAAAGGTTGGCGACCCAGGGACTCCACTATGGTCCATCGTTGCGCGGCGTTCAGCAGGCATGGCGCAGTGAAAGCGAAGTTTTGGCACGGCTCGTTATCTCTGGCGTGTCCGATGATGATCTGTCGCTGCAAGCATCTGTCCTTGATGCCGCATTCCATGGGATGGCCGAACTGAATGCTGGCCTCAGCAATCAAAACCCGGCCATGCCCTTCCTGATTGACAGTATGAGGCTCTTAGGCCCGATTCCAGCAATCGGCTGGTCTTTGGTGACGATGAAGGCGGCTGATCGGTTTGATGTGATCATTGCCGATGACGATGGCAGGATCATCGTTGATATTGCTGGATTGACCCTGCGCGCTGCGCGCCAAAAAGAGGCTTTGCCAATCTATTCTCCCCATTGGGCGCCTTCTCTCCTGAGTGATGGGGAGCAAGAGACATCTGCCGCTGGTGGCCTCCTGGTGCTGGGCGGCATGGAGGAGGATGACGTTATGGGTGCCATACTGCGCCATCATGCTGATGTGCCGCATGCCATTTTTCGACCCGCCGCCAATGGTTTGATTGCGGGCGATCTTCAACCGATTCTCGCACGGCTGCCGCATCTGGATACGCTCTATGTCTGCGCACTTCATCAGTCCGAATGGGCTCCTGCCTCACTTGAAGCGCTAAGGTTGCAGCAAAATCGTCTGGTGCTATCCTTCCTGTCGCTGGTGCAGGGTCTGGATCGTGCAGGCGTTCTTGCCGGGCGTTTCCAGGTGAAAATTATCACCTCCGGGCTGTTTCCTCTGGGCGAGCATGAACCGCAGGAGCCTTGGTCGGGCGGGCTTGCGGGCGTGTGTGCGGTGCTGGCCAAGGAATATCCACAGCTGAAAATTGCCCTGATTGATGTGCGCGCCGGTGAGTGGAAAGCGCATATGCCGCAGATTCTTGCGGAACCGTTCCAGTCCTCCTTGCGGCCTGTATCATTGCGGTCCGGCATTCGCCGTTTGCGGGAATTTGCCCGTGTTGAGTTGCCACAAGGGCAATCGCGTTTTCGGCGGGGTGGGGTCTATGTGCTGGTGGGCGGGCTCGGCGCTGTCGGTCGCCATCTGAGCCTTTACCTTGCACGCCATTACGGTGCGCGACTGGCAATCATCGGACGTAGCCCGAAAAGTCAGCGGGAAGAGGCAATTCGTGAGATCAGCACGGCAGGTGCGCAAGTGCTGTATCTTGCCGCCGATGCTACCGATCCCCAGCAGTTGCACGCTGCGTTGACCAGTATCCGGTCTGCCTTTGGCACTGTTCATGGTGTTATCCATGCCGCCATGACGCTGGTGGAAAAGCGCATTGCCGTGCTGGAGACGGAGGACTTTAGCGCCGGTGCCAGCGCCAAAGTGGATGCCCTCTGGAATCTGCTGACCGGGCTGCGCGATGAGCCGCTGGATTTCTTCCTGCTATGCTCCTCTGGTTCCAGTTTCGACGGCAATGTCGGACAAGCGGGCTATGTGGCGGGGTGCAGCTTTGCTGATGCTTTTGCACGATTTGCCAAGACCTTCGTTTCGTTCCCGGTCCAGACCATCAACTGGGGGTATTGGGCGGGTGAAGAAACCGAACGGACCCACTTGCTCGACCGATTGCAGGCTGCGGGTGTTAAGGCCATTGAGCCGGAAGACGGGCTGGTTGCCATTGAGCAGGTGCTTGGTGCGGGCTTGCCGCAGGTTCTGGTGTCTGCGGTCAAGCCGGAACTGTTGGAAAGCATTGGTGTCAACACCACCCGCCATGAGCGCGCGACGGCCAATTCTGTGCCCAATGTGTTTGCAGCTTTGTCGCAGGCCTGTGCAACAGAAAATGGTGATAGAGCGGCAATGAGTGAACATCTGGCGGCCTCGGCTGATCTGGATGCCGCCTTGGGCCATGCCCTTCTTGATCTTCTTCAGCGCAAGGGCGTTCTGGTGGAAACAGGCCGCTGGCAGAGGCGCTCTGAGATCGAGGTGGCGCTGGGCGTTATCGCGCCCATGATGGGCTATGTTCGATGGATGCTTGATCGTCTTGTCGAGCAGGGCTTGCTGCGTGAGGACCGCGCCAATGCTGCGGTTGCGCTGAACCAGCAGTCTGGCTGGTATGATCTTGATGCGATTGCGCGCCGTCAGCCCGGACTTGGCCATACCGTGCGCCTCATTCAGCGGGTACTCGCAGCTCTGCCGGATGTCCTTTGCGGTCAGACCAAGGCGGTGGATCTGCTGTTTCCGGGAGGATCGCTGGAATGGCTGTCGCCGCTCTATGCCGATGATTTGGTGATGGCACGGTGTAATGCGCTCACTGCTGTTGTGCTGCGCCGCTACGTGGAAGAGCAGCGACGATTGAACCCTGCGCGCCCTATCCGCATTCTGGAAGTGGGTGGCGGGTCCGGGGCAACCACTGCGCCGGTGCTGCACGCGCTCCAGTCCTTTGGTGGCAACGTGGACTATGTGTTTACCGATGTTTCAGCCCATTTTCTGCGGCAGGCGCGCAAGCGGTTTGGCACGGATTATCCATTCTGCCGATACGAGGTTCTCGACATCGAAAAAGATCCTGCGTTGCAAGGGTTTGAAATCGGCGGTTTTGATCTGGTGATTGGGTCCAATGTGTTCCACGCCACGCAGAACATTCATGCCACCATCGGCCATTGCAAGGCTCTTCTGGCCGGAAATGGTGTGGTGTTGCTCAATGAAGGCACGCGGGTCCTCAATTATTTCGCGGCTATTTTCGGGCTAACCGAAGGATGGACCGCTTACCGCGATCCGCAATATCGCCTGAACGCATCACCGCTATTGTTTCAAGAGATGTGGCGCGATGTGCTGGCCGATTGCGGCTTCGCCGAGACCCATGTCTGGCAGCCGATGGCAACCCGCAGCCTGACAGCGCATCAAAGCGTGATTATTGCGCGCAGTAACGGGATTGTGCCTCAAGGCAAGGATACGCAGCCAATGGTGACAGCAGATGTTGTGAGCAGTCCTGTCATGGACGCTGCTTTGACACCAGCTGTCGCCAGCAGCGACAAGGAGGATCGGCTGGCTGTTCGGCGCGTTTTTGCCCGGGTTCTGGAATTACCCGTGGAACAGATCGACGAAACAGCATCTTTTGAGCTTTACGGCATCGATTCCCTCGTTGCCCTTGAACTGGCCAAATCGCTTTCGGAGGTCTTTGGTCCCGTCCCTGTCGGCGTGGTTTTCGATCACACGACAATCGCCTCGCTTGGGGACTATCTGGCGGCCCGGAAGGCCGGCAGTCATGCGGGCATTGAGAGCCAAAAGAAGGAGAAAAATGAGGTTGTCCGGCCTTTCAATGGGGTCCATGCACCACAAAAAGCCGTGTTTGAGACCCGACCTGCTTCAATGCCTTCGAATAACGTCATGGCTTCCATGACGCAAGGTTTGTCAGACGAAGAGGTTGAGCATCTGCTGTCGCTGTTCACGTCTCTTGATATGCGAGATTAGCCGATGGCGAACATGCGGGAAAAAACCAGATTTTCGGCAGTGGTGATCGGCAACACAGCACTTATGACGGCCTGCGTTCAGCATTTGCTGGCCGAGGGGCATGATGTTCGCGCTGTGGTGATCGACGATCCCGATCAGCATGAAACACACATGGCGCAAGGCATTCCTGTTGAGGTGCTGGATTGCCATTTGGCACAGCGGCTATCAGCCGAGCCATTTGATTATCTGTTCAGCATTGCCAATCTGACCGTGCTGCCACAAGAGCTGATCGATTTGCCACGAGTGATGGCAATCAATTACCACGATGCCTTGCTCCCGCGCCATGCCGGTCTGTTTGCCACCAGTTGGGCCATTCTGGACGATGAGACCAGCCATGGTGTTACATGGCATGTCATGACCCCGCAGGTTGATGCGGGCGATGTTCTCCAGCAACAGTCCGTGACGGTCGATCTCGATGACACCACATGGAGCCTGAATTCCAAATGCTTTGCGGCTGCACTCCACAGTTTCCGGCATCTGGTCGCAGAACTGGCCGAGGGTGTGGCCAAGGCCAAAAAGCAGGATCTTTCGCTGAGAACCTATCATGGCCGCTTTGATGGACCGCCCAATTGCGGCATTCTCACCTGGGATCTTTCCGCTGAAGCGATGACGCGGTTGGTTCGTTGCACGGATTTTGGCCCCTATGTCAATTCATTCGGCCTTTGCTTGCTGAAGATTGGTGCCGATTTTGCAAGAGTTGGTGCTGCCCGGGTGGGTGAAGAACGAACAGGTGTCCCGGCAGGCACATTGCTGGCGCTGGGTGATGACTGGCTGGTGATAGCGACCTTGGACCGGGACATTCACTTCAGCCAATTCGAGATAGTGGATGGCGATCCACTGTCTATTCCAGCCCTGATCAGCCGTTGCGGATTGAAGATCGGTGATCGGTTCCCCGATGTCAGTGCTGACGAGCTTGCGGCATGGGTACAGGCCCATAGGACTGCCATCCGCAATGAGCGCTATTGGTTGGCACAATTGCAAGCGGCTGCGCCACTTGATCTCAATTGGGAAAATTTCGGTGTGGCCGAGGCTGCATCTACGGCCCCTGTCTGCCTTCCGACAAATCTTGGCATTCTATCCTTTCCGCAAAGGGAAACTCTTGGGCTGGCTGTACTGCTTGCCTTTTTGGCCCGAATTGGCTGCAGTGGATCGCGGCTTACCTATCGAAGCCCGAGGGATCACAGCTTGGCAGCTTTGCTCAGTGCAGACTTGCCGCTGATCGTCCCTGCGCTTTCAACGCAGACTACATTGAATGATGTGGCGCGTGATCTTGCACCCGTTGTGTCGCGGCTTGCGGCGAATGGTCTCTATTTGCGAACCATCCGCGCCCGCCATCCACATTTGCGTGCCGTTCGTTTTCAAGAACGAACGATCCCGCCATTCGTGGTGGTGATAGTGGATGTCCATACACAACAGGCGGTGCTGGAGCCGGGTGCGGGCATTCGGGTGGAATTCTGCCCGACCCAATCCAGCTTTCGTTTTATCGCCAGTGTCGATCTGCAGGTTGCTGCGCTGTTGCAGCAATATTTTGTCTTGTTTCTCGCGCACGCCCATCCTGACAGTCTGCTCATGGGCTTGCCGCTGATGGATGACGTGCAAGAGCGCACACTTCTGGTGGAATGGCAGGGCAAGCAAATAGCGCGAAACAACAAGGACAGCGTCCCGCACCTTGTCGAGCAGGCGATTGGCACTTGGCCGAACCGCATTGCCGTACGCCATGATCAAATCACGATCACTTATCGGGAACTTGGAGCGCGCATTGGTCGCCGGAAAGCAGAGCTGTGTGAGCTTGGCATTCGCCGTGGGGATATGGTTGGCGTGTTTCTTCACCGCACCGTGGAACTGCCTGTAACCTTGCTGGCCATTCTTGCTCTGGGCGCGGCCTATGTGCCGCTGGACCCGGTTTTTCCCCCGGCGCGACTGGCAAGGATTGCAAAAGCCGCTCATCTCTCTGCAATCTTGACGCAACAGGACCTGATCCACGCGCTGGCGCAAGAGATGCCGCGCGTGCTGCTGGTCGATGCGCTTGGAGCGGGACAAAGCCAGACAGGGGCCTCCGGCAAGGATTTTGACGCCATTAGATTCGGCGCTCTTGAACCAGATACCCTGGCTTATGTGGTTTTCACCTCAGGTACGACAGGCACCCCCAAAGGGGTGGCTGTTTCCCACGCGGCACTGAGCAATTTGCTGCTGTCGATGGCTGAGGCATTGCCATTTTCTGAGCAAGATCGATTGTCGTCCGTCACCACAATCACCTTTGATATCGCCGCTCTTGAACTGTTCTTGCCGCTCATCAACGGGGCGGAGCTGGATCTTGTTGCCCGTGATGTTGCCGATGATGCAATGGCGCTGCGACAGCATCTGGAAGCTGTGCGCCCTAGTGTGATGCAGGCCACACCCGCTACATGGCAAATGCTGATCGCTGCGGGATGGCAGGGCAATCATGCGATGCTCGCCCTTTGTGGCGGTGAAAAACTGTCCGGCGATCTCGCTGACACATTGTCCAGCCGTGTGAAAGCCGCTTGGAACATGTATGGACCAACGGAGACCACCATCTGGTCTTCCATGGCACGTATCTGGGCTGATGAGGCGATCACCATTGGCCGACCGATTGCCAATACACAGTTTCTCATTCTGGACGATGCCATGCAATTGCTGCCGCCGGGCGTGGTTGGCCAGCTTTTCATTGGCGGTGCCGGGCTTGCAGCAGGCTATTACGGGCAGCCGGAGTTAACAGCGCAGAGTTTCATTTCCAGTCCATTTGATGGACAGCGCCTTTATCGTACCGGAGATCGTGCCGCATGGACAGCCGACGGCCAAGTGCTTTTCCTAGGTCGTTTGGATACGCAGACCAAACTGCATGGGTACCGTATTGAATTGGGCGAAGTTGAGACGCTGTTGCGCGGCGCGGACGGGGTTATGGACGCCTATGTGCAGATCCGGGAGATACCCTCCGTCGGGCCTGAACTGGTTGCGCATGTTGTGTGTGATGAAACCACACAACTCCTCCCGGATCTTCGTGGTCTTCTGCGGGCGCAGTTGCCAGCCTATGCGGTGCCGTCACGGATCATCAAGCACAACGCTTTGCCGCGTCTTGCCAATGGCAAACTGGATATGAAAGCTTTGCAGACCAGCCTTGATACACAGAGGGTTCTTCCCCTGCGTGCCGGCCATTCGGTCGAAGAGACCATTGCTGCCATCTGGCGTACTGTATTGCATACCGATCAAGTGCGAAATGACGAAAATTTCTTTGATGCCGGAGGCAATTCTCTGCTGCTCACGCAGCTTGTTGTTCGTCTCAATGCTGCGTTTAACGCAGATGTCAGACGGATGCATATGTTTCAGTTTCCAACCATTGCGGCCATGGCTCGCCATATTTTGGGCGATAATAAAAGCTTTACAGACTGCACTCATAAATACACATCATCCAATTCATGCAACCTATATGGTCTTTTGAAAAGGCGAGGGAGAATGTAAGGGAAATCTGCAGGAATGAGAGACCATATTCTATATTAATATATTGATTTTTATAAATAAATTTTGAGATTTCGTTTTTGGAGGAAAGCCGGTTATGTCGGAAACAGATATTGCCATTATTGGAATGAGTTGCAGATTTCCCTCCGCAAACGATCCGGATGCATTTTGGCGTCTGCTGAAAGAAGGTCGTTCGGCCATTCGCAGACTGGATGACGCGGAATTGATCGCCAGTGGCGTGCCGAAAGCGCATCTTGCCGATCCGTCCTATGTCAAGGCTGGCGCTTTCCTTGACGATATTGAGATGTTTGATGCCGATTATTTTGGCATGACCCGTGATGAGGCCGAGATGCTTGATCCGCAGCAGCGGATTTTGCTCGAATGCGCAACGGAAGCATTGGAGCATTCCGGCTATGATCCCGAACGTAGCCCACACCGGATCGGGGTATATGCCGGTATCGGTATGAATACCTATGCGCTGACCAATCTGGCTGGCTTGTTTGCCAAAGGCTCCACAGTAGATCGCTTTCAGTTCATGCTGGCCAGTGACAAGGATTTTGGTGCAACCCGCATCGCTTATCGCCTCAACCTGCGGGGGCCGGCATTTGGCGTCAATAGTGCTTGCTCGACCTCTCTTGTTGCCCTGCATATGGCTTGCATAAGCCTGTTGGCCGGCGACAGTGACATGGCGCTGGTTTGCACCGCCCATATCGCCGTACCGCAAAAGGAAGGCTATTTCTTTCAAGAAGGCATGGTGTTCTCGCCTGACGGGTATTGCCGGGCCTTTGATGCCCGGGCAAAAGGCACGGTGATTGGCAATGGCGCGGCGGTCACCGTCATCAAACCGCTTGCACGTGCGATTGCTGATGGAGACACCATCCATGCCGTGATCAAAGGAACCGCGATCAACAACGACGGTGCGGCCAAGCCGGGCTATACCGCTCCCAGTATTGTAGGTCAGAGCCGTGTGATTGTGGCGGCGCAAAATGCTGCGGATTGCTCACCAGAGTCGATCTCCTATGTGGAGGCCCATGGCTCGGGCACCCCGCTTGGTGATCCGATTGAAGTTTCGGCGCTGAAGGAGGCTTTTGATCTTGGAAATCCGCGCACCATGCCTTGCGCCCTGGGGTCAGTGAAAACCAATATTGGCCATCTGGAGGCCGCAGCCGGTATGGCAGGCCTGATGAAGACGGTGCTGATGATGAAACATCAGACGCTCGTTGGAACATTGAATTATCAAACGCCCAACCCCGAACTCAATCTGTCCGAAGGTCCGTTTTACGTCAACACCGAGGTCAAGCCCTGGCTGACAGACGGGGTACCCCGTCGGGCCGGGATCAGTTCATTCGCCATCGGCGGTACCAATGCGCATGTGATTGTCGAGGAATGGACAAGAAGGCAACCCGTCCGCCCCCATTGGTCGGATGGCATCCTGGTCACCTCTGCGCGCACACCCGCGGCCCTCGGTCAACTCAATGATAAACTGGCACATCATCTTAAAATCCACACCGATTTACCGTTAGGCGCGGTCTCGTTCACGCTTGCGCTTGGACGGCGTGAGCAAACCCATCGCACGGCTGTGATGGGTCACAACACGCCTGACGCCGCAATGTCGTTGGCCCTTCGGGATCAGAGCCGGACTGTGTCTGGAACAGCCTCGCCCACCGCTTCGCAACGTCTTGCCTTCGTTTTTACCGGGCAGGATGTGTCATCTGCTGCGGCCAAACATCTCTATCAGGCCGTTGCTGCGTTCCGGGCGGCTGTGGATCAATTCCTGTTGCTGGCGGATGACGGATGGCGAGCGATAGACGTCTTCGCCAATGGCGGCCCATTGGCTTCTTTGCTTTTCCAGTATGGTCTGGCCGAAGCTCTGAAGCGATGGGGTATCACGCCTGCTGCGGTGGTGGGTGCCTCATCCACAGACATCCTGGCTGCGCATTTCGCCGGAGCCTTGTCGCTCTTTGATCTGGTCCGACTGGCAACAGGGGCAGAGGTTCGGGTGGTCCCCGCGCCTGCTGTTCTGCCATGGTTTTCGGCTGAGGACAGCAGGCCCGTCGATGCATATTCCTTTGTGCCAATGCCCTTGAGTTCCGCAAGGATTAGCTCTGGTTTTTCACCTGATCGAGGTGTCGAGTTTTTGACTGGGCGCAATCTTGTGCCTGTTTTTCTGGCTCCTGCTGTCCGGCAAGCTGAGGACACAAGCCTTGTTCTCCGGCTTTTGGCCACATTGTGGGTTCAGGGAGTTGCTATCGACTGGCAGGCGGTGCGTGCAGATGCAGACAATCGCCGTGTTGCCCTGCCGACCTATCCCTTTGAACGCAGGCGCTTTTGGATTGAACCGCAAAGAGAACAGGTCATCGACGACCGAAATGAGGCCCCGCAGGGTGATCGATGGCGCAATGCCTATGCTGCTGCCAATGCGGCAGATCGTCCAGATGTGATTGATGGCTATATTCGCCATGAAATTGCGTTGATTCTGGGAATTGAGCCTCAGGAGGTGAACCCTAATACCCGCTTTTTTGACATGGGTATTGAGTCCCTCGCGCTCATTCAGATGGCTGCAAAGCTTGCAGCCATGATGGATCAGTCGGTGGCTCCGTCTCTGCTCATCGAGCACCCGACGCTTGGGCAATTGGTCGCAAGCTTTGCTCCAAAAGAGGATGACGATGCGATTAATCAACAACTCATCGCCAGATTATCACGCCGGGCAACCGGTGCGGGGCGACTGACAGAGCGATCATCCTGATCGGCTGTTTCGGCTATTATTTCATAAAATACAATAGAAACAAATAGATCTATTCATTTCAAAGGGTTTTCGAGAGCTGCTCTCAACCCGAACGACGTTCCTAAAAGGATGTGTCATGACTGATTGGAAAAGAGCGCAACTGGATACCTTGATGCGCCAGGCCGTTGCATCTGAACGTCATGGGCAGGGTGGTATTGCCATCATCGGCCTTGCTGGACGCTATCCCGGTGCCGAGAATGTTCAGCAGCTTTGGTCGCTGATCCAGGCTGGCCGTACCGCTATTCGGGAGGTTCCACCTGAGCGTTGGAATGCCGATCTGCATTATGACGCAGACGGTAAACAGGGAAAATCTTACAGCAAATGGGCCGGTTTCATTGAGGGTGCCGATACGTTTGATCCGCTTTTCTTTCAGATCTCGCCGCTGGAAGCGGAAAATATGGATCCACAAGAGCGCCTGTTTGTGCAAACCGCATGGACGGCGTTGGAAGATGCCGGTTACACCCGCCGCCAGATGGCCGACCAAAATCCGGTTGGTGTTTTTGTCGGTGCCATGAACAGCGACTATCATCTTATGGCGGGTGAGGCATCGGCACGCGGAATTCTGACCGAGGCCGGTTCGTCTCCTTGGTCGATCGCCAATCGGGTCTCCCATATTCTTGATTTGAAAGGCCCCAGTCTTGCTCTGGATACGGCTTGCTCGGCCTCGCTGACGGCTATTCATCTGGCGTGCCAGAGTCTTCGTCTGCAAGAGTGCAAGGTGGCTATTGCCGGTGGGGTTAATCTCATTCTGCATCCGTCGCATATGCGCGTGTTGGCGGCGCGTGGGATGATTTCTCATTCCGACCAATGCCGAAGCTTTGGCGAGGGTGCAGATGGTTTCGTGGCGGGCGAGGGGGTTGGTGCGGTGATCCTGAAGCCCCTGTTGCAGGCGGTGATGGATGGGGACCGCATTTATGGGGTCATTCGTGGCTCTGCGATCAATTCTGGTGGACGCAGCAGCGGTTACACAGTGCCAAGGACTTCAGCGCAGGCTGATGTTATTGAAGCCGCGTTGCGGCAAGCCCGCATCGATCCGAGAACGATCAGCTATGTCGAGGCCCATGGTACTGGCACGCCGCTTGGCGACCCCATTGAAATCGCCGGATTGAGCAAAGCCTTTGCGCAAGGTCATGATCCTGAAATTCTTGCGGTGAATGGTACACCGAGGGGTGAAATTGCCCTTGGCTCTCTGAAAAGCAATATTGGCCATCTGGAATCTGCGGCAGGCATTGCCGGGCTTACCAAGGTTTTGCTACAATTCCAGCATGGCCAGATTGCCCCTTCGCTCCATGCCGATGTGCTCAATCCTGAGATTTCGCTGGAGGATTCTCCCTTCAGTCTTTGCCGTACGCTCATACCTTGGCAGCCACCAAGGCTGGAAAAAGCCAATGGCGAAATCAAGCAGGTACCTTTGCGGGCCGGGATAAGCTCATTTGGCGGCGGCGGTGCCAACGCGCATCTGATTGTCGAGAGTTACAGCGCCCCGGCAAAGACAGCAGCGGATGTTTCCGCAGCACCGGTTGAGCCGCAACTCATTGTTTTGTCCGCGCGAACACAGGAGCGGCTCACTGTCTATGCTGCGAATCTGGCCGTTCATGTTGCCGAGTTAAACAAGGCGTTGCCGGATCAATCCCATCCTTATCAGCAAGAGGCCGTGTCATTGCAGCGGTTGCGCAGCATGGTGGCAGAGATGGCCGCTGTGCGCGACAGTGACCTGCTGGACGATCTCGACCTGAGTGAATATGGCTTTACGCTGGCCGAATTCACTGGGCTCTCAAAGATTGTGGCGCGAGAAGCCGATGTTCACATCACCCCGGAAGATATGGCCAGGGCTGGAACATTGCAGGCCATGGTCAAAGCCATGACGGGCCCGGTGCAACAGCCTGTCTCTTCTCTCAACCTGCATGATCTTGCTTATGCACTGCAAACGACGCGCGAACCCATGGCTTTTCGTCTCGCCTTTATGGCGAGTGACGGCGCAAGGGTGCAGCATCTGTTGGAAAGTGTGGCGCGGGGTGAGCAGCCGGAGTCTGTGCTGATGGGGCAGGCTGATCCGACGCGGCGCATGGCCTTGTCTTCGGTCTCTGCCGAGGCTGTCAAGCGCAAGGATTGGTCAGAACTGGCGAAGTTGTGGGTAGAAGGGGCCGATATCGCTTGGGAGCAACTTCATCCACCCAAATCACGGCGACGGATCGCCTTGCCAACCTATCCGTTTGAAAACAAATCCTATTGGTTGAACCTGCCTCAAACGATTGCCGCCACCTCAATCGATCCCACGATGATTACATCGCCTACGCAGGATCAGCCATTGCTGACGCCCAACTCAGCCGCAAGCGATGCACTTTGCTATCAGCCGGTGTGGGAGCCAATTAACGTTCAAGCGGGTGATGCTCGCATGATTGGTCGGGTTGTCATCGTGCATGATGATAACTCGGCTGGTCTGGCAAGCACCATTGCTGCCCATCATGCAACCGCTGTGGTTGAACAACTGAGTGTGCAAGACCCTAGGCTCGCAGACAAAATTGCAGATCTCGATTCTTTTGACCGGGCCTATTACCTGCCTCTTGCCGCAAGTCCTGCTGCGGTGCAGGCCATTGGCGATGCCGTCGATCAACGGCTTTTACCGCTGTTTGATCTTGCGCAGAAAATCGGTTCTCGCCCGCAGGCTGATCGAGCCGTCGACCTTCGCATTGTTACCCGTGGTGCCTTTTCGGTTCATGGTGAACCCGTTGAAAATCCGCTCGGTGCTGGTGTCCACGCACTTGCACGTGTGATTGCCAAAGAACGCCCCAATACGCACGTTCAATGCATTGATTTTCCTGCAATTCTTTCTGGCGGCGAGACGCTGGAGAGCTGGCTGAACGTTATCACCACCACTGTCCGCGAAGGCGGCGGCGAGACCATCGCGGTGCGTGCTGGCCAAACCTATCGTTGGCACTTGGGCAAAACCGGCCAATTGTCTGTCGGGTCATCGCCCTTCCGCCATAAGGGCGTTTATGTGATTGTTGGTGGCAACGGGGGAATTGGTCAACTGTTGAGCCATGAACTGGCTGTAACTTATCAGGCGCGACTTGTCTGGATCAGTCGCGGGGTGCTTTCACCACAGGCTAAGGCTTGCATGGATCTAATCCGCAAAATTGGTGGTGACATCATCCACGTGCAGGCCGATTGCAGCCGTCTTGATGATCTCAATCATGCCGCCGATCTGATAGAGCGGGCTTTTGGCCCCATCCATGGCGTCATTCATTCTGCCATGACCTTTGATGATCGGCTTTTGACAGCACAGTCGCGCCGCGATTTTCGTCAGGCCTTGGCCACCAAGGTGGATGGCACTCATCTCATCGACCAGGCGTTTGGCAGCAAGCCGCTGGATTTCATGCTGTTTTTCTCGTCGGTGGGTGCTCTCGGGGCGGCAGCTGGCAACGGTGCCTATAGTGCATCCTCCAGCATTCAGGATGCTTACGCCCATATGCTGGCAGCACGCCGGACTTATCCCGTGCGCGTCATCAACTGGGGTTATTGGGGCAATGTTGGTTCGGGTGGACGCGAAGGTCTTGCCGAAACCTTCAAGGCGCTGGGCATTGATCCGCTGGACCCACACGCGGCCCTTTCGGTTCTTCCCGCTGTTCTCAGCAACCCGCATCCACAGATTCTTGCCATTGAGGCACGACCTGACGCGCTCAAGCGTTTTGGCCTTTCTTCTCAGGCGCTAACGGCTAAGGAAGATGGTGTTTTTGCTGATTTAACCGATATAGCGGTCGATCAAGCCACGATAGATGCCATGCTTGCGCGCTATGACAGGCTTATTGTGCTTGCCGAATATGGCTTGCTGGGTGCCTTGCGCCGCATGGGGATTTTCCGCCGTGGGGCTGAACGACACAACCGCCAAGCGCTTTTCCAGCAGCTTGGAATTATCGAGACCTATCGTCGTCTGTTTGATGCCGCACTAAATGTGCTGGCGCAGGCAGGCTATGTGCAGATTATCTGTGATGACATCGAGACGACGGCCCGCGTGAGCGAGTGTGCCGAGAGGGCGGATGGCGATGGCTGGCTAAAAGAGTGCAACCAGATTGCCGCCGATATGGCGGATGTGCGCTCGACAGCCAAAGTAACAAGTGCTGTTCTCTCCCAATATCCAGAGATCTTGCGCGGCAAGATCAGCGCTATGGAGGTGCTGTTCCCCGGCGGCTCCAGCCATTTGATGGAGGGGCTTTACCGCGATAATGTTCTTGCCGACACGTTTAACCACATTGTCGCCCATGCCGTTCGCCATAACGTGCAGCAGCGGATGTCTACGCTTGGACCGCAGCAGAAGATCAGGATTATCGAATTCGGTGCAGGCACGGGCTCGACCACCCGGTGGGTCCTCGAAGCGCTCGCGGCGTTTTCGCAGCATGTGGACTATGTTTACACCGATCTATCAAAATTTTTCCTGGATCGTGGTGCCGCGCAATTTGCGGAGAAATACGATTTCGTCACCTTCAAACTGCTGGATCTGGAGTGCGATGCGCAGAGCCAGGACTATGAGGCATCCTCCTTTGATCTGGTGATCGCCACCAATGTCATTCACGCCACGCGCCGCATTGACACCAGTTTGGCGCTGGCAAAGCAATTGCTCGTGCCCGGCGGCTGGGTGATCATCAACGAATTCACCCGTGTCACGCCCCTGCTGACCTTGAGTGGTGGTGTGCTGGAAGGCTGGTGGCGTTTTGCCGATGAGGAAAACCGACTGGCGGATTCGCCCATTTGCTCACTCGATGCATGGCGGCGCGTGTTGCAGCAGGCCGGTTTCTCACAACCGCTGCTGCCCGGTGCGGGGACGCGCGATCTTGGTCAGCATGTTCTGCTCGCCCAAAGCGGTGTGGCTATAGATGCCGCGCAGATTTCTGTCCCTTCAAACACAATGGCAGGTCAGGCTGCGGTTGTATCTTCTGAAGACCCGTCTTGCCTTGAACAGACGATAGAAACTGTTGAATTACAGGATGATATCCGTGAAATCGGCACGATCATTGCCGAAGTGCTCAAGCTTGGCGAAGAGATCGCCCCAGACAGGCGGATGTCCGATTACGGATTGGATTCGCTGGTGGGCTTGCGGGTGGCCGATGCCTTGCAAACCCGCCTTAAACTCACCATCAAACTTTCAGATTTCTTTGTCTATCCAACCCTCAACGAACTGGCGCGATATATCGCAAGCCTTAGGCCTCAGCTACCACGCCGTACTTTGCCGGAGGCTGTTGCGCAAGACATCAGGGTTTCCGCCAGTGTGAAGCATGGCCCAGTGACCAGACCCGCCTTCACGCATCCGCTGTCCATAGGCCAGAAGGCATTGGCTGATCTGGAAAGGGTCGAGCCGGGGACCCGCGCCTATATTGTGCCGTTTGCGCTCAATCTGAACCCAACCGTGAATATCTCGGCCCTGCATCAGGCCTTGCAGACCGTGGTGGATGGTCATGAGCAATTGCGCGCGATCTTGACGCTTGAGATGGGAGAGCCTGTCTGGTTGATTCAGCCACAGCAGGCCGGTTCTTTCGAGCAGCGCGACCTTTCGCGCATGGATGCGGCGGTTGCGCTGGAGACCATGCGCCATGAGGCAGGGCGGGTGTTTGATCTTTACCGAGGTCCGCTGTTGAGGGCCGTATTGTTTCACCTTCCCGTCCAACCGCCTGTTCTGCTCTTATGCTTTCATCACATCGTCATCGATGGTTTGTCCTTCGCCCTTGTGCTTGAGCAGGTGCAAAAGGCCTATGCTGCCCATGTGGCAGGTAGGCCAGCCCAACTTGCCGCGCCCGGATCAACCTATGGGCAATTTGTGGCATGGCAGGCGGAAAGCCTGTCGGGGCAACAGGGTGAGCGCGATGCCGCCTATTGGCGGGAACAGTTGGAGGGTCAGCTGGTGCCGCAGGCCTTGCCCTATGACCATCCACGCAAAGGTCGTTCCGGTTTGAACGGAGCAAGTCTGGAAGGCGTGATCAATGCCGATCTCACGCGGCAATTGCGGGCTTTTGCTGGTGAAAACGGTGCTTCGTTGTCCAGTGTCACGCTCAGCGCCTATCTGGTGCTTCTCTATCGCTTCAGTCTCAGCGAAGCGGCAACCATTGGGGTGGTGACGGCAGGCCGCCCGGTTGGGAAATTCACAGATGTCGTTGGCTATTTCGCCAATCTGATGATCCTGCACACCGCGATAACCCCGGATCAGGATTTCCGTACCCTTTTAAAGCAGGTGCATGGCCGTGTTCTTTCTGGTCTCGAACATGCCAATCTGCCACTGCCAAGGCTGCTGACACAGCTTGCGCAAAACGGTCAGGGGCCGCTCAACGACATCTTGCGTGCTGCCTATTATTTTCAGGGTTGGCTCAAAACCTCATCTTCGAACGATCTCATTCAAGGCCCCTTTGCCGGTATTCATCAGGAAGGGGAGTTCGACCTGACACTGGATGTGATTGATGGGGGTGAAACCCTTGGCTTTACGCTGAAATATGATCGTGAATTGTTCTTTGAAGCCACCATTGTGCGGCTTCGTGACTATCTGATTGCCATGTTGCAAGCTGTGGTCAGCGAGCCTGAGCGCAGCATTGCCACCTTGCCGCTGCTGCCTAAGGAAGCGGCGACGCATATGGTGAACCCTTTGCCGCCCACATTTGCGCAGGTTGCGCCATTCAAGTCCGTCTATCAGTTGTTTGCCGATCAGGCAGCATGGCGTCCGCAGTCCTTGGCGGTGCAATGTGGTGATCAGACCCTCCGTTACAGTGATCTTGCGCGGCGCGTTGATCAACTGTGCCATCTGCTGATCAGTCGAGGCGCAGGCAATGGCCAGATCATCGGCATTTTTGTCGAGCGCTCTGTGGATATGGTGGTGTCTCTGTTCGCCGTGATGAAGGCGGGTGCTGCCTATGTGCCGCTGGACCCGGTCTATCCGGCCAATCGCATTGCCCATATTCTGGAGGATTGCAAGCCGAAGCTGATCATTACCACGCAGGCGCTGGAACCGCAGCTCGGCAGCACATCGGTGCCGCGCCTGCCGTTGGAAAGTGTGCCGTTGGAAAACATGCCACCGCAACATAACAATCTTCCGGTGGCACAGCCCGCCCCGGTCGATGAAAACACCACGGCCTACATCATCTACACGTCCGGCTCGACGGGTTTGCCCAAGGGGGTGGAGGTTACCCATGGTGGGCTTGCCAATATCCTGTTGTCGATGCAGCAGAATCCGGGCTTTAGCACGGCGGACCGGCTGTTTGCGGTGACGACAATTTGCTTCGATATTGCCGCAGTCGAACTATATCTGCCACTGATCAGCGGTGGTTCGCTGGTTGTTGCCGGATCAGATGACCTATCTGATGGCCGTTCCTTCCGTAAGGCATTGGAAACAAGCGTTGCCACCGTGGTGCAGGCCACGCCAAGTGCCTGGAAAATGTTGCTGGCCACTGGCTGGCAGGGCGATCCTGCGCTGAATATCTGGACGGGGGGCGAGGCCATTGACCAAAACACCGCCGATGCCCTTCTGACACGCGGCAAGTCACTTTGGAACCTTTACGGACCGACGGAAACCACCATCTGGTCGATGCTGTCACGCTATCAGGGCAATGCCGTGCCCACGATTGGCCGTGCGGCGGACAAGACCGCATTGATGATTCTGAATGAGCAACTGGAGCCAGTGGCACCCGGCTTGCCGGGCGAACTTTGCATTGGTGGTGCGGGCGTGGCGCGGGGTTATTACAACAAGCCCGAACTCACCGGGCAGCGCTTTGTGTTTGTGCGGCAGGCTGATGGATCATCCATGCGCATGTTCCGCACGGGCGATCTGGTGCGGATGTTGGGCAATGGCGAAATCCAATATCTAGAGCGCATCGACAATCAGGTTAAAATCCGTGGTTATCGGGTGGAACTGGGCGAGATTGAAAATGTCATGCGCCGCCAGCCGGGCGTTCGCGATGCTGCCGTTGTGCTGGCCAAATCCGAAAGCGCCGATGGCGTCGTTTTGCGGGGCTTTTATGTGGCAGATCGTATTCTTGATCCGTCCATGTTGCAGCAGAATTTGCCGGGCTACATGATACCCGCCGTATTGCAGCGGCTGGAGGCCTTGCCCCGTCTGCCCAATGGCAAGACGGACCGGGGGCGGCTGGCGACTATGGAGCTGGATGACATCGTCCCCGTCAACTCTGATCATCAGGTTGCAATGCAGAGTGCAGCGATGGAAAGCGGCAACCTTGAACAGACCCTGTTTGAGATTGTCGCCCAAAGCGCGGGTGTGCCGCTTGAAAAAGTGCGCCTGGCCTCGCGCTTCGGTGAGCTGGGCCTCAGTTCTGTAGGGCTGACGGTGTTGAGCGAAAAATTGTCTCAGGTCTTCGGCATGACGCTGTCACCCACGGCTTTCTACGCCCATCCAAGTGTCGAGGCGCTTGCCCGGCATATTTCGACGCTGGTGCCATCCGATACCACGGTATCGCATGCAGGACTCGCCAATCCATCCGCAGAGGAGAGAGACAGGCTTTCCAGCCCGGTTGCAGCGGGCGCGACGGCGATTATCGGCATGGCGGGACGGTTGCCACAGTCACCCGATCTTTCCACCTTCTGGGATCACATCACCGCCGGTCACGATCTGTTGGAAGAAATTCCAGCCTCGCGATGGGATTGGCGGATCAGCGAGAGCGAACGCGGTCGCTGGGGCGGTTTTATCACCGATGTGGACCTGTTTGATGCAGCCTTCTTCGGGATTTCACCCCGCGAGGCTGCGTTGATGGACCCTCAGCAGCGCCTGTTGCTGGAAACGGCCTGGGCAGCCATTGAAAATGCCGGTTACGCACCGGGGCAACTGGCCGGAAAGCGGGTCGGCGTGTTTATAGGCCTGACCAATTCCGATTATCTTGAGGTGCAGAAAGCCGCAGGCCAGTCCATCCAGCCCCATACGCTGACGGGTGCTGCTCTGTCGATCATCCCCAACCGTCTGTCTTATCTGATGGATTTCCGGGGGCCGAGTCTGGCGGTGGATACCGCTTGCTCCAGCGCATTGACGGCCATTTATCAAGCCGTCAATGCCTTGCGTCGGGGGGATTGCGATCTTGCCATTGCAGGCGCGGTCAATCTGATTCTGATGCCCACCGTGCATGAAACATTGAGCAAAAACGAGATGTTGAGTGAAGATGGCCGGTGCAAACCCTTTGATCGCCGTGCCAATGGTTATGCACGCGGTGAAGGCATTGGTGCTATTGTTTTGAAGGGGCTGGAGGCCGCCATTCGGGATCGTGATCCCATACAGGCGGTGATCCGTGGGGTGGCCATCAATCATGGTGGCAAAAGTGCATCGCTGACTGCCCCCAATCCTAATGCTCAGGCCGAGGTCATTCGGGCAGCCCTGAGCGATGGTGATGTGGAGGCGGATACCATCAGCTACATCGAGGCCCATGGCACTGGGACCGCGCTTGGCGATCCCATTGAGGTCGACGGGCTGAATCAGGTGTTTGCGGCACAAGCGTCGTCACAGGACGGTGTTGAGAAAATTCTGATCGGCTCCGTCAAGAGCAATATCGGCCATCTGGAGGCAGCAGCAGCGCTTGCTGGTCTGTTCAAACTGGTCCTCAGCCTCAAGCACGGACGCATACCCGGAACCGTGCATTTGCAAGATCCCAATCCGCTTTTGGATTTCACCACCAACCGGCTGGCTTTGGTCTCCCAAACCCGGGATTGGCCGGTGCGGTATGACCCGCAGGGGCGGGCCTATCCGCGTCGTGCGGGGTTGAGTTCATTTGGCTTTGGCGGTGCCAATGGTCATCTGGTGCTGGAGGAATGGATGAAAACACCTGAACCCAACACAGACTTGGCAGGCAAGCCTTTGCTGTTTGTGGTGTCTGCCCGTGATCGTGCAGCACTTGTGCGCCAAGTGGCGGGTCTCGCAGCCTTCCTCAATAGCAAAAGCCAAGGTGATCTGGCTTCCGTTGCCGCGACATTGCAGTTCGGACGTGATGCCATGGCGCATCGGCTGGCAATTGTCGCGGCCAGTCACGCGGCATTGGTCGAAAGCTTGCAAGGCTTTGTTGAGCAGGGCGATGTGCTGGCAGACCCTGCCGCTTTTAGTGCGGTTGTGTCTGACGCATCCGGACAGGCAGCTCGTAAACCTGCGACTGAATCACTGATCAAAATGTTGACCAGAGAGGGCAATCTCTATGAACTGGCCCAGCTTTTTGTGGCGGGTGAGGAGATTGACTGGAACCTCCTATACCCCGGCACGGTTCCGGCGCGCATTGCGTTGCCCTCTTATCCGTTTGAGCGCACCCGCCATTGGGTGAAAGGGGCTGAAGGCACCGTACAGCAACCGGCTGACAGCCATTTCCAACTGGTGCTGACAGGGCAGGAATCCTTCCTGAGAGATCATGTTGTGGCGGGACAACAGGTCTTCCCCGGTGTTGGCTCTCTTCTGCTGGCGCTCAAGGTTGCCCGATTTGATCGTGGTACATCTTTCCGGCTGGAAAATCTGATCTGGGTTGCCCCTGTTCTTGTGCCCGTTGACGCAGAAGGGGCGGCGGTGCCTCTGACTCTGAAGCTCTCGCCAAAACCCGATGGGCTGTCCTTTGAGCTTTTTGCAGGTGAAGACATGCGCCAGACGGCCAGTGCCGGTCTTGTGCGCAGGCTTGATCAACCTTACGCGGCATTGGAAAAAACCAGTCTGGTGAGTGTGTTGAAGCGCTGCCCCCGGCAGGTCAGCGGCCAAGACTTCTATGCCCGTCTCGTCACGCTTGGGGTCTCTTATGGTGACAGTTTCCGGATTGTCGATTGGCTGGCTTTGGGCGAGCATGAGGCGTTGGCAGAGCTGAAGCCTCTCACTGTTCCTGAAGATGCGACGCAATTTTTGGTGAGCCCAGCCATTCTCGACGCGCCTTTGCAAATTGCGGGCTTGATGATGGCCGGTTTGGAGGGACCTGCGCGGGATTCGGCCATTCCATTCTCGTTGCAGGATATCACAGGGGATCGCGCCCGCTTGCCGCTGGCGCGATATGTTCTGGTCGAGAAAACAGGTGAGCGATTGTTCAATGCACGCTTCCTGTCCGAGGACGGAGAGGTTGTTGGGGCATTGAATGCCATGCAATTTCGTGGCATGCGCTCTCCCAAAATCTCGGGTGATCCGTCACAAACCGAGGGGCGCGAAGCGGCATTGTTCCAGCCGGTCTGGCGCGATGCACGCGCAATAACGGCATCCCGCAGCCAGCCGCAGCGCTTGCTGGTCCTTGATGGTGCAGGGGATGCAGACACGCGGCTTGCCAATGCTGGTTTTGGATTGGACATCATCGATCTGAGGACCGTTGATGAACAGGCTCTGTTTGATCGTATCGAGACGATTGTAAAAGCAGCAGGCCGGTCGCTCGCCGTGGTGCATCTGCCTGCGCAGAATGGCGTGTTGAGTGAGTGTGTGACGACCGGCTTTGACGCCGCATTGACAGCCTGCCGGGCACTCATCACTGCCCGTGCGGGTGGTCTGCCCTATCTCTATCTGTATGCCGAGCAGGGCGGCGATGCTGGACTGGCAAATGCTACGCATGCCGCCATGATCGCCTTTGCACATTCTCTTCGGGCTGAAACCCCTGCCGTGGATTTCAAGGTTGTTGCCCACGCACCCACCGCCGATATGCGATTTTTGCTGACAGAGTGCTTCAGCATTGCGGAACATGTCGTGGCGCTGAGACTTCTAGAGGGGCGCCGTCAGATCAGGGCATGGGAGCCGATCTCTGCCAATACCCTCACATCCAAATGGTCACCACGATCCGATGACGGTGTTTATCTGATCACCGGCGGTACAGGAGCTATCGGCTTACAACTGGCTGAATGGCTGTTGCGGCAGTCAACCCACGCAAAAATTGTGCTGTCCAGTCGTCACGAGCCATCGCCTGCGGTCAAGGCGCACCTTGATTTGCTGAATGAGGTGGGGAGTCGCGTCGCCGTTATCGCCGCAGATGTGACGAAACGGCAGGAGGTGCATCAGCTCATGGCGCAGCTTCGCGTCCGCTTTGGAAGCATCAGTGGTGTTTTCCATGCAGCCGGTGTTTCGGACGATGGCTTTATTCTGAAAAAACACCGCGCCTCTGCGGATGCTGTTCTCGCTCCGAAGCTTTACGGGCTGACCTATCTGGATGAGGCCACCCGAAATGATGATCTCGCCTGCTTTGTTGCCTTCTCCTCAACGGCTGCGGTGTTTGGCAATGTTGGTCAGGCAGATTATGCCTTTGCCAATGCCTTCATGGATCACGCCATGCAGTGGCGCAGAGGTCTGGTCGAACAAGGGTTAAGGCGCGGCTTCAGTCTGTCCATCAATTGGCCGTTCTGGGGGCAGGGTGGCTTCCAGCTTCCACCCGGCCATGAGCTGTTGATGAAATCCACTTTCGGGCTTGAACCCTTGTCTTCCGATGCTGGTCTTCAGGCACTTGAAAGGGCGCTGGCCTGCGACAATTCGCAGGTTCTGGTGGGGAGTGGTGATCCTCAGCGCCTGTTGTCGGCATTGAATGCGGGGTTGCAAAAGCCAATTCCAAAGGTTGAGATGCAGCCGCGTGTTGCGGATGCTGCTGCCGATAAAACACATCAACTCGGGAAGGCGCTGGCCGCGCTTTTTACCGAGGAATTACAACTGTCAGCGCAAGAGATTGATCCAGCTTTGCCGCTCGATGGCTATGGGGTGGATTCCTTCCTGTCTCTGTCAATTACCCGCCGCCTTGAGGATGTGTTTGGTACCCTGCCCAAGACGCTATTGTTTGAATATGTGACACTGGGCGATTTGACAGGTTTTCTGGCGGGTAAGGATAATGCTCTGGTGGACGCGGCGATCAAGGCCTTTTCTGGTGAATCGATAGACCCGACAGAGGAAGACCCGGTTTTTGAACCACAGTCAGACTATTATGACCACTCGCCGAGCATGCCGCTGGCATCGCTCTCATCGGCTGTCAGTGAACCGGTGAACAAGACTGATGATGACGATGATATTGCTATTATCGGCATCAGCGGACGCTTTCCTCAGGCAGACACGCTGCAAGAGTTCTGGCGCAACCTTGAAAGCGGCAAAGACAGTATTGAAACCATTCCGTCTGAGCGCTGGAATCAAGAAGACTATTTCGATCCTGAGCCCGGAAAACCCGGCAAAAGCTATTCCAAATGGGGTGGATTTCTAAAGGATATTGATAGATTCGATCCGATGTTCTTCCGTATGGCACAGATGGAAGCCGAGCATATTGATCCGCAGGAGCGGCTCTTTCTGCAAACCGTCTGGCATTTGCTTGAAGATGCAGGCGTGACACGACAAAATCTGGCCCAGCAAAAAACCGGCGTTTTTGTCGGCATGATGTACGGCCATTATCAGCTCCATGGTGTGCAGGAGGCTCTGCAAGGTCTGGGTGTTGCGACGTCATCCTCCTATGCGTCCGTGGCAAACCGCGTTTCCTACTTCTTCAATTTCAATGGTCCAAGTATCGCACTGGACAGCATGTGTTCATCTGCGCTGTCGTCCATTCACCTTGCTGCCCTTTCCATCCGCGCTGGCGATTGCGATGTGGCAATTGCTGGTGGCGTCAACGTCAGCAGTCACCCGCTCAAATATGTGCAGTTGAGCCGCAGTGGCTTCCTGTCCCGCGATGGACGTTGCCGCTCTTTCGGCGAAGGTGGGTCTGGCTATGTCCCGGCCGAGGGTGTTGGAGCCGTGCTGCTCAAGCGTCTTGGGGCTGCCAAGGCGGATGGGGACCGCATTCTCGCGGTGGTCAAGGCATCAACCCTCAACCATGGTGGCACCGGCAAGGGCTATTCCGCACCCAACCCGCGCGCTCAGGGGGATCTGATCGCCGAGGCGCTTGACCGTGCAGGGCTTGCACCGGACGAGATTGATTACATCGAAGCTCATGGCACCGGCACATCGCTGGGCGATCCCATTGAAATTGCAGGCTTGCAGCGGGCTTTTGAGCGTGATGGCAAGGTTGCCCATAAAATTCCGATTGGTTCGGTGAAATCCAATATCGGCCATGCTGAATCGGCTGCTGGTATGGCCGCACTCTCCAAGGTTTTACTGCAATTCGAACATAACCGCCTGGCTCCATCGCTGCATGCTGAAACGCTGAATGGCAATATTGATTTTGTTGCCACGCCGTTTGAAGTGCAGCGCGAGGCGCGGGATTGGCCAAGGCCGCTGGGCCGCAATGGCAAGCCAAGGGCGCGCAATGTTGCCATCAGTTCCTTTGGAGCCGGTGGGGCCAATGCCCATGTCATTGTGCAGGAATATATTGCGGATGAGAAAACGCATGTCGCAGTACCACCCTATGTTTTTGCTCTTTCCGTCAAGGACCCGGAGGCGCTTTCAGCAACCCTTGCGGATTTTGCGGCTTTCCTGCGCCATGAGTGCGAAACGGTGGACCCCGCCTCTCTGGCATGGACATTGCAGGTGGGACGCGAGGCTTTTGCCCACCGTTTCGCACTGGTGTTTGACAGTATTGGCCATCTTCTGGCCCAGCTCGATCAAGCTCTGGCGGGGCAGGCGCTGAAGCGAGAGGCTCTTGATCCTGATCGTCAGGACAAGGCGCATGATCTGGCAAGACAATGGTTAAGCGGGGCGTCCGTCGATTGGCCGTCGCTTTACCCCAAGACCGTACCGCCCAGAATTTCCCTTCCGGGCTATGCCTTCCGCAAAGATCGTTGCTGGTTACCACAAGCTGTTCTGCCGGAGCCGTCCCCTCCGCTCCCGCCTGTGGTCGCAACCTCAAACCCGCAGCACTCTGCATCCGAGGATGATGTCATGGACATTCGCAATCTGCGTGATCTGGAATTTGAACTGACAGTGCAAACACCCATCATGGCGGGTCATAAAGTTGATGGTGTGGCGACGTTCCCTGCCGTTGGCTATCTTGATCTCATCCTTCAGCAATTTCAGGCGGCGGGTTATCCATTGGAAACGCTGGAGATCCGCAATCTCACCGCCATTCAGCCGCTCTGCGTGCGTGAGGGAGAGAGCCTGCTCCTTGCCCAGTGCGCGGTATCCATTGCTGAAAATGAATGGCGTGTGACCATTGCCACCCGCGACCGCGCAGATCAGGAGCCTTATGCCAGCGCGCGGGTGGTGTTCACCCGTGATCGCAGCAGCGCGCAACCGATTGACGTGCAAAATTCAGCGTTTTCGGCTCAAAAAAGCCTGCCGCTGGATGGGATATATGATCGAGACCGGATACGTGGGCAGGATTATTCTGGCTATGTACGGGCCAGTGGCCTGATTGAAGACACGGCTGAAGCCTTCATCGCCCGTCTTTTTCCACCGGTGGCCGATAGCAAAACTGTGATTTTGGCCCATCCGGCCCTCCTCATGGCCGGTGCCGTGGCAGCAGGGATTGCAGATCAGGGAAAAGCGGGAGATGGTGATGCTTACCTGCCGCTGTATATCCAGAATTTTCGGCTTTTTGCCCCGTTAAATCGGCCCTGTTTGGCGATTATCCGCAAAGAGTCCATGGTTCGCAAAGGCGATATTACCCAGCTCGATCTGCGTTTTGTGGATGAACAAGGGCAGATTCTGGCAGAACTGGATGGCCTCGCCAGCAAGCTTCTGCAGGGACAAAGGCGCGACACGGCAGCGGTTACGCCCCAAACGCATGCGTCATCGCAAGTGACCGCTGCCCAGAGCCGGGTCAGACATTTGTTTGCACGACATTTGGGGCGTGTCGAGGAAACGCTTCCTCTGGATCGTGGCTATTATGAAATGGGCATCGACTCGGCAGAAATCGTTTCTATCACGCAGATTCTGGGCGATGAGGTCGGCGCAGAGCTGCCACCGACCTTATGTTTCGAACACACCAATCTGCGTGATCTGGCCGATCATCTGGCACTAAACTTTCCTGCTGCATTCTCTTCAACCTCCATTGATGTGCCATCACATCAGGCGGCGGGGTTGCTTGAACAGGTACGTGGCAGTCTAGATATTTCCCATCTGCAACAAACGGTGCAGTCATCCGAGGTGGACCGTTGGATTGCCCTGGCACTGACCCGTCAGCTTGTCAGCAGCGGACGGTTTTCGCAGGCCGATGTCAGCAGCAAATATCAACGCTGGTTTGATGAAGCAGCAGAGCTTATGGAGGCTGAAGGGTTGGTGAGCCGTGCTCCAGATGGCATTGTGCTGACAAATCTTGGTCTTTCCTGCGTGCGTGGCGAACTTGAGCCGCAGGCAAAGCTTGCCCGTGCGCGGTTTGCAGCCGATCCGAACTGGGCCAACCAGATTGAAGTGGTGGAGCATTGCCTTGACCATATTGGCGGGGTGATCCGTGGCGAAATACAGGCCACTGATCTGCTGTTTTCCGGCGGAAACCAGAGCAAGGTTATGGCGCTGTTGCGTGATAATCCTTTGGCGATCCATCTCAATGCCACACTCAGTGCCATTGTTGCGCGGGCCGTTGAGGCGCGTCTGACACAAGATGGTGCCCGGACTGTTCGCCTTGCTGAAGCCGGTGCCGGGACGGGCAGCAGCACGGTTGAAATTCTGCCGAAAATTGACCGTTATGCCGAGCAGATCAGCTATTGGTATACGGATATTTCGCCTGCCTTCCTCACCGGAGCCGAAAACGGGCTGGGCCGCGGGCGCGACTACTTGCGCTATGCGCTGTGGAATATTGAGACGTCAGCAGGCCCGGATGTGATTGTCGATGGCCCCGTGGATGTCATGGTCGCGGCCAATGTTCTTCACGCAACCCGCAATATTGCTCCTGTTCTGGATCATCTGGCAGCGGGCATGCGCCCCGGCGGATTGCTGATCCTCAACGAAGTCACGCGAAAATCCGCTATGCTGTTGTGCACTTTCGCCCTGCTGGATGGCTGGTGGATTTATGAGGATGGCGAGAACCGATTGCCCGGAACCCCGATGCTGGATGGCCAGCTTTGGGAGCGTGCCTTGCACGGGGCAGGGTTTGGCCAAACATGGCGTCCCTTGCAGGCACCGGGTGCCTTTGCGGAAATCATCGTAGCACAATATGGACCCGCAGACCATCCGCAGCCGCCGCAAGGCAGGCCGCAATGCCTGCTGAAAAAAGACTGGCAGCCCGCTCCCGCCACCGGCCATCTTGGTTTGGGTGAGAAAAGACTGGCAATCCTTGCCGTAAGTGCGACGGATGCTCTTGCACTGCGTCTTCAATCTCGAGTGGCTTCGGCTGAGATCATCACCCCCGCCAGCCTGCCTGATGTCGCGGTCGCCAAGGACTTTGCAGCAATCGTGGATCTGACGGGATGCAGCAATGCGGCGTCGCTAGCGGATTTTGATGGTTGGCTGCGTTGGCTGCAAAAGCTTGTTCCGCATCTGGCCGCAGGTTCGCTGCTGATGGGTGTGACGTGTGGTCTGGAGGATCGGCACGGTGTCCTTCAAGGGGATGCCGCACGACGGGCGGCGCTCTATCGGATGTTGCAGAGCGAATACCAGAAACTGCGTTCGCGCCATGTTGATCTGGATGCTGCTGCCGGGATTGAGGATCAGATTGAGGCGATTATCCAGGAATTGGGCGATGACGGAGACGACAACGCCCTGGTCTACCGTAGCGGCCAGCGCCTGCGGTCGGTGATGTGTGAGCTTGCTTGCGCTCCATCGCCTGCCGCACAACTGACTTTCAATCCACAAGAGGTATTGTGGATCACGGGTGGGACGCGCGGCATCGGCCTAGCTATTGCACGCCACGCTGTCCGTCACTGGAGTGTGCGGCGCTTGTTGTTGAGTGGGCGAGACCTGTTGCCTCCCCGGACGGAATGGCGAAACCATATCCACGGACCCTTGGCGGAAAAAATCTCGGCCATTCAGGTGCTTGAGGCGCTGGGTGCCAAGGTGATCGTTCTGTCCTTGCCGATGGATGGTACGCTCAGCCCTTCTGCCATGGCACAGAGTGTCGGGGAGGCGGAAGCGGAACTGGGGACGGTTTCAGCCGTCATCCATGCGGCGGGCACCGTGGACCGTGCGCATCTTGCCTTTACCGGCAAGCCACTGGCGCACATTCACGATGTGCTTGCGCCGAAAACCCTTGGCCTTGATGGAATTATGCAATGCGTTCAACCGGAGCGACTGCGGTTTTTGGCCCTGTTTTCATCGGTTGCCGCCGCTATGCCAGCGCTTGCCGTGGGCCAGTCTGATTACACCATGGCCAATGCCTATATGGATCACGTGGCCTTCATGCAGCAAGACACGTTGCCAATTGTCAGTATCCAATGGCCAAGCTGGGCGCTGGGCATGGGGGAGGCTGCACCCGGTCCGGTCTATGCCAGCACTGGCCTTGGTGTGCTTGCCGAGGCAGAAGGTCTGGCGCTGCTTGAGCAGATTTTAACGCAAAAGCTCACTGGCGTTGTCATGCCAGCGGTGGTGGCCGATGGCGCGCTCTGGCAGCCAGAGGGCCTTGTGAGACGCCGTTTTGGATCCACGAAGGCTGCGGCGGCACAAACAACGCTGCCTCGTGAAGACAAAATCACGACAGCTGTTCCTGCCCTTACGCCGTCTGTCTTGCCCGATCTGACCAGCGCTGCGGAGAATTGGGTGATCGATATTCTGGCAGGGCTGTTGCATTTCGACAAAAACCGTCTGCATCGCGATGGCGCACTGGAAGATTATGGCGTCGATTCGATCATGACCACGGAGATTGTGCAGACCATTCACCGTGAATTGCAGGTGGAGATCGATCCCTCCGCCATTCTTGAGCACAGCCATATCGGCGGTTTTGCGAGCTGGCTGGTCAAGGAGCATGGTGCGGCGCTGGCCAGACGGCTCTTGCCGGAGGCGCAAACGCCAGAGGTTGTCAGTCTTCCGAAGTCCGCACCTTTGAACGATACGCCCAAGGTAACAACCCTGCCGCAGCCTGAACGTGGACAGCAATCGTCAACGGATATTGCTATTATCGGCCTGTCAGCCCGCTTCCCTGGAGCTGCGACACCAGAGGATTACTGGCAACTGATCCGCGATGGCAAAAGCGCCATTACCCGTGTGCCGCAAAAGCGTTGGGGCCGGCAGACCCATCATTTCGCCGGTCTGATTGACGATTTTGGCTTTTTCGATCCGGATTATTTTCTGATGTCCCCTCAGGATGTAGCGGCCATGGACCCGCAGGCCCTGTTGGTGATGGAAGAGGCCATCTATGCCTGCTGTGATGCAGGCTATCGACAGGATGAATTGCGTGGCCGCGAGATTGGCGTGTATGTGGGTGGACGCACCAAACATGCGCCGTCCATGGAACGATTGCAGGAAACCCGCAATCCAGTTGTGGTGGTGGGGCAGAATTATCTGGCCACCAACATTTCGCGGTTTCTGGATCTGCGTGGCCCAAGCCTGGTCATTGATAGTGCGTGCTCTTCAGCGCTCACGGCCATGAGCAGTGCCGTTTCTGCCCTGCGCGCCGGTGATATTGAAATGGCCATGGTGGCAGGCGTGAGCCTGCTCTCCACCGATGAGGGCCATGAGATCTTCGGCCAGCGCGGCATTCTGGCCACCAGCCCGGAATTTCACGCTTTTGATCAACGCGGCAGCGGCTTTGTTCCTTCTGAAGGGGCGGGCGTTGTGTTGCTCAAGCCATTGGCACAGGCCAGAGCCGATGGTGACCGCATCCGCGCCGTCATCAAGGGAATTGCCGTCAACAATGACGGGCGCACCGTTGGACCGGCCTCGCCCAATCTGGCCGCACAAAAGGCGGTGATGCAAAAGGCGCTGAAGCAGAGCGGCCTGAACGCCGAGGATGTTGTCTATATCGAAACCAATGCCAGCGGCTCGGCTACAACCGATCTTGTCGAGTTGAAGGCGATCCGCGATGTTTATCGTCCTCAGGCCAAAGGGTTCCCGCTCAATCTCGGTTCCGTGAAGCCCAATATAGGCCATACGCTGTGCTCTGAGGCGATGGCGGCGATCATCAAAGTTGTGCTCATGTTGGAGCATGCCCAGCTTGTGCCCTTCCTGAGCGGGCAGCAATCCTTGCCGCATTTTGATATGCGGGACGCCGGAATGGTGTTTCCAAGGCAGGTGGGCGATTGGCCCGCGCCCTTGCTGGCGGCTGCGGTCAGCTCCTTTGCGGATGGCGGTACCAATACCCATGCCATTCTGGCGGCTGCCGATCCGCAAGATCGTCTGGTGGCAAAACGTCAGCCCTTGCCACGCCCAAACCTCAACCGACGCGATTTCAGCCAGCCGGTCTTGGCAGCCCCGGTTTACGCCGCATCATCAGTCAGGCGTGACGAGCCCATCGCCATTATCGGCATGGCGGGTCGCTATCCGGGTGCTGATGATGTTGCGGCGTTCTGGGACAATTTGAAACGCGGTCTGGATAGCGTGACAGAGGTTCCCCCTTCGCGCTGGTCCTTGCCAGATACAATTGCCCGCACAGCAAGCGGCAAGCCACAGCAATCGCGCTACGGCGGCTTCCTTGACGATGCGGACAAGTTTGATTGCGATTTCTTCCATATCTCGCGTCCGGAAGCAGACATCATGGACCCGCAAGAGCGCCTGTTTTTGCAAACCGCATGGGAAGCTCTGGAAGATGCGGGGCATACGCCGTTGAGCCTGACCCCTGATGCCACGGATGGCCGACGCAAGGTTGGCGTTTTCGTAGGCGTTATGCACAAGGATTATATGTTGGTGGGCAGTGAGGCCAATGCTCTAGCAGCGGATGGCCAGTCATGGCCCCTGAGCATCAATCAGGGACAAATTGCCAACCGGGTGTCCTTCGCACTTGATCTGCACGGGCCTAGTATGGCGGTGGATACACTATGCTCTTCGTCCCTGACGGCGGTGCATCTGGCGGTGGAAAGCCTGCGTGCCGGTGAAAGTGATGCCGTCATTGCCGGTGGTGTCAATCTTTCCCTGCACAAGGCGAAATACGAGACCTATGGTCAGGTCAACATGCATTCCAGTGATGGGCGATGCCGCGCCTTTGGCACGGGTGGCGATGGCTATGTATCCTCTGAAGGCGTTGGGGCTTTTGTGCTGAAACGCCTGAGCGATGCGAAGGCCAGCGGCGACCATATCTATGCGGTGATCCGCGCCAGTGCGACCAATCATGTCGGTCGTTCCAGCGGGTTCAGTGTGCCCAATCCGGTTGGGCAGGCCGCGGTGATCGGCGATGCTTTGGACAGGTCCGGCCTGAATGCCCGCTCCATTGGCTATATTGAAGCGCATGGCACCGGCACCATGCTGGGTGATCCGGTGGAAGTGAACGGGCTGACAAAGGCATTTCGACAGCACACGGATGCGAGTGGATATTGCGCACTTGGCTCAGTCAAATCCAATATTGGCCATGCGGAATCGGCGGCTGGCATTGGCAGCCTGACCAAAACGGCCCTGCAATTGCACCATAAGCTGCTGGTGCCGTCACTGCATGCCGATCCGGTAAATCCGATGTTGCAGCTGGACAAAACCCCTTTCCGCATCCAGCGCGATCTGGATGTCTGGCCTGCGCCAAAAACTGCGGAAGGTCAGGATCAGCCCCGGCGCGCAGGCGTTAGCGCTTTTGGCGCAACCGGCTCCAACGTCCATATCATTCTTGAGGAATACACCGAAGAAGCTGTCTATCCGCAGAATGCTGGCGCTGATGCGCATAATCCGCAACTCATCTTGCTGTCCGCCCGCACACAAGGGCAATTGCATGAACAAGTGTTGCGGCTTCTACACTTCATCAGGACTGCCCGACAATTGGGACAGGTCTTGCGGCTTGCAGATATCGCCTACACCTTGCGCGTGGGGCGTAAACCCCAGCCTGTGCGCTGGGCTGGTGTGGTAGACAATCTTCAAGATTTGGATGGGCAGCTGGAAAGAGCCAGCACCATGCTATCGCTGACATCGGATATGTCGATGGCGACCGCTGAAGGCGTAAACAAACCCGCCAATGAAACGCAGCTGTCCCGCTGGATAGAAACGGGGGATTGGCAGGCTCTGGCACAGCACTGGATGGCCGGAGGAGCGCTTGATCGCGTGCATCTGCCGCTCAATGGCCAACCAAAGCGGATCAGCCTGCCGACCTATCCCTTCGCGCGTATTCGACACTGGATCGGCCAGTCGGAAATTGCCACGCAACAGCAGGCTGCCCCGCTGAAGCTCTCCACTGACCTGATCAACAAAACGCAGAGTGTTGATATTCGACAGGTCGAAATTCCTGTTCCGGCGATCCATCCCTCGGCCTATCAGATTGCCCGGGCAGTTGGCTGGACCCAAGCCGCAATATCCAGCCCTGCCCAGGAGCCGGTCTCTTCGCGGGTGTTGATTGTGGCACCGGATGGCGCTGCCCCTCTGGTGGAGGCACTGAAAGGCCGGATCAAGACCCGGAATCGGGATGCACAGGTGCAGACCGTTCAGCTGGCTGGTGCGCTGCCCCAAGCACATGCAGCGGCAGGACAGGGGCTTTCAACCGCGCATTCCGGCTGGCCGGAGGCGGTATTGGCAAGCCATGGGCCGATTGACGCCCTCTATGTCATCGCGGCGGGCTCTGGTTGGCAGGCACAGCCGCAAGAGCCTGTGGCAGAATTGGCGTTGTTGCGATTGATCAACACATTGCGGGCGCGGCCTGAGTTGGCCTCTCCCGTGCTGGATTGTTTTGTCGTCACTCAAGACGGTGATGTCGATGGCGGCAATGGGTTGCCCGGTCTTGCCTATTATCTCGCACGCCAAGGTGGACCTTTCCGGGTACGAACTCTGGAGCTGGCTGGAACGCCGGATGGGTTTGGGACAATGCCCGATCTGGCCCGGATGATCATGACCGAACCGCCTTCCCCCCTGGGCGAGGTTTTCCGTCTTGAGGGTGGCAAGCGTCTGGCCCGTGACAACAAGCCCTTTGACCAAGGGGTAAAGCCGGGTGCTGAATTGCGTGCAGGTGGACGCTATGTGGTGATTGGCGGCGCAGGCGTGGTGGGCAATGTCATCACCCGCTATCTCTGCGACCAATATCAGGCGCGGGTTGCCTGGATGGGTCGCAGATCGGCCAATGATCCTGCTGTTGCGGCGCTGCTCAATGGTTTCGATCCGGCATCAAGACCACTTTACCTGAGGGCGGATGCCACGCAGGCCGAGGATATTGCTGCCGCGATCAGGCAGATCGGCCAGCTCTGGGGTGGCATTGATGGCGTCATTTTTGCGGCCAGCGACATGAGGGCCAACAACAGCCCGAATGCTGGCTTGCAGGAACACGAATTCCGCCGGATCTTTGCCATCAAGGCGGAAGGTGCCGTCAATGTTTATCGTGCTGTTGCTGACCTGCCGCTGGATTTCCTGTGCTTCTTCTCCTCGGCGGAAGCGTTTGCGGCAGCTGCAACCCATCCGGCCTATTCGGCGGGCGTATCCTTTGCTGACGGGTATGCGCGCAGCTTGGCCATCAAGGCCCGTTTCCCGGTTGGCGTTATCAACTGGGGAGGTTGGCAGGCTCTGTTGGGCGATCGTGCCAGTGGTCTTGATGCAAGCGGTTTCCTCAGCGATGAGGAGGCCTGCGCCTGCCTAGCCCTGAGCCTTTCTTCCCTGCGGGCCGGAACGGCGGGGCAGGTTCTGTGTATCCGTCAGCCACAGGTCGTCAAATCGACACCTGTCAGCAAGGAACCTCAAGCGAAATCCAATGTGGACCGGCGGGCCATTGTTGCCTTGATGACCAAGCATCTCGCCAAAGCATTGCGTGTTGGTGAAAACGCGATTGTCTCTCATCGGAATTTTTCGGATCAAGGTGTTGATTCTATTGTTGGAATGGCATTTGCGTCCGACGTTGGCGATGCGCTTGGCGTGTCGCTCAACGGCTCTGTTCTTTACGATTATACCTCTTTGGACCTGCTTGCAGATCATCTTGTGTCCCGCTTGTCCAGCGCGATACCTCAGCCTCCAGCGCGTCAAGCCAGCGAGGGCAAGTTCGATTTTATTCATAGTTTGAAAGCCCGGTTTGAGGCCGGTGAACTTTCATCCAGCGATATTCTCAAGCTATTGGATCAAAACATTGAAACACGAACACATCTCTAGTTTCGAAACTATTGTTGAACAATATGCGCGCGGAGCACTCGACCCCTTTGAAGCGCAAGCGCTTCTGGAGAGCGCCCGAGAGGATGTCTCCGGCGTGGCCCATGTGGACGCGCCCACGCCCTATGCGAGCAGCCATACGGTTGCCGTGGATAACCATTCCATTGCCGTTATCGGCATGTCTGGCGAATTTCCCGGCGCGCCGACGATTGCGCAGTTTCAGCGCAATCTGATGGCAGGCCGCATGACCGCTGGTCTGCTGCCCGAGCCCTATCTTCAGGGTGAGGGGCAGCCTTATCGGTGGGGTGGCGTGCTCAGTGAGCGCGATTCTTTTGACCCTGCCTTTTTCGGTATTCCGGTGTTTGAAGCCCATTCGATGAGCGCGCATCAACGGCTGGTGCTGCGCGAAAGCTGGCGCGCCATCGAGAATGCGGGTGTCGATCCGCACACCTTGCGCGGCGAATCTGTTGGCGTGTTCGTGGGTGTTGAACCCACCGGCTATGTGCATCAAACGCTCACCGGCGCTTCCGATGCGGTGATTGCGGGCCGGGTATCCTATCTTCTGAATTTCTCGGGACCGGCACTGGTGATCAATACCGCCTGCTCGTCGTCGCTGGTGGCCATCCATGTTGCCGCAGAAAGTCTGCGTTCCGGTGAATGCAAGATAGCTCTTGCTGGCGGCGTCTATGCTGATCTGAACCAGCGCACGCTGGCAGCGCTCGCCCAAAGTGGCATGTTGTCGCCCAATGGCGAATGCAAAACCTTTGATTCTGCGGCCAATGGCACGGTGTTCAGCGAAGGGATTGCCATGTTTGCCCTGAAGCGTCTGAAGGATGCTCTGGCCGATGGGGATCCGATCCACGGCATTATTCGTGGCACGGGCGTTAATCACGATGGGGCCAGCAATGGGCTGACAGCCCCAAGTGGCGAGGCACAAGAACGATTGCTGAACAACGTCTATCGCCGTTTCGAGATTGATCCAGCACGCATCAGTTACATTGAGGCCCATGGCACCGGCACAAAACTCGGCGATCCCATTGAGGCCAATGCGCTTGCGCGAACCTTCGGCGCACTGGTATGCGGTGAACAGTCATGCCGAGTCGGCAGCGCGAAAGCATTTATCGGCCATGCCGGGGCTGCCTCTGGTGCCATAGGTCTGGTCAAGGCATTGCTCGGCCTGAAACTTGGCGCGTATTTCGGTATGCCAGATTTTCAGCAGATCAATCCAATGATCGATTTTGGCCGCTCGCCTTGCGAAATTGACAGTCGATGCAGCGAATGGCCACGGCAGGCGGGTTCACCGCGGATGGCCGCTGTCACATCCTTGGGTATCAGTGGGACCAATGCCCATCTTGTGGTGGAGGAATTCCTGCCCGAACAGCAGGTGGAGCCAAATGCTACGGGCCGCTTTATTGTGCCCTTGTCGGCCCAAGGACCGGATCGGTTAAAACTTGCCGCCCAACAGCTTGCCGAGGCGCTGGCACCTTCTCGTTCGCAGGATGCGATCGCCAATGTCGTGCCGGGGCCTTCTCGTCTTGAGCTTGCCGATCTCAGCCGCACCATTGCCGAGTTGCTCCAGGTGGATGGCGCGATGCTGGATGTGAATGAAACCCTTGACCAGTTTGGTTTCGAGGCGGGGCATATGATCCGGCTTGGTGAGCGGCTTTCATCTGTCACAGGTGAGCGGCTTGATCTCAGCCTTGTGCCGGCCACAATCACACTGGGCGCGTTGAAGGAACGGCTGGATGCTCTTCTGGGCACGTCCACAGCTGTTGTGGAGCGGAGCCAACCGTTGCCCCTGCCCGGTTCCGTTGAACAGCCGGGCGTGACCCTGCAACAGGTGGCGTGGACCCTGCAAACCGGTCGTGCGGCAATGGCGGACCGCGTTGTGTTCATCGTTGACAGCCTTGATGAGCTTGTCGCCGGGCTGCACACGTTTGTCGCCAGCGGAGCGGATGGACGGACCTGCTTTGCGGGCACAATCGAAGGCAGTCCGCCGTATGGTGCCCTGCTTGGTGATAGTCCTGACATGCAGGCGATGATTGCCAATTGGTTCCAAAAGGGAGAACTTGAACGCCTCGCCCAGCTGTGGGTGATTGGCATGCCGCTGCAATGGCCTCAAGCGCCGTGCCGTCGTATTTCTCTGCCCGGTTATCCGTTTGCAACTGGCTACTACGGCAAGCATCTGGAGCCAGCTGCGGTCACAAGCCCACCTGTCCAACAGGTGGTTGCGCAGCAGGCAAAGTCCGACGTCGTCGCCACTGCAAGCGTCAGCGCACAGCCACAGCCGCCTGTGGTGGTTCAGGAAGAAAACCTTGCCGATGCCGTGGGGCGCTGGCTTGTGGGCCTGATTGCTGACACAGTGGGCACCCCCGCAGACGTGATCGATGTTGGAACCTCACTGGAAAACTATGGGGTCGATTCCATTGCGCGCACCCGAATGAATCATCTTCTGGCGCAGACCTTCCCTGAGGCATCCCATACGCTGCTGTTTGAATATTCGGTCTTGTCGCAACTGGCGGCATTTCTTGCGGGCCGCTTCCCGGATTTGTGCAGGGCCGCCCTGGCTGCCGCCAATATCCAGCTCAAGACGAAAGAGCCGGAGCCAGCACCGGCAAAGCCTGCCGAGACGGCGACAGCGATCACAGTGATCAATCCGAAATCTGCCGAGGCACCGGTGGACAGGATTGCCATCATCGGCATGAGCGCGCGCTTTCCAAAAGCGCCGGATATTCAAACCTTCTGGTCAAGATTGATGGCTGGAGAAACGGTGATCGATGAAATCCCTGCCGACCGCTGGGATTGGCGCGAACACTATTCGTCGTCAACGTTTGCCGGAGAGCGGTTTTCAAAGAGCCATTCCAAATGGGGTGCATTTCTGGAAGGGCATCAGCAGTTTGATGCAGCCTTCTTCAATTTTATGCCGATTGAAGCCCGCAATATGGACCCTCAGGAACGCGTTTTTCTGCAGGAATGCTGGAAAGCCTTGGAAGATGCTGGCTATGCACCCGGCAAGATGCCTGCGGCGATGCGGGCACGCGCCGGTGTTTTTGCCGGGGCCTCCAAACATGGCTTTGAGCTGATGGGGGCAGAGGAGGGGTTGGAGTTGGCGCGGACCTCCTTTGGTGCGCTGGTCAATCGCGTTTCCTATGTGCTGGATTTTGGCGGTCCAAGCGAGGCCACCAACACGGCCTGCTCTTCGTCACTCGTGGCGCTGAACCGGGCTTGCGAAGCCATCCGTTCTGGCCAATGCGATCTGGCGTTGGTGGGGGGTGTCAACCTCTATCTGCATCCGTCTACCTACGTGGAATTGACGGTCACACGGATGCTGAGTGATCGGGCCGATTGCGCCGCTTTCGGTGCCAATGCCAATGGCATTGTGCCGGGCGAGGGCGTCGCCGTCATTGTGCTCAAACCTTTGGAGAAGGCGTTGGCCGATGGCGATCATATTCACGCAACCATTCTGGCCAGCGCCGTCAATCACAGCGGTCGCACCAGCGGCTACACAACGCCCAATCCAAATCGGCAGGCGGATGTGATTCGCGCCGCCATTGCCCAATCCGGCATTGATCCGCGCTCGATCAGCTATATTGAAAGCAGCGCCAATGGCTCGGAAATCGGCGACGCTGTGGAAATGAGCGCTCTTGCCAAAGTGTTTGATCACCGCACAAACGCTGTGGGGCATTATGGCGTGGGATCGATCAAACCCAATTTCGGTCACGGCGAAGCCGTGTCTGGCATGGCGCAATTGATCAAGGTGGTGGAAGCGCTGAAACGTCGCCGCCTGCCACCGACTTTGCAGCCGCAGGCCATCAACCCGGCCATCAACTTCAAACAACTGCCCTTCGATCTCCAGACTGGAGCCAGTGAATGGGTAGCACCGATGATTGACGGTGTTGCGGCGCCCTTGCGGGCCGGGATTACCAGCATCGGGGCTGGAGGCGTCAACGCCCATGTCATCATTGAGGAAGCCCCGATCGCTTATCATCAACGGCGCGGGCTCAAGGCGCAAACGGCGCGTCTGTTTATTCTCTCTGCCCGATCAGCGGCGCAATTGCGCAGTTATGCCCAAGCATGGCGGCGGTTTATGACCACGGTGGACGATGCGGATCTCGGCCATATCAACCACACGCTTCAAATGGGCCGTGAAGAGTTTCAACATCGTCTGGCCATTCTGGCGGATGAAGCAAGCGGGATCAGCCTGCGTCTGGGCAAATGGCTGGATGGCGACGTGCAGCGTGACGTGTTTCATGCCGAAGCCGCAAAACCACGGCCCTATCGCGGACCGACAGGGGAGCGGACCGACCTTGTGGATCTGGCGCTCGCCTGGGTTGGTGGTGCCAGCATTGACTGGACGCTGTTCCAAGACCCGCAGGACCAACCTAAGCGCTATCCCGGCCTGCCAACCTATCCATTCGCAACCACCACATTCGAGCCAGAGGCGCGCGCGCCTGTGGCGGTGGCAAGAGCTGTTCCCCAACCTCAGGTGCCGTCCGTGGCCCGTCAGCCCTTGTATACCGTGATGGAAACTGTGGTGGCGCGGGTGTTTGGTGTCAGCCCGGATGATCTCAGGAAGACATCCTTTCAAGATCTGGGATTGAATTCGGTCAATGCCGTGGCATTGATGGATGAGATCAACCGCGCCCTCGCGACAAACTTCCCAACCAGTCTTGCGTTTGAGTTCAATGATCTCGATGCGCTGTGCACCTATGTGGCAGAGCAGAAATCAAGGGGACCTGTTTCGGCTCCGGCGATGTCCAGGGCACCCGGAAGCGTGGTGATGAATGATGACATTGCTATCATTGGCCTCGCCTGCCGTGCTGCCGATGCTGCCGATGCCGATGCGTTCTGGCAAATCATCCGGGATGGCCGTGATGCCATGCAGGCGCTGTCTGATCCAGAAGCGCTGGCGGAGTATCAGCGCGAGGTGCCGGGTGCAAAGCCGCCGCGGTTCGGAGCCATACCGGGTGCTGAACACTTCGATTCCGCATTTTTCAAAATTTCACCCTATGAGGCGTCTGCAATGCATCCTGCCCAGCGCGTCTTGCTGGAAGAATGCTATCATGCGTTGGAAGATGCCGGGTATGATCCGGCCACTCTCGGTGGGCAATCCGTGGCAACGGTGATTGGCACCAATGCCTTGCCGCCACAATCGGCTTATACAGCCCATGCCCTTCTCGGGGCCGATACCAGCGTGATGGCGGCACGCATTGCCTATTTCCTCAACCTTAGCGGTCCGGCGTTGGCCATTGATACGGCCTGCTCGTCCTCACTGGTGGCAATTGATACGGCAGTGCGGCTGATTCAAAGCGGTGCGGCCAATATGGCACTGGCGGGTGGTATTACGGTCTATAGCCATCCCGGCATCTTCGCCGCCATGGAAGCGCTGGGCATTGTCTCGCCTTCGCGCAGCTGCCGTCCGTTTGATCGCGATGCGGATGGCATGTTGCTGGGTGAGGGCGTAGGCGTGGTGGTGCTCAAACGGCTCTCGGATGCCAGACGCGATGGGGATCCTATCCATGGTATCATCCGCGCCAGCGGCACCAATCAGGATGGTCGCACCTCGGGTCTCACGGCACCCAGCTATCGGGCACAGCGTGACCTGATCAGCAAGGTGCTGGCCCAAAGCGGGGTTGATGCTGAAAAACTGAGCTATCTGGAAACCCATGGTACCGGCACCAATCTGGGCGATCCCATCGAGATTCAGGCCGTGAACGAAGCCTTGGGCGGTGTCACGGCACGGCGCAACTATTGCGCTATTGGCTCACTCAAGGCCAATATCGGCCATGCCACCGCCGCCGCCGGGGTGTTGGGGCTGATCAAGCTGCTGCTGGCCATGCGCCATGGGCAATTGCCGCCAGCAGTTAATTTCCAGACAGCAAATCCGCAGATCAATTTTGCGGACAGCCCGGTCTATGTGAACACGGCCCTGAAACCATGGCTTGTGGACGAAACAGGCCGTCGCTTTGGTGCGATCAGTTCCTTTGGCTATAGCGGTACCAACGCCCATATGGTGATTGAATATCCGGCGGTGTCCGCCAGTGCCGGGATTGGCAATGCCCCACGAAGCTTCAATCCGGGCCAGCAGCTTGTGGTTCTTTCGGCTGCAACCCGCGAGCAATTGCTTGAAAAGGTACAGAAATTGCGCATTTCCCTGGTTGAGAGCGCATGGACTGATGCGGACCTTGCCGACATTGCCTACACGCTTCAGGTGAGCAGGGAAGTCATGGAAGAACGGCTTGCCATTGCTGCAGACACCGTGCAGGAGCTGACAACACGGCTTGCGACCTATTGTGATGGCACCCAAGCCGGATCGGGCCTGTGGACCGGGCGGCGCGGGCCTCTCGCAGAGGGCGCAGCATCCGATAGCAGCCTTCAGGCCACGGCGGCGTTTTGGGTGAAAGGCGGGTCTGTGGACTGGTCGTTGCTGCATCAGGGACGCAGCCCGCGGCGGGTGCATTTGCCGGGGCATGTCTTTGCCGCACAGATCTATCCTTGTGGTCAGAGACCGAAGATTCAGCCGGTGTCGGGACAGGTTGTGCAACAGGCAAGGCCTGTTGACCCACCAAAATCCCTGGCCGTTGACGCGCCTCTTGCCGTTGTCGAGCAGTGCGCACGACAATGGTGGGATAGCCATTCAGATCTTCTCCAGCCTGAGACAGTTGAGCGGGCGTGGCTGATGAATGTGGCAATCAACTCCATGACTCGTGAGATTTTGCTTGGTGTGCTGCAACAGCAAGGTCTGTTTTGCACGCTCGCGCAGACCTTTACACTCACGGAGCTTTCTCAGCGTCTCCACAGTGAGGAAAGCCAGAGCCGCCTCTTGGCGGCGCTGGTCGATATGCTTGTTGATCACGACGTTTTACAATGGGACGGCGACCGCATTCAGGCGACGCCCAAGGCGGTGGAGTTTGCGCAACGGCGTCGTGAAACTGGTCTGGATCAAGAGATCGCCTCTCTTGGGGCGCGATATGGTGAAATCGAGACCTTCCTGCCGTTTATGAAAAACTGCATTGAAGCCATTCCCGATCTTTTGGCGGGCAGACGGCAACCTCACGAGGTTCTTTTCCCCGGAGGCTCGTTTGAGGCGCTTACCAGCATTTACAGCGGCAATGAAAGCGCCAATGAATTCATAACGGCGCTGATTGCCGCAACGGCTGAGAACCATGCCCGGAGCGCCGCACCATCGGGCTTTAGCGTGGTGGAAATTGGTGCGGGAACGGGGAGCGCCAGCCGCCATGTCCTGCCCGCCCTCAAGCGGGTGGCGCATCAGCCTGCCTATATCTACACGGATATTTCCAAGAGCTTTACCCATTATGGTTCCCGTCAGTTCAGCGCGGATTATCCATTTGTTGATTTCCGGCCGCTGAATATCGAGACGCCGCTGGAACAGCAGGGGTTTGCCCTCGGTTGCCATGATCTGGTCATCGCCAGCAATGTGCTGCATGCCACGCGGGATATTGGCACAACCCTGCGGCATGTGGCGCAATTGCTCAAGCCGGGTGGCATGTTGGTGCTGCTCGAAGCCACCGATGTTCGGGACTACTTCACGGTCACTTTCGGGCTGACATCCGGCTGGTGGACCTATGACGATAAGCGCCTTGACCATTCGCCGCTGTTGTCCATCCCGATGTGGCGCAATGCCTTGCAACAAAGCGGATTTGGCGTTGTACGCGCCTGGCCGCTGCTGGGTGGCACAGAGCAAAAATCGCTGGAGGCGGTTGTGGTTGCCCGATTGCTGCCGCCGCCGGATGGGCCGAGCCCGTCG
>DNPN01000007.1:44545-54217 GCA_003501385.1 Rhizobium sp. | reverse complement strand
AACGCATTGGCGGCATATTTGATCAGTTCTGCGGTCTGAATGCCGGTTTTGAAATAGGGTTGCTTTCCCTGCATCAGCAGCGGTGCGTAAATGCGCTCCATCATTTCGGCGGCTTCAGGGTCTTCCACGCCAACGACAACGCGATCAGGCTCCAGAAAATCCTTGATGGCAGCACCCTCGCGCAGGAATTCCGGGTTCGAGGCCACGGCAATCCGCGCATCAGCCGAGACGTTTTGCTGGGCAATCTCAAAAACCCGGCTGTTGGTGCCAACCGGCACGGTCGATTTGGTCACAATGACTGTAAAGCCGGTGGTGGCCTGCGCAATTTCGGCAGCGGCGGCATAAACATATTTCAGATCTGCGCGGCCGGTGCCGTTTTCGGTGGGCGTGCCGACGGCAATGAAAATCGCGTCCCGGTCTTTCACGCTTGCGGCCACATCGGTGCTGAACGAAATGCGGCCAGCCTGCACATTGCGCTGTACCAGCTCATCAAGTCCGGGCTCATAAATTGGCATTTTGCCAGCCCGAAGCATGGCAATCTTGCTCTCATCCTTATCGACGCAAATGACCTCATGGCCCAATTCAGCAAAGCAAGCACCGCTGACCAGACCAACATAGCCTGTGCCTACCATTGTCACGCGAACTCTCATTGTTTACGCCGCTTTCTTAATCTTTCGAGACGAAGCAAAACTTCAAATGCCAGTGCTTGCCACTGACGGGCTAAGGTTAAGTCACCTCTTGCGGCTTTTTTCAACCCGAACCTCAACGGGCCAATAAAAAATCGGGGGGTAACTCCAGCGGATTGCAAGGCTGTGGCTTTCTTTGAAGCGCGTGAGGCTTGTCACGCTTGCATCAACACGATGTTTCTTCTAACAGACAATGATTAATTCACTTTTTGTTCTGTTTTGACGGAGCAATTTTGCAGGATTTTTGCACCCATGGCCAAGGCCAAAACCCAATTTATATGCCAGAATTGTGGCACGGTTCACACCCGCTGGGCTGGCAAATGCGATGGCTGTGGCGAGTGGAACACCATTGTTGAAGAAGACCCGATGGGCGGCATTGGCTCTGGCCCCGGCAAGGTGCCGAAAAAGGGCCGTCCGGTGACGCTCACCTCGCTGTCTGGCGAGATTGAAGAAGCGCCGCGCATTCCCACGGGTCTCTCAGAGCTGGACCGCGCAACTGGCGGCGGTTTTGTGCGCGGCTCGGCAGTGTTGATTGGCGGTGATCCGGGCATTGGTAAATCCACCCTGCTGATGCAGGCAGCAGCGGCGCTGGCCCGCAAAGGGCATCGCGTTGTCTATGTCTCGGGTGAAGAAGCGGTGGCGCAGGTGCGTTTGCGTGCCCAGCGGCTCCATGCTGCCGACACCGATGTGCTTTTGGCCGCCGAAACCAATGTGGAAGATATTCTCGCCACCATTTCAGAAGGCAAACGCCCCGATCTGGTGATTATCGATTCGATCCAGACGCTCTGGAGCGACACCGCCGATTCGGCCCCCGGCACGGTCACGCAGGTGCGCACAGGCGTGCAGGCGATGATCCGCTTTGCCAAGCAGACCGGAGCCACCATGGTGCTGGTCGGCCATGTGACAAAAGAGGGGCAGATTGCTGGTCCGCGCGTGGTTGAACATATGGTCGATGCTGTGCTGTATTTCGAGGGCGATCGCGGCCATCATTATCGCATCCTGCGCACCGTCAAGAACCGTTTTGGCCCAACGGACGAGATTGGCGTGTTTGAAATGTCAGATCGCGGCCTGCGCGAAGTGGCCAATCCGTCCGAGCTGTTTTTGGGCGAACGCAATGAAAAAGCCCCCGGAGCCGCCGTGTTTGCGGGCATGGAAGGCACAAGACCGATTCTGGTGGAGGTGCAGGCGCTGGTGGCCGCAACGGCCCTTGGCACGCCGCGCCGTGCGGTGGTGGGGTGGGATTCCAGCCGCCTTGCCATGATTCTCGCTGTGCTGGAGGCTCATTGCGGTGTTCGGCTGGGCCAACACGATGTCTATCTCAATATTGCCGGCGGCTATAAAATCAACGAGCCAGCCGCCGATATTGCCATTGCCTCGGCCTTGGTCTCTTCGCTTGCGGGCGTCGCTTTGCCAGCGGATTGTGTGTATTTTGGCGAAATCAGCCTGTCCGGTGCCGTGCGCCCTGTCTCCCATACGGGGCAGCGCCTTAAAGAAGCCGAAAAACTGGGCTTTTCTTCCGCAGTCCTGCCTGCGTCGTCAGTTGATCTGCCCAAAACGGGCGGGCGATGGAACGAAATTGAAAGCCTGACAGACCTTGTGGTGCGCATTGCCGGATCAAAGCTGAAGTCACGTCAACAACAGGATGATGATTGATCCTTTCGCTTCGTCAAATCGTGGTGTAAGGAGAGGCCACGTGAAGAACAAGGCCGGATATGGCGTTAAACCTGACTGGCGTTTCCAGCACAGGGTCTTGGAGTTGAACTGAATGCCCATTACGATTTTCGACGGTATTGTCATCGGTGTGACGCTTTTCTCGGCTGTCCTTGCGATGATCCGCGGTTTTTCGCGTGAAGTTCTGTCGATTGCCAGCTGGGTCGGCGCGGTGGCCGCCGCGTACTATCTCTATCCTCTTGTTCTTCCTTATGCCCAAAGCCACACTGGCGATCAGCGCATTGCTGTTGCCGCGTCAGCGGGCGGTATTTTTCTGATTGCGCTGATTCTGATTTCCTTCATCACATCGCGCATTGCTGATTTCATCATCGACAGCCGCGTCGGCGCGCTGGATCGCACCCTTGGTTTTCTGTTTGGCGCGGCGCGCGGTATCCTGCTTCTGGTTGTTGCCGTGGCCTTCTGGAACTGGCTGATCGACGCCAAGCAGCGGCCTGAGTGGCTGAACAATGCCAAGTCCAAGCCGTTTCTGGATGCCTTGGTGGTCAAGCTCGAAGGCGTTCTGCCAAAGGATATTGAGCCGCAATTGCGTGCGCGTATTCTGGGCAAGGAGCAGGCGGCTCCTGCCGATGGTCAGGCACCTGCGGAAGACGCAACCGGTAATTGACGCTGAAACAGCGTTGCGGGGGCGTTAAATATAACGCCCAACAATGACAAACACGCTATGGACGTTTATCGCAGGCCTTCTTATATGGGGCGGAGACTGTGATAATTCAGAAAATTGATCTTCCCCGCCCTGTATCGAGCAAAGGCTTGCTGCAATGAAACAGACCATTTCCTCGACTTTCCTTGAAGACCTCGATGGCGACACGCTGCATGAAGAATGCGGCGTGTTTGGCATTTTGGGGCACCCGGATGCTGCAACGCTGACAGCTCTTGGGCTGCATGCGCTCCAGCATCGTGGTCAGGAGGCCGCAGGGATTGTCTCCTTCGACGGCAAACAGTTCCACACCGAAAAGCATATGGGTCTGGTGGGCGACCACTACACCAATCCGGTGACACTGGCGAAATTGCCCGGTGCGGCCTCGATTGGCCACACCCGCTATTCCACCACGGGCGAAGTGGCGCTGCGCAATGTGCAGCCCTTGTTTGCCGAGCTGGAAGAGGGTGGCATTGCCATTGCTCATAACGGCAATTTTACCAATGGCTTGACCCTGCGCCGTCAGATTATCGCAACGGGTGCCATCTGTCAGTCCACATCCGATACCGAAGTGGTGCTGCATCTGATTGCCCGCTCGCGCCATAGCTCAACAGCGGACCGTTTCATCGATGCCATTCGGCAGATGGAAGGCGGTTATTCCATGCTGGCCATGACCCGCACCAAGCTGATTGCGGCCCGCGACCCGATTGGCATTCGTCCGCTGGTGATGGGTGAGCTGGATGGCAAGCCGATTTTCTGCTCGGAAACCTGCGCGCTGGACATCATCGGTGCCAAATATGTTCGTGACGTGGAAAATGGCGAAGTGATCATCTGCGAGATCCAGCCCGATGGCTCGATCACGGTGGATTCGCGCCGTCCGGCTCGTCCGCAGCCAGAGCGTCCCTGCCTGTTTGAATATGTCTATTTTGCCCGCCCGGACTCGGTTGTCAGTGGCCGCAATGTCTACCAGACCCGCAAGAACATGGGTGCCAATCTTGCGGTTGAAGCCCCTTGCGAGGGTGATGTAGTGGTTCCCGTTCCAGATGGTGGCACGCCTGCTGCTTTGGGTTATGCCCAGGCCAGCGGCATTCCGTTTGAATATGGCATTATTCGCAATCACTATGTGGGCCGCACCTTTATTGAGCCAACCCAGCAGATCCGCGCCTTTGGCGTCAAGCTCAAGCATTCGGCCAACCGGGCGATGATTGAGGGCAAGCGCGTGATTCTGGTGGATGATTCCATCGTGCGCGGCACAACATCGCTGAAAATCGTGCAAATGATCCGCGATGCCGGGGCCAAGGAAGTCCATATCCGCGTGGCCAGCCCAATGATTTATCATCCCGATTTCTACGGCATTGATACGCCGGATGCGGAAAAGTTGCTGGCCAATCAATATGCTGGCCCAGAGGCGATGGCGAAATATATCGGAGCCGATTCTCTGGCCTTCCTGTCGATTGATGGTCTCTATCGCGCCGTTGGCGGCGAGCCACGCAACGCGGAAAACCCGCAGTTCACCGACCATTATTTCACAGGCGATTACCCAACCCGACTGCTGGACAAGGAAGGCGAAAAGGCTGGGCGGAAGGTATCGGTTCTGGCCAGCCACGGCTGAGTGAATATTGGGGGGAGCGGGGCATGAGCATTGATCTTAAAGGCCGTATCGCGCTGGTGACAGGCGCATCACGCGGTATCGGTTATTTCACGGCGGTGGAACTTGCCAAGGCTGGTGCGCATGTCATTGCCTGCGCCCGCACGGTTGGTGGTCTTGAAGAGCTTGACGACGCCATTAAGTCAGTCGGCGGTCGTGCGACACTGGTGCCGTTTGATCTTGCCGATATGGCCGCCATTGATGCGCTCGGTGGCTCGATTTTCGAACGCTGGGGCAAGCTGGATATTCTGGTGGCCAATGCGGGCGTGCTGGGCACAATTTCCCCCGTGGGCCATGTGGAAGCCAAGGTCTTTGAAAAGGTCATGACCATCAATGTCACGGCCACGTGGCGGCTGATCCGCTCGATTGATCCGCTGATCACCAAATCCGATCAGGGTCGCGCCTTGATTATTTCCTCCGGCGCTGCCCATAAATGCAAACCCTTCTGGGGTCCGTATTCCGCATCGAAAGCCGCTGTTGAGGCTTTGGCCCGCACATGGGCTGCCGAATCACAGCGCTTGCCACTGCGCATTCTCTCTGTCGATCCCGGTGCCACCCGCACCGCTATGCGGGCGCAGGCCATGCCGGGCGAAGACCCTGAAACCTTGCCGCATCCATCCTCCATTGCCAAGGCCATGATGCCATTGCTGGGGCCGGATCAGACGGAAACGGGCAAGCTGTTTGTGGTGCGCGAAAACCGCATTATGGATTATGTGGGACCGCAATAGCGGTCCCAGTTTCACTTATTCCGCTTCGAGATAATGGCGCTCATGGCGCAAGCCAAGCCCTGTGAGCATTTCATAGCCGATGGTGCCCGCTGCGCGCGCCACATCATCAATCGGCATATTGGGGCCAAACAGCTCAACATAATCCCCGGCAGCAATGGCTTTTTCTGGCACATCGGTGATATCGAAAATCGTCATATCCATGGTGATGCGGCCCACCACGGGCACTTTTTGCCCCGCAATAAAGCCGTAAGCGCCGGATATGCCCGCATCACGCAGCGCCACACCGTGGCCGGAGAGATTGCGCAAATAACCATCGGCATAACCCACGGAAGCAATGGCCAGGCGGCTATCGCGTGTGAGCGTGCAGGTTGCACCATAGCTCACGGTTTCACCTGCCTTGGCGGTGCGAATTTGAAGTATCCTTGCTTCCGACTTCACTACGGGCTGCATCGGATTGGCCACACCATTGACTGCTTCGCCGCCGTAAAGTGCAATGCCGGGGCGGGTGAGATCAAAGTGATAATCAGCCCCCAAAAATGTGCCTGCTGACGCGGAAAGGCTGGCTTCAATGCCCTCAAACGCAGAGCGCACGGTGTGAAAGGCCTCAAGCTGCCGCTTGTTCATGGGTGACGCTGGATCATCGGCACAAGCCAGATGGCTGAGAATCAGCACGGGTGAAAAACTGGCGGGACGCGATACATCGGAGGCCAGATAAAGCGCATCCTCCATCGACAGACCAAGCCGGTTGAAGCCGGTATCAACATGCAGAGCGCAAGGATGCTCGCCATGCTCAGCAAGGGTGCGCATCCAAAACGCCAATTGCTCTTCCGAGGCAATCACTGGCACCAGATCATTGTCAAAGAAGGTCTCTTCCATGCCTTCCCAGATGCCCGAGAGCACAAAGATGCGGGCGTCGGGCGCATAGGTGCGCAAGGTCTCCCCCTCCGAAGGCAGAGCCACGAAAAAGTCCCGCGCTCCGGCATTATAGAGCGTCTGCCCGGCATCTTCGATGCCAATGCCATAGCCATCCGCTTTGACCACAGCGCCGGCGCGGGCCTTGCCCGATTGGCGGCTCATGAACCGCCAATTGTCTGTCAGCGCCTGGAGATCAATGGTTGCCCTCAGCGGCGCATTCAAAAAGGCATCGGCGGGTGGAATGTCAAACGAAGATTGGGTCATTGAAACGCTTCATGGCTGGAAAACTCTGCAATGAGCCTAGCACTTTTCTTCAAGACTGAAACGGGGCTTGGCTGCTGTTGTTGGATATTGACAGGTTTTCAAACTGCTTGTATTTAGAACAAAGAAGGAACAATTTAAGGATTGTATGGATATGACCCTATGTAGAGCACACGTCGACACTCATAAACTTTATGACATGTTTAAGGCAGGAAGGATCGTTAATTGGCATTGGCAGCCTAAGTTTTCTCGTCCTCAGGTTTTGCATGATCTCAAAACTGAGGTCGAGGAAGTACAGCTTTTATTGGAGCTTCAGGAAATATTTCAATCAGATATTGAATTGATTGATTGGCCTGCCGATGGGCCGATACCAGAACCATTTGCGCTGTATACCGGGCAAAAAAGATAATCCTTGTTAGTCATTATTTCAATGTCCCACAGGGGCCGCACCAAATCTCCGCTCCAGATGCTTGGAATAGCGTGACAGTGGATAGCAAATCACAAAATAGAGCAGGGCCACCAATCCATAGACCGTAAACGGCTGGAACGTGGCATTGGTGACGATGCCGCCTGCCTTTGACAGTTCCACAAAACCGATAATCGAGGTGAGGGCGGTGCCTTTCACCACTTGTACCGAAAAGCCCGCCGTCGGCGCAATGGCAATGCGCAGCGCTTGCGGCAGGATGATCAGCCGCATCTGCTGCAGATAGCTCAGGGCCAGACTTTTGCCCGCTTCCCACTGGCCTTTTGGCACGGCTTCGACGCAGCCGCGCCAGATTTCGGCGAGAAATGCGGCAGTCCAGAAGACTAGCGCAACACCTGCTGCCAGCCATGCCGGAACATCAATGCCAAACAGGCCAAGGCCGAAGAAGGCTATGAACAGTTGCATCAACAACGGCGTGCCCTGAAAGAATTCGATAAAGCCGCGACCGATGATTCGGAAGGATTTGTGGGTGGAGATCCGTAAAAACAGCAAAATCAAGCCAACACCGCTGCCGCCAATGAAAGAGACGACTGACAGCAGCAAGGTCCAGCGGGTGGCCAGCAGTAGATTGCGTAAAATATCCCAAAGGGTGAACTGGATCATCGTGTTGTCCCGTGGGGAAAAATCCGCCGCCCGATCAGGGCTAGAATCTGCCGGAGGGCAATGGCGAGAAGAAGATAGACAGCTGTTGAGACCATATAGGCCTCAAAGGCGCGGAAAGTGCGTGACTGGATGAAATTGGCGGCAAAGGTCAGGTCTTCCGCCGCAATCTGCGACACCACCGCTGAGCCAAGCATCACGATCACCAATTGCGACGACAAAGCAGGCCAGATGCGTTGCAGTGCCGGAATGAGAATGATGAGCCGGAAGGTTTGCAAAGGACGCAGCGCCAGCGCCGTTCCTGCCTCAAACTGGCCTTTTGGGGTGGCATCAATGCCCGCACGGATAATCTCGCAGGAATAGGCCCCAAGGTTGATGATCATCGCCAGATTGGCGGCTTCCATTTCCGTCAGCTTGATGCCCGATGCAGGCAGGCCGAAGAAGATGAAGAACAGCTGGATCATGAAGGGCGTGTTGCGGATCAATTCCACATAAGTGGCAATCGGCGGCCTGAGCCACGTTGGCCCCAATGCGCGCACCCAGGCGCAAACAATGCCAAAAGCGATTCCGACCACGCCGCCAATCAATGTGAGTTCGACGGTGACGCCGATGCCCTTGAGGATGATGGGATAATATTCAGCCATCCAGCTGAAATCAAAAATATAATGCATGGCTTTTCCCAAAGCGGGGCGGGTGTTTCACCCGAAACTGGCTGGACCTGTATTGCAGCGCCTCAGCCCAATGAAATCCCGGCAGGTCCATTCTTGTTTGGCCTGCCAGGAATAGTCTTAAATGGTAAGCTGCTTACAGATCAGCAGGCACAGGCGCACCCAGCCATTTTTCCGAAATTGTGTTCAGCGAACCATCCTTGCGGGCTTCCGCAATGATGGTGTTGACCTTTTCCAAAAGCGCTGGCTCATTCTTGTTGAGGCCAATGTAGCAAGGTGAGTTCTTGATCAGGAACTTTGGCTCTGGCCGCTTTGGCGGGTTTTTGGCAAGGATGGCGGCTGCAACAACATTGCCGGTGGCAACGGCATCAACCTGACCAGACAGGAAGGCAGAAATTGTGCCGTTGTTGTCTTCGTAACGATTGATGGTGGCCGTTGCAGGCGCAATCTTGGTCAGTTCAAGGTCTTCCACTGCGCCGCGAGTGACGCCGACGCTCTTGCCGGCCAAACCGGCAGCATCCTTGATGGCAAGATCAGCCGGTGCGAAAACGCCATTGTAGAAAGGTGCATAGGCGCTGGTGAAATCAATCACCTTTTCGCGGTCCGGGTTTTTGCCAAGGCTGGAGATCACCAGATCAACCTTGTTGGTCTGCAAATAGGCAACGCGGTTGGCGCTGGCCACAGGCACCAGTTCCACCTTCACCTTTAGCTTGTCAGCAATCAACTTCGCGGTGTCAATGTCGTAGCCTTGCGGCTGCATATCGGTGCCCACGCTGCCAAATGGCGGAAAATCCTGCGGAATGGCAACGCGCAAAGTGCCTCGTTTGGTGATGTCGCTGAGCGCATCGGCGTGGGCGGGCAGGCTTGCGGTCAGAGAGGCAACGGAAAGGCCAATGGCGGCCAGTAATGTTCGACGGTGCATAAAAAACTCCACGTTGATTTTGGCTTTTAGCAAGCAATTGCTATGCCAATAAGCAAAAGAGCCGCCTGATAAGGCGGCTCTTGAGGTGCAGATGTTTCATTTCTTACCATTTGCCTAGAAACTAGGCGTACCTTGCGCGAATGGTAATCACGCTTCCTCGTAAGGGGTAAAGCTTGGATCGGCCAGATCGGCAAAGCGGGTGAACTGCGCCTGAAAGGCCAGTTTGACTGTGCCGGTGGGTCCGTGACGCTGCTTGGCAATGATCACGTCTGCCGTGCCACGCACTTTTTCCATATTGGCTTCCCATTCGGGATATTTCGGATCGGCCTGATCGCGTGGCTCAAGGTTTTGCACATAGTATTCCTCACGGAACACGAACATCACCACGTCGG
>DNPN01000007.1:43266-44259 GCA_003501385.1 Rhizobium sp. | reverse complement strand
TGTCGTCGCGGCTTTCCACCTGACGTGATAGCTGCGAGAGCGCGATGATGGGAACATTCAGCTCCTTGCCCAGCGCTTTCAACCCCGTCGTGATCTGGGTGATTTCCTGCACGCGGTTTTCACCGGATTTGCCGGAGCCGGTCATCAGCTGAATATAGTCTACCACCAGGCAATCAAGACCGCGCTGACGCTTCAAACGACGGGCACGGGCTGAGAGCTGGGCGATGGAAATACCACCCGTCTGGTCAATAAACAGCGGTACTTTCTGCATGGTCTGGGAAAAGCCCACCAGCTTTTCAAACTCATGCTCGGTAATGTCACCACGGCGAATTTTCGACGATGACACTTCCGTCTGCTCGGACATGATACGGGTGGCGAGCTGTTCCGACGACATTTCGAGCGAGTAAAAGCCGACAACGCCGCCATTCTTGGCCTTGAACGAGCCATCGGGCTGCACTTCCGGTTCATAAGATGCGGCGATGTTCCACGCAATATTGGTGGCCAGCGAGGTTTTACCCATGCCCGGACGTCCGGCCAGCACGATCAAGTCAGACCGCTGCAAGCCGCCCATTTTGCTGTCGAGCGAGTGAATGCCGGTGGAGATACCGGAGAGATGACCATCGCGCTCAAAAGCAGCGCCCGCCATGTCCACGGCCAAAGCCACGGCATCGTTGAAGGATTGAAAGCCGCCATCATAACGGCCATTTTCAGCTAGATCGAACAGGCGGCGCTCGGTATCTTCAATTTGTGCCTGCGGCGGCATGTCGAGCGGCGCGTCATAGGCGATGTTGACCATATCTTCGCCGATCTGGATCAGGGCGCGGCGAAGCGCCAGATCGTAAATGGCGCGGCCATAGTCTTCGGCATTGATGATGGACACGGCTTCCGATGCCAGTCGCGCCAGATATTGCGCAACCGTCATCTCGCCAACTTTTTGATCAGATGGCAGGAAGGTCTTGATGGTCACGGGATTGGCCGTCTTGCCCATGCGGA
>DNPN01000007.1:35071-43232 GCA_003501385.1 Rhizobium sp. | reverse complement strand
GCATGTCGATCGGCGCGTCATAGGCGATGTTGACGACGTCCTCGCCGATGGTGATCAGCGCCCGGCGCAGCGCCAGGTCGTAGATCGCCCGGCCGTAGTCCTCGGCATTGATGATCGAGACGGCTTCGGAGGCCAGCCGCGCCAGATACTGGGCCACCGTCAGGTCGCCCACCTTGTCGTCGGCGGCCAGGAAGGTCTTGATCGTCACCGGATTGGCCGTCTTGCCCATGCGGATAATGTCGGCGGCCACATCGAAAATCTTGCGGTGCAAGGCTTCCTGAAAATGCGGCCCCTTCAAAAAGTCCGAGACGCGATAATAGGCATCGTTATTGACCAGAATGGCTCCCAGCAGGGCCTGCTCGGCCTCAATATTGCTTGGGGCTTCGCGGTACATCGCCTCTGCGGGTTGTACACTGTTCAGCTTTCGTGGTGCATCGTTCATTACGGACGACCGTTTTCTTTTCTTGAGGATGTCTGGATCATAAAACTGGGTTTGTGCCCTGCGGCTTTGATAGTCAACCGCTGTGCCACCATCATAACCCCGCCGCGCCGCACAGCCGCATGGAATGATCAGTTCTCCCATTTATCCACAGCGTTGGAAATTTGAGCACCGTGGCCAGCAATTTTTCTTGCAAAGCCGTATGACTCACATCCCCCACTTTTATAGGTATCGCTTTGCTCGGCAATTCACGAAAATGTGCATATAAACATGATTGACGATGTCACCTTTTTGGCCGACGACGCATCCGAATTTTCCGGCTCTACAATCTGCGTAGCAGCCAGCAGTTTTGACGGATTTGAGCTTAAGAAGGACATTTTGATCATGAAAAATCGAGGACTCTCCAGCCTGATGTGCCTTGGGCTTCTTTTCGCCCTGCCTGCATCCTGTGCGCTAGCAACGGATTATCCGGTGACAGTGACGGACCTTGCCGGGCGCAGCGTTGAGATTGCGCGCGAGCCGCAGCGTATTGTCATGCAGGATGGTCGCGATCTTTTTTCCCTTGCTTTGCTGGACCGCGCCGATCCGTTCAAACGGATTGTGGTCTGGAACAATATCATTGCTCGCTCCGATAAGCAGGCATGGAAGGTGTTCGAATCCCAATGGCCACAAACAGCGAATCAAGCTGTTGATATGAAATTCGGTGACGAGGGACAGGTGAATCTGGAGCAGATTGTTGCGGCCAAGCCTGATCTGGTCATCGTGCAGGCGCGTGTCAAACAGGTGCTGGATGATGCCAATGTCACCGCACGGTTGAAAGAGCTTGGTGTGCCAGTGGTGATGATTGACACGCAGGTTGATCCTGCCGCGGATGCGCCAAAGACGGTTGCCCTGCTGGGCAAGGTGCTGAACCGAGAAAAAGAGGCCAAAGAGTTTACCGATTTCTATGCCGAGCATCTTTCTGGTCTGGAAAAGGCCATTGCTGGCGCGCCAAAGCCGAAGGTGTTTGTCGAGGCGAAGGCAGGACAGAAGGGACTGGATAGCTGCTGCTTTACCCATGGCGATGTGTTTTTTGGCAAGCTTGCGCAAGCCGCAGGCGGTATCAATCTCGGCAGCACCTTGCTTAAGGAGCGCACCGGCGATGTGGCCATGGAAAATGTGATCGCAGCCGCGCCAGATGTGTTTGTCATGAGCGGATCGCCCTTCACCAATGATAGCTCGGTTTCGCCACCTTTGGGTTTTACCGCTGATCGGGCCAGGATTGGTGCAGCCCTTAATGCGCTGGAGCGTCGTCCGGGATTCGAGCATATCAAAGCGGTCACCGATGGCCGGGTCATTGGTCTCTATCACCAGCTCTACGCCAGCCCGTGGAACATCTATGCCATTGAATATATGGCTAAGTCATTCTACCCGGACCGACTGAAGAGCCTCGATCCTGAGGCGACCTTGCACACGCTGGTGTCAACCATGACGGACTTGCCCAAGGATACGCCCTTGACCTTTGGCGTGCAGGCTCCTGCCGTTCATCCATAAACAAGACCACCACGTCTTACGCTCGGAACATATTGCTCAGCGCGGTAATATGTTCCTTTTCCGTTTTAACGCGCCACATGAGGGGCATCATGGCCGCTTACTCACCCGTTGATGTGCCCGCCGCAGATGGTATAACCGCAAGTCGCCAGTATGACCGATCCGTACTGGTGCGGATCATGATTGTCGCCGCCCTGTTTATTGTGGCAGCTTTGACCTGCATTGCCGATATTCTCGTGGGGTCTGGCACCTTGTCGCTCGGGCAGGTGCTGCAGGCGCTGTTTATGCCCGGCACGGTGGATGCCGGAACCCGGTTTATTGTCTGGGATTTGCGCATGCCGATGACGATGATGGCGGTGATCACCGGCGTTAGCCTTTCGCTCTCCGGGCTGTTGATGCAAACCATTCTGGACAATCCGCTGGCAGAGCCATTTACGCTCGGCGTCTCATCGGCTGCCGGTTTTGGGGCGGCGTTGGCGCTGGGCTTTAGTGTGTCGCTGACCTCGATCATGCCATTTTTGCCGTTGGAACTGGTCACGGCTGTCAATGCTTTTCTGTTTGCGCTTTTGGCGGCGGGGCTGGTGCTGGTCTTGTCCAAAGGCGGCAAGAGTGTGCAATCCATCACGTTGTTAGGCATTGCCCTTCACTTTGTCTTCAGCTCACTCTTGTCGCTCATTCAATATATGGCCAGTGTTGATCAGCTTCAGAGCATTGTCTTCTGGCTCATGGGTTCGCTACTGCGGGCCACATGGCTCAAGGTTGGGATTGCTGGCGGCTTGAGCCTTGCCATGATCCCGCTGGTGCTGCTTCACGCATGGTCATTGACGGCGCTACGCAGTTTTGGTGAGCAGGCTGTGGTGTTTGGTGTGCCGGTGCGGCGCATGCGCGTTATGATGCTGGTGATTTCTGCCCTGTTGGCGGGATCTGTTACAGCCGTTGTGGGCATTGTTGGTTTTATCGGCCTTGTCGGGCCGCATGTTGCCCGCATGCTGACGGGCGAGGATCACCGCTTTACCATTGCCGCCACCATCGCCGTTGGGGCGGTGTTTGCCACTGTGGCCTCGCTGGCCACCAAGATCATTGTGCCGGGTGCCGTGCTACCCTTTGGCATGGTAACGGCGCTGGCCGGGCTGCCATTCTTCATCGCTCTGGTGATGAAAAACACCAAGGGAGATGTCCTGTGACACTTGCTCTCCAGAACTATCAGGTGTCGATCGGCGCACGCCAAATTGTCCAGCCCATGGCCTTAACCGTTCAACCCGGCGAGCTTCTGGCGGTGCTGGGGCCAAATGGGGCGGGAAAATCGACCTTCATGAAGGGCTTGTGCGGCCTGCGGCCAGCACAGGGGCTGGCCATGATTGGCGGGGTTGATCTGTTGCGCGCCACCCCGTTTCAGCGTTCGACCATGGTGGGTTATGTGGCGCAAGATCTGGCCCATCTCAGCGTGCTAATGACGGTGTTTGAGCTGATGTTGCTGGCACAAAGCGGCGGGCGTCACAGTTGGCGGGTGGCAAATGAGAATTTTGTCCGAGCTGAAGAAACCTTGAAGATCTTGGGTCTTGCACGTTTTGCCAATGCACGCCCAATCACGCTGTCGGGTGGCGAGCGGCAGATGATCGCACTGGCGCTGGCTTTGGTTCGGCGGCCAAAACTGCTGTTGCTTGACGAGCCCACCTCCGCGCTTGATCTGGCCAATCAATTACAGATGCTGGACGTGGTTGCAGCCTATACCCGGGATTTCAACATCGTCACACTGGTGATCCTGCACGATATGAATCTCGCCACCCGCTACGCCAACAAGGCGCTGGTGCTGGATCGGGGTAGGGCGCTTCCCGTTGGCCCTTGCCGCGATGTGCTAACACCGGCAATGATTGCCGAAATCTACGGCGTGCATTGCAAAGTGGTGGAGGTGGATGAGGGCCGGTTCACAGCCATTTACCCGCTGTCGCTTCGGCGCTGACATCATCACGTTGCAAGGCCTGAAATGCAAAACGCCCGGATCTTGCGATCCGGGCGTTGCTTTATCCGAATGGATAAAATTATGCGTCGTCGCCGTCCTGATCAGCGTCTGGATCGAAGAAGTCTTCTGGACGCAGAGCATCTTCGTCAACGCCGTAGATGGCGTCAGCGGAGGTGAGGCTTTCGCCCTTGGACTGGCGCTCAGCTTCTTCAGCCGAACGAGCAACGTTGATCTCGATGGAGATTTCAACTTCAGCATGCAGGTGCATGACAACGCTGTGCAGGCCAATGGCCTTGATTGGGTTGTTCAGTTCGATCTGGTTGCGGCCAACGGTGAAGCCTTCAGCAGCCAGAACGTCAACGATGTCGCGAGCAGCAACAGAGCCGTACAGCTGACCGGTTTCGCCGGCAGAACGAACAACGATGAAGGACTTGCCGTTCAGAACGTCAGCAACGGTCTGGGCTTCAGCCTTGCGCTCAAGGTTACGGGCTTCGAGGGTCGAACGCTCGGCTTCGAAACGAGCCTTGTTGGCAGCGTTGGCGCGCAGAGCCTTGCCGGTAGGCAGCAGGAAGTTACGGGCAAAGCCGTCACGAACCTTAACAGTTTCGCCCATCTGGCCAAGCTTGGCGATGCGCTCAAGAAGAATCACTTGCATGGTATTATCCTTTCAGTTCAAGTGTTTGGTGTGTTGCCATCATGTGGGTTGCCGCCCGTCCTCGGTGGCGTGAGGGCAACAGTCCGCCGTGTGTCGATGAGGCCGAGAATGACGATGAAAATGGCCGGAAAAGCCATGAGTGCGACCATGTAGGACAGGATCAGCGCTGGAATGCGCCATTCCTTGCCGCGGGTGCGCAAATGCAATGAGCCGAATCCGGCAAGCAGGAAGCCCGCGCCAAATGCGCCACAGATGGTTGCGCCAATCAATGCCGGAATACCGCCAATGAAGCAGGCAATGATGCCAGCCAGAAACACCAGCGGGGTATAGCTGTTCATGCGCAAGGCAGACGGAATGTCCTCGCGCGGACGAAAGGCATGGCCTGAGGCAAAAACGATTCGGCTGGCCACATAATAGGCCGCGAACAACATCACCACCCACATGCCGGCTTGCACAATCGGCAAGGTCAACAACATAGTCGATTTGATGCCATCGACGCTTGTCAGGCTGGCGGCAAAGGCCGGATCACGCTGGATCAAGGCCTGCATCAACGCATCAATCATATTGGACACCAGATCGGCATCGTAGCCAATCAGCACGCCCAGAAAAATTACACCAATGCAAACCAGCACGCAGAGATGCATCAGAATATCGGACAAGGGGTACCACGCGATCAAATGATCGGGACCGCCGATTTCCGAAGCGGGACGCGCCAGGTTGGCCAGATGGCTGATCCAGCCGGCAGGCAGAAGCGTGAAAACTGCCATGGCGACGGCAAACAATGGCGACACCGCCAGCGCACCGGCAACGGCAGCCGTGATAATCGCCACGATGGCCGTAGTATTGCCCCAGCGCATGCCAACAATCATCACAGGAAGGGCGGAAGCTGCATAGAAAACAGACGAAAAAGACGGTTGCGCATTGGCCGCCAAAACCAAGAATATGGCGGTCACCCCGGCAAGAAAGCCAGTCAGCAGCAATTTTCCATTCAGGTTCTTCAAGGTCGCTGTCCTGCGCGTGGCAGTTAGAGGTTTGCGCAAGCTGCGCTTTGAGCCTCAACATGGGTTTTAAGGTTCCGATCCGCGCCCATCGCGTAAGGGAAACGGCCCCCGATTAAACGGGAGCCGAACTCTTTTACAATATCGTGTGTTTTACAAACGCACGATATTGTAAGATTTTCTTTTGACGCATTTCCGGACGGGAAACCGGGATCCACTTTCCCTGGAAATGCTTCAGCAAAATTATGCAACAACGTAAGGCAGCAGGCCGAGGAAACGAGCGCGCTTGATGGCCTTGGCCAACTCGCGCTGCTTCTTCTGGGAAACAGCTGTGATACGCGAAGGAACGATCTTGCCGCGCTCAGAAATGTAACGCTGCAGAAGACGAACATCCTTGTAGTCAATCTTCGGAGCATTTGCGCCGGAGAAAGGGCACGTCTTGCGACGGCGATGGAAAGGACGACGAACCTGTGAAGAGGACGATGTATCAGCCATGTTCAAATCTCCTTACGCGCGATCTTCGCGCGGACGGCGCGGACGATCACCGAAACCTTCGCGAGGTGCGCGATCACCACGATCACCGCGGTCGCCACGATCAGGGCGGTCGCCATCACGACGCGGACGGTCGTCACGGTCGCGCTTCTGCATCATGGCAGATGGGCCTTCTTCGTGGGCTTCAACAGCGATGGTCATGTAACGAAGAACGTCTTCGTTGATGCGCATCTGGCGTTCCATTTCGTGGATCGCAGCACCCGGTGCTTCAATGTCCATAAGGGCATAGTGAGCCTTACGGTTCTTGTTGATGCGGTAGGTGAGGGACTTGAGGCCCCAGTTTTCTACGCGCCCGACTTTGCCGCCATTTGCTTCGATAACACCCTTGTACTGTTCTACGAGGGCATCAACCTGCTGTGCGGACATATCCTGCCGGGCAAGGAATACATGTTCGTAAAGAGCCATGATAGCTTTGCCTTTCTTGCGTTTATCGTCACCCGGTACGGCGCTAAGCCCCAACGACTGCTCCTGTATGAGGAAACCTCAAGGCAAGAAAAGCGTTTGTACGAGACGGTCGAGAGCGGAGACACGGGAGGCCGAAACGCTTTTCGTTTCTGACGGCAAAACAAGTCTGCCGGCCCTCCGTTCAGCCACCAGCCGAAAGACCGGGTGTTGTGAACAGCGGCCTTATAACCGCTGGCCCGTGAAAAGCAAGGGCATTTGCCGATTTTATCAGGATATCTTGAGGATCAGCTGCCCATTGTCTGAGGCAAATTGATAGGTGGGTGTGGCATTGCCACTCTGTTTTGAACCCGCAAGGCTCACCGTGATCCTGTCGTCTGAACCTTTCATCGTGATTGTCAGGCTGTTTTTGGTCGTGGTGATGCTCAAATCACCCTCCTTATAGCCGCTCGGCCGTAAAGAAAGGGGGCCATCGGTGGAGACTGTGTCCTGTCCATCGCCAGCAGTAAAGGCATATTCGGCGATGCTGTTGTTGCCTCCGGTCTGATGGATGGTCACGGTATCATTGCCCTTGTCGCCAGAGGCGAAGATGCGGTTGCCTTCAAGGTACATCGTATCGTTGCCGTCACCGCCATCGATACCGATCAGCGAGTGCCCCGAAGCCTTGATGGTGTCATCGCCCGTACCGCCGGTCACATTCATGATCAGCGATCCGGTCAACTGAATGTCATCATTGCCGGCACCACCGTCTATATCGGAGATCAGCGATGCGCTGGCTTTCAGGCTGTCCTTATCATCGCCGAGCGCCACGCCTGCTATGGCAGCACTTTTGGCAATCACACTATCGTCGCCACCGCTGGTCTCGACGTTGTAGATTGTCCGTCCGGTTAGCGTCAGCGTATCGCTGCCGTCTGTGCCGTTCGCGCCTGTGATATTGCCGATGCTCTCGCTGACATTGGCCTGCGTGGTCGTGGAGCCGTCTCCAAGACTGAGGATTTCGATGATCTTGGCCAAGGCTCTTTGGCCCGCCGTGTTCTGGGTGTCTTGGGTGTCCGCCGACGATGTCTGATAGGGCGAATGCGTCGTGACCGATGGCGTTTTGATGCCTGAAAAAAGCTGCGTGGCGTAAGCCACGGCATTCGGATCGCGATAAAAACTGTTAATCCATGTCATGGCAGACCCTATGGTGATGACCCGTCAGGTCATGATCGTTACCATGATAGTATATGAGAAGGTGTTAAAATCTACTTTGCCTTGAAAATGGGGTAAGCGCTTTATGAATAGTGCGGCGGGATATGTTTTACATCCCGCCGCGATCATCAGATCAAATGGCCATTGGGTATTGTCTGCGAATGGCAGCAATACCCTGCAGGACCTCTTCGGACAGCGTAACATCGGCTGCACCGATATCGGTCTTCAGCTGTTCCATGGAGGTCGCGCCGATAATGACGGACGCCATGAAGGGACGTGTCAGGCAAAAAGCCAGAGCCATTTGCGATGGGTCCAGTCCGTGTTCGCGCGCCAGCTCCACGTAGGCGCGGGTCGCAGGCTCCTGATGAGGGGTCAGACGACCACCAATGTCACCGTTGATCGAGGCCCGCGAACCTTGCGGCTTGACCCCGCCG
>DNPN01000007.1:27128-34814 GCA_003501385.1 Rhizobium sp. | reverse complement strand
CAGCCCCCGCCGAGATATTTGCCGCTGAGCAATCCGCCTGCCAGTGGCGAATAGGAGAGAAGGCCGACATTTTCATGATGGGACAGTTCAGCCATATCAAGGTCATGGGGCCTGTACAGAAGGTTGTACTCATTCTGAACGGTGGCAATTCGGGGTAGAGATTTTTGTTCACCAACCGATAAATATTTCTGGATGCCCCAAGTGGTCTCGTTCGACAGGCCAATGGCGCGAATTTTGCCCGCCTTCACACAATCCTCAAGCGCTTCGAGCTTTTCGGTAATTTCGGCAATCACCAACTCGCGATCCTGCGTTGATGGATCGTAGGTCCATGCACTGCGGAAGTGGTAATGGCCCCGGTTTGGCCAGTGAATCTGATATAAATCAATATAGTCCGTCTTCAGTCGTTGCAGGCTTGCATCCACAGCGGCACGAATAGTGTCGGCGTTAATCGGCGCGCCGCCGCGTATATAAGGACGGCCTGCACCAGCCACTTTGGTGGCCAGCACAACATCCTTGCGCTTGCCGGTTTTTTCAAACCAGTTGCCAATCATTTTTTCGGTGTCGGTATAGGTTTCAGCAGATAGCGGCGTGGTGGGATACAACTCGGCAGTATCGAAAAAATTCACACCATTTTCAAGAGCATAGTCCATTTGTTCGAAAGCGTCTGCTTGCGTATTCTGGCTGCCCCACGTCATGGTGCCAAGGCAGATTTCGGAGACGGAAATATCCGTGCGGCCTAGTGTGTTGTATTTCATCGGTCGGAGGTTCCGGTGCTGATATGCTCGTGAATGAGCTTGGGAGGAGAACGCACGAAATGTAACTCGAATTTGACCATGGACAAGACCCGACAGGGAATATCTCGGACTGTATTTCATTTGTTTAGCAATTTCATATGTGCCGAGCATGGCTTGACTCTGAATACGAGTTTGTGAATTTGAAGAAGAAAAAATTGAACGGAGTACCCCATGGGTGTTGCATTTACCTTTCCTGGCCAAGGCAGTCAGACCGTTGGAATGGGTAAGGATCTGGCTGACGCATTTCCGGAAGCGCGTGCCGTTTTCGAAGAAGTTGATGATGCGCTGGGTCAGAAATTATCGACCATTATGTGGGATGGTTCTGTCGAGGATTTGACGCTCACGGCAAACGCACAGCCTGCGCTGATGGCCGTGTCCATCGCCGTCATGCGCGTGATGGCGCAGCGTGGCTTTGTGCTGACCAACAAGGTTTCCTACGTTGCCGGCCATTCGCTCGGCGAATATTCGGCGCTGTGTGCAGCAGGCACGTTTTCGCTGGCCGATACGGCGCGGCTTTTGCGCATTCGTGGCAATGCCATGCAGGCCGCCGTGCCAGTGGGCATGGGGGCAATGGCTGCGATTATCGGCCTTGAGCATGCGGATGTTGAAGCCATCTGTAAGGCGGCGGCATCGGATGGTCCGGTGCAGATCGCCAACGACAATGGCGGTGGCCAGCTGGTGATTTCCGGTGCCAAAGCGCCGGTTGAAAAGGCTGCGGCACTGGCCACGGAAAAGGGTGCCAAGCGCGCCATTCTGCTGCCAGTCTCTGCGCCTTTCCACTCTACACTCATGGCCCCTGCGGCAGAGGAAATGCGACAGGCTCTGGCATCGGTTGAGATGAAAAATCCCGCCGTGCCGTTGATTGCCAATGTTCTCGCAAGCCCTGTGACGGACGCAGACGAAATTCGCCGACTTCTGGTGGAACAAGTGACCGGGCAGGTTCGTTGGCGCGAAACTGTGGAATGGTTTGGTGCAAATGCTGTTTCTGTGCTGTATGAAATTGGTGCGGGAAAAGTGCTGACAGGTCTTGTTCGCCGGATCGACAAGAATATCACGGGGACTGCGGTGAATTCTCCGGCGGATATTGAAGCGGCCTTGACGGCGCTCTTGGCCTGATAAGCACTTTTCATAAGGATGTATAAGATGTTTGACTTGACCGGCCGCAAGGCCCTGGTGACGGGCGCAACAGGCGGGATTGGCGAGGAAATCGCCCGTGTTCTGCATGCGCAGGGCGCAATCGTTGGCCTGCATGGCACCCGCGTTGAAAAGCTGGAAGCGTTGGCAACTGAGCTTGGTGATCGGGTGAAGATTTTCCCGGCCAACCTCTCTGACCGCGAAGCCGTAAAAGCTCTGGGCGTCAAAGCCGAGGCCGAGCTGGAGGGCGTTGACATTCTGGTGAACAACGCCGGAATTACCAAGGACGGCTTGTTCGTGCGCATGTCCGATGCCGATTGGGACAATGTTCTGGAAGTCAATCTCAGTGCCGTTTTTGCGCTGACCAAGGAACTGACCCATCCGATGATGCGCCGTCGCTATGGCCGCATCATTAACATCACCTCGATTGTGGGTGTGACGGGCAATGCCGGTCAGGTGAATTACTGCGCTTCAAAAGCTGGCATGATCGGCTTTAGCAAGGCGCTGGCGCAGGAAATCGCGCCGCGCAACGTGACAGTGAACTGCGTCGCGCCGGGCTTTATTGAAAGCGCGATGACGGGTAAGCTCAACGATAAGCAAAAAGAAGGCATCATGGGAGCTATCCCTATGAAGCGGATGGGAACCGGAGCAGAAATTGCTTCCGCCGTTCTCTATCTGGCGTCCTCGGAAAGTGCGTACGTCACAGGCCAGACACTACATGTGAATGGCGGGATGGCGATGATCTGAGGACGGCTCCAGCTCCGTCAATTGGTTGAGGAACAAAAGGAAGTCTTGAATTTTCAGGCTTTCCGGCAGGCTTAAACCATGTTAAGCGGGCGGGGACTGTGAGCAGTTATATCGGAAGCGGAAGGCCATTGCCAAGCCGTTGACAAGGTTGGGGTCTGCATCAGCAGGCTCAACGGAATTGCCAGAGGGCTTGAAACTCGCTGGTTAACACAGGGTAGGAAAGTCAGAACGACTTTCTTGTTATGATAGAGGTCGAGGAAACCGACATGAGCGATATCGCAGAACGCGTAAAGAAAATTGTTATTGATCATCTGGGCGTTGAAGCCGAAAAGGTTGTTGAAGGCGCAAGCTTCATCGATGATCTGGGTGCAGATTCGCTCGACACAGTCGAACTCGTCATGGCGTTTGAAGAAGAATTCGGCGTTGAAATTCCTGACGATGCCGCTGACTCCATCCTCACCGTTGGTGATGCGGTGAAGTTCATCGAAAAAGCTCAGGCTTGATCTTAAGGTCAGCAGCTCTGGCGCGGGTCTAAACCGCTCCAGAGCACCTTAACCAGTTTGTATTTATTGGCTGCGCGCAGTTTGATGGCTGTTTCGTGGTTTTCCAAAAATATTGATCCGCTGCATGGTTCTCGGCCTTCGTTGGCTCGGGTGGCCATATTATAAAGTAGCATCTGACTTATGAGTGGGGTGAACGTGCGAATAAGACGTGTCGTTGTCACCGGTACCGGCATGGTATCTCCTCTTGGCTGTGGTACGGAAGCAAGCTGGGCGCGGCTTCTGGCTGGAGAAAATGCTGCGCGGAGGGTAACAGAATTTGAAGTCGACGATCTGCCTGCCAAGATTGCATGTCGCATTCCTTTTGGCGATGGTTCAAACGGTACATTCAATGCCGATGATTGGGTTGAACCCAAGGAACAGCGCAAGGTCGATCCATTTATTATTTATGCAATTGCAGCAGCCGAGATGGCGATGGCGGACTCAGGCTGGAAGCCTGAGACCATGGCGGATCAGGTTGCAACTGGCGTATTGATTGGTTCAGGCATCGGCGGAATTGAGGGCATTGTCGAGGCAGGTTATACGCTGCGCGATAAAGGTCCCCGCCGGATTTCTCCATTTTTCATTCCCGGACGATTGATCAATCTGGCTTCCGGCCATGTTTCCATTCGTCATAAATTGCGCGGACCCAACCACTCGGTTGTCACGGCATGCTCCACTGGCTCACATGCCATTGGTGATGCTAGCCGCATGATTGCCTTTGGTGATGCAGATGTGATGGTGGCTGGCGGGGCAGAATCGCCAATCAGCCGCATTTCACTTGCAGGTTTTGCTGCCTGCAAGGCATTGTCCACGGAATACAATGATGAGCCGCAAAAGGCATCTCGACCCTATGACCGCGACCGTGATGGTTTCGTCATGGGTGAAGGTGCGGGTATTGTGGTGCTTGAAGAGCTGGAGCACGCCAAGGCGCGTGGAGCCAAGATCTATGCCGAAGTGGTCGGCTACGGCATGTCTGGTGATGCTTTCCACATCACGGCCCCTGCAGAAGACGGCGATGGCGCATATCGATGCATGATCGCTGCGCTCCAACGTGCCGGCCTTGACGTGAGCGACATCGATTATATCAACTCCCATGGCACGTCCACCATGGCTGATACGATTGAGCTGGGTGCGGTTGAGCGTCTTGTTGGTGCCCATGCATCAAAAGTGTCCATGTCTTCGACAAAGTCGGCGATTGGTCATTTGCTAGGTGCCGCAGGCGCTGTCGAGGCGATTTTCTCGGCGTTGGCGATTCGCGATGGAATCGTGCCGCCAACGTTGAATCTGGATAATCCAGACGTTGAAACGGCGATTGATCTTGTGCCACACAAGGCCAAAAAGCGTGATGTGCGTGTTGCTCTGTCCAATTCTTTCGGATTTGGCGGCACCAATGCTTCGTTGGTCTTGCGCCGTTACGAAGACTGAGTATAGAAATTGGCGCAAGCTTTGGTCGCTTGCGCCAGTTTATCCTGTTGAATGCCTGGCTTTGCTCACCCTGAACCTGTTTTTTGCCGTAATGTTTGCCCACAAGCGGCTGAACTGTATTGAAGAGGAGTGACGGTGAGCGAGCGCATTGACCAAGAGACCACCGGTGCAAGCGGTGGTGGAGAGCCATTGCCAACGGTTCCACTGACCCCGAAATATCCCTCAGAAGACCAAAAGCCTGAACGGGTGCCGTCCTCGCGCAAGCGTTCACGTCCGGCACGCAATCAGTTTGTGATCTTCCTGAACTTCGTCATGACCATGGCCGTGTTCGCTTGTGCTTTGGCAATCGCTGGCTTCTATTACGCTGTCTCGGCTTTTCACGCCCCTGGTCCTTTGCAGACCAATGCGAATATCATGGTACGCAATGGCGCAAGCCTTGCGGAAATCGCCAGCAATCTTGAGCGCAACGGCATGATTTCCGAAGGGCGCATTTTTCGTTACATGAGTTCCACCTATCTCAACAACGGCGATAGTTTGAAAGCTGGCGAGTATGAGATCAAGGCTGGTGCGTCGATGAGCGAAATTCTGGATCTGTTGCGCTCAGGAAAGTCCATTCTTTATTCCGTGACTTTACCGGAAGGTTTAACCGTCAAGCAGATGTTTGATCGCCTCGCGGCTGATCCGGTGCTGGAAGGTGATTTGCCCCAGGCTATGCCAGCGGAAGGGTCGTTGCGTCCCGATACCTATAAATTCACCCGCGGCACCAAGCGTCAGGACGTGGTGAACCAGATGCTGGACGCTCAGAAAAAACTGATCGATCAAATTTGGGAAAAGCGCTCGCCTGATTTGTTTTTGAAAACAAAAGATCAGTTTGTGGTGTTGGCATCGATTGTGGAGAAGGAAACAGGGAAAGATGATGAGCGCGCCCATGTCGCCTCCGTTTTTCTCAATCGTCTCAAGAAGGGCATGCGCCTGCAGTCGGACCCAACAATCGTCTATGGTCTGTTCGGTGGTGACGGCAAGCCGTCTGATCGCCCGATCTATCAATCTGACGTGCAGAAGCAGACGCCCTACAATACTTATATCATCAAGGGTTTGCCGCCCGGGCCGATTGCTAATCCCGGCCGTGCCGCGCTTGAGGCGGTGGCCAACCCATGGCGCTCGAATGATCTCTATTTCGTCGCCGATGGCACCGGTGGGCACGCTTTTGCGGCAACGCTGGATGAACACAATGCCAATGTGAAGCGCTGGCGCAAACTTGAGGCCGATCGCGGTGCCGATCCGGCTGAAAATCTGGACAGTCCACCGGAGGCTGATCCGGCTCAGGTTCCCAAGCCGGTGAAAAAAAAGTAGTTTTGCGTCGCGCAAGAGTTGTATGAATTAAAGGAACCTGCCTTATGACGTTGCAATCCATGACTGGTTTTGCTCGTAACGAAGGGTCTTATGACCGCTATCGCTGGGTGTGGGAGTTGCGCTCGGTGAATGGTAAAGGACTGGATGTCCGCCTGCGTTTGCCGCAAGGCATGGAAGGTCTTGAGAGCGAGATCAAGTCGGTGATTGGCCGTCGCCTGTCGCGCGGTAACCTACAAGTGGGATTGTCTCTCTCCACCAGCGACAGCCGCATGGACGCGGTAATCAACGAAGAGGCACTGTCTGCTGTTTTGGCGCTGCGACAGCGACTGGGCGCAGGCGTGGTTGCCGACGGCCCCTTATCCCTTGATGTTTTGTTGTCCATTCGCGGACTTGTCGATTTTCGCGAGCGCGAAGATGATGCCGAGGTGTTGGAAGCACGCCAAAAGTCGATTATGGCAGGTCTGGATGATGCTGTCGCCGCATTGGCTGATATGCGTGAACGCGAAGGCGAAGCGCTGAAGACGGTGCTTTTAAGCCATGTGCAGAAAATCGAAGATTTAACGCTGACCGTTGAGGCGGACCCGTCGCGCAGCACCGATGAGATTGCCCGCAAGCTTGATGCGCAAGTTGCCGCACTGATGACATCAGCACCCACATTGGATCGGGATCGTCTCTATGCGGAAGCTGTGTTGCTGGCCACCAAGGCAGATTTGCGCGAGGAAATTGATCGTCTGAAAGCGCATGTGGAAGCAGCACGGCTGCTTTTGGCAGAAGGCGTTCCGGTTGGACGCAAACTCGACTTCCTGGCACAGGAATTTAATCGCGAATCGAACACGATTTGCTCTAAATCCAATGCAGCAGCGGTGACCGCCGCAGGCATTGAATTGAAAGTGGTCATCGACCAGTTTCGCGAACAGGTTCAAAATTTGGAGTAGGGGCATGACAAACACGGCGTCCAAGCGCATTCACATTGCAAGGCGGGGCCTTATGCTGGTCATCTCCTCACCGTCTGGCGCGGGCAAGTCCACCATCGCGCGCACGCTGATGGATATTGACAAGCAGATTGGCATGTCGGTGAGTGTGACCACCCGAGCCAGACGCCCCAGCGAAATTGAAGGGGTGCATTATCACTTCATCTCCCAGCGCGAATTCGAGCGTCTGCGGGCATCGGATGCCCTGCTGGAATGGGCAGAGGTGCATGGCAATTTCTATGGCACGCCGCGCGAGCCGGTTGAGGTTGCCATGTCCGAGGGCAGGGACATGCTGTTTGACATTGACTGGCAGGGTGCCCAGCAATTGCAGGAGAAGATGTCGGTGGATGTTGTCTCCATCTTCATTTTGCCACCCACGATGACCGAGCTTCAATCGCGCCTGCATCGCCGTGCCGAAGATTCGGAAGAGGTTATTCAGACTCGCCTGCACAATTCGCGTGCGGAAATCGAGCATTGGCGAGAGTATGATTATGTCATCATCAATGATGATTTGAATGCCGCCTTTGATGCCGTGCAGTCAATTGTCAAAGCCGAGCGTCTGCGGCGTGATCGTCGTCATGGCATGTTTGATTTCGTGCAGGAGCTGGTGACGGAAGTGCCTGAACTTTAAGAAACAATACCAATATAAGGATTTATGTGCATGCGGCAGACAATCGGATATCTTTCCGATTGTTGCCTTAGAGTTTGTCAGGGAAAAGT
>DNPN01000007.1:0-26810 GCA_003501385.1 Rhizobium sp. | reverse complement strand
TGGTTCAATCTGAACCTGACAGAATCTTGACCTGTTTTAAATGCCGTTTTGTCGCAATGCTTCAACGGCTTCAGTGGTCATTGGAGCCACGGACTTCTGACTGGTCCTGATACGGGCTATAATGTCTGCGCGAGGGCCAATTCTCCAAGCTTCGCTTTTGTAGAATGCCTCTTGTGACGTTTCGAGATGATCGTGGCTATCGTAAGCGCGGATCAGATAATAAGCGTCGGGATCGTGCATCGAATTTCCGTACGTCACAACATCCATGCCAACGCTCCTGTGCAGAGGAACACTCACGTTTTGCATGATGGCATGGAACTCGTGGCCGGTTCCGGGTTGCAGAGTATAAAGTAGGATCTCAACTGTTTTCATTATCGATGCATTTCGTATCGTAACGGGATTTTCTAGATCAAATTGGCAATGCGGCAAAACTCTTCCACCGACAGGGTTTCAGCCCGGCGAGATGGATCAATATCAGCCTTGTTGAGAAGGGTCTCTCCACCCAACGGTTTCAGGCTGGCACGCAGCATTTTTCGCCTTTGGCCAAAGGCTGCCTGTGTGACTTTTTCCAGCTTTGAAAGATCACAGGGCAGGGGCACTGCGCGCGGCGTGAGATGCACAACGGTGGATGTCACCTTTGGCGGTGGCGTGAAGGCCTGTGGCGAGAGATCAAAGGCCATATGCGCTTGGGTCAGCCAGCCGCACAACACGCCGAGGCGACCGTAGTGATCGTCATTCTCTTCTGCCACAATCCGCTCGCCCACTTCCTTTTGGAACATCAAGGTGAGCGACTGCCAAAAGGGTGGCCATTGCTTGGGCGTGAGCCAATTGATCAACAATTGCGTGCCGACATTGTAGGGCAGGTTGGCGACAATCTTGATAGGGCCTTCGATCCCGAGTGTCTCGAAATCCACCTTGAGCGCATCGCCTTCAATGACGTCCAGCCGTCCGGGATAATGATCGGAAATTTCCGCGAGCGCTGGTAGACAGCGGGTATCGCGCTCAACCGCAATTACCTTTTTGGCACCAAGCGCCAACAGCGCGCGCGTGAGGCCACCAGGACCGGGGCCTACTTCCAGTACGGTTGCTTCGGTCAAGTCGCCTGCTGTTCGAGCCACCTTCTGGGTGATGTTCAAATCGAGTAGAAAGTTTTGTCCCAACGCCTTTTTTGCATCCAGCCCATGGCGCTGAATGACATCCCGTAACGGGGGCAGACCATCCAATGCCGCCATCAGGCTTTGCCCTGCGCGTGGAAACGGCTGATCTGATCTGCCAGTTTCAAGGCGGCGATCAAGCTGTTTTCTCTCGCAATGCCTTGCCCTGCAATGCCAAAAGCGGTGCCATGGTCGGGCGATGTGCGAATGAAGGGCAAGCCAAGTGTGACATTGACCGATTCATCAAAATCCAGCGCCTTGACGGGAATAAGCGCCTGATCATGATACATGCAGACGGCAACATCGTAACGGCGTCTGGCTTCTTCATGGAACATGGTGTCTGCCGACAGCGGACCAAACGCATCAATGCCTTCCGCCCGGAGCTTGGCGAGTGCGGGGGCGATTACGTCGTCATCTTCGTGGCCCAAAGCACCGCCTTCACCGGCATGCGGATTAAGGCCAGCCACGGCAAGTCGAGGCGATCCAAGGCCAAATTTATCCCGCAGATCCGCATGGATGATGCGGCAGGTTTTCAGGATCAACTCTTCTGTCAGTGCGGTCGCGACGGATTTGAGGGGAATGTGGATGGTCACAGGCACCGCCCGCAACTTTGCTCCCGCCAGCATCATCACGGGCATAACCGATTTTCCGGTTGCTTTCTCAGCCAGGGCAGCGAGAAATTCCGTGTGACCCGGGAAGCCAAATCCGGCTTCATACAGCACCGATTTCGCAATGGGATTGGTCACCACCGCCCGCACCTTGCCGTCAAAGCACAAGGATACGGCTGTTTCTATGGCGCTGATTGTGCCCTGAGCCGTGGCTTTATGAGGCGTGCCAGCCACAACATCAATCCCGGCAGAGATGGGCAATACAGGAAAATGCGTGCGAAAATCATCAATCGCCTGCTCAGGCGAACTCTCTGTAAAAGGGATGTCAAGGCCAAGACTGCGGGCCCGCGCTTTTACAACCGCCGAATCACCCAAAAATAGAAAAGGTGAAAGGCCAAGCTCTTCCCGTCTGGTCCATGCAACAAGGCTGATATCCGGGCCAATACCGGCTGGATCTCCCTGAGTCAGTGCAATAGGCTTCAAATCGGACTCGGCTGACATGGTTTTTGCACTCATGGATAGATGATTTGGGCTTTTGAGCGCAGATCAGCAAGGTATTTGGCGGAGTTTGGATCTTCTTTGGTCTTATCCTGCTTGCCAAGATCCTCTGCGCGGAACACGGCCTCTGCCGCCAAGTCGTCATCAACCTGCTTTTGGCTGCAAATAGCAACAAATTCAACTCCGCGCTCGGTCTCAAGCGTCCCCGTGGTAGGGCCATTCGCAGATATAATCAATGGCTTCCATGCAGCCGGAAGATCGGGCTGCAAAACGCGCCCTAGATCACGCACCGACACATCAAGGTAGTTGCGGGCAAAATCCATAGCTTGATCACAGCCAGGGAAGCGGGCACGTGATGCCTCTGCTTCGGCTTTGCGCTTGGACAGGATGGCGCTGCGCTTGGCTGCTGGTACCACGAAGATGATTTGCTTCAGGCTATATTCCGTCGTCTGCGGCTTTTGCTTATTCTCCAGCAGGCGGGTGACCATTTCCTGACTGGTCATCTTGTCTCTGGAGGAATAACGGGCATTGACCAAACGTGGCCAGCTCATCTGGACAGCAATGTAGGACTTGAAATGTTCTGTTCCGACACCGGCCTTATCGAGAATCTGGCTCATCTGTGCGGTCGAGAGTTTATTGGACGCGGCAAAGCGGCCAAAAGCGGCATCAACTTCATCGGTGCTGACAGACATGCCGACGCGCGCGATTTCCTGACGCTTCAATTGTTCGTCGACCAGTTCGTCTTTCGCCTTTTTGTTGAGATCACCTGTTTCGTGGCGAAGCTTCATAAAGGCAACACGCCGTGCCAGATCTGAACTGGTGATGGCAACTTTGTTCACCACAATGGCGACGCCTGTATCGGCATAGGCCGAGGCAACAATCATGGGCGAAAAGCCCGCCGTGCCAAACAGAACCACCGTGCTCACCAGAGCGGCTCGCAATATCTTATTGCCGAAGGTCATCAACATGTCCCTTTCCCGCACCTCGCTGATCTCATGTCGACGCGGTCCGTCAAATGCCTGTACATAAGCGGAATCGTTTGCACAAACCGTGCGGCAAAACAATGGCCTCTGCACCAAAATTGACCGCCCCGGTTTGAATTGGGACGGTCATTGATTTGCTCTTCGGATTAATCCGTTGTGGTCGGATCCAAATTGCCAATACCAACATCACCAAGAGTGCGGAAGGTGACCCGAGCGCCAATGGACCAGTCATTAGCCGAGGTTGAGGTGTCGTCACGCTTGTAAACAATCGAGAAGATCGTGCAGTCGTCGTTATAGGATACACCAATGCCGTAGCGATCAAGCTTATCCTTCTTGAGATCCCAGTTCACAGCGCCAAACACAGACCAGAAATCGCCGATCTTCACAGAGCTGCTGTTTTGGATTTCCGAACGGTCGTAATTATAGCCGTAGTTGGGCTGCGCCGCGATCTGACTGTAGACAAAGTTCGTTTGCACGATGTCGTTTTGATAGCCAACCGACATGTCTGTGCGCTTCAGCTCAAACGAGGCGCGGTCAAATCGTCCGTTGAGTGCAGTGGTGACGCCAAAAGGCATATCCACACCCACCATGCCGACATAATCCGAAACGGTATTTTCCAAACCGGATTCGTTGCCCGCATACACCAGATCGCTGGAGGCAAACGAGTTCTTGCCAGCCACCTGATAGGATTGGCCGAAAATGCTGCGCAACGTATAGCCGCTGTCGAGCGAGCCTGTGTAGCGCAGACCTACGTTGGCACGGGTACCGCCTTCTTCACGGTCATAACCGGAGAACTTGTCACGGGTAAACAGGTTCGTTGCATCAAACACGAAACTTTGCGCATCTTCATTGGGAAGACGGCCAGCCTGCTGTTCGTCAGGACGAACATAGATCTGTGCAATCGGCTCAAGAACGCTGTTGCTATTCGGTGTTGAGAGCAACCAAGGATAACGTACTTCGAGACCGGCTGTGACCATCGAGCGGGTCACGGCTGCGGAATCGTTATAGTTGCCAGCATATCCGGCTGGACTATTCATGTTGTTGCCAAATGCATCGCCGCGGGCAGCAAGAATCGGCGTCAACAACAATCCCTGGGGCGTGTCATAAGTCCGCTTCCATTCCACTTCCGCGGTCAAACGGGTATCGTTGCCTTTGAGGCCCTGGAACTTGGTAGGCGATGTCGATGTGACATTGTACAGGTCACTGTTCGAGCGGCTGAGTGCCGTGAAATTCACCACAGCCGAAAGTTCGCCACCCATCACGGGCTCTGGAGCGTAGTAGTTGTAGTCAACCGTCGGTGTAACGATTGCCTGCTTCTTTTCTGCGGTGCTGTTTCTGTCAGCATCCTGCACGTCGAAGTAATAACCGCGCATATCAAACGAATTGCGATCACCAAGACCAGTCAAATAGACCTGATTTGTGTGCGTGCTCTGATTGAAGCCGGGCAGATTATAGGTACGTGCAAAATTGTTATCGGTCTGCGCCATCACGTCCCAGCCGAACGTCCATCTGGGATTGATAGTGAACGCACCGGTGGAGCCCACCATGCCACGGAAATTCTTTCCCGCGTCCGATGATCCTGTTGTAAACTTGTTCTTGTCCATCTGATCGATGGTGGCGAACCTGAAGGTTGCAAGTCCATCTTCGAACTGGTGACGAACCTCTGTGTCGAGCAAAACACCCTGGCTCGAATAGGCACCCATTCGGATGGTCGCATCGGTCTGAGGAGAAATTGCCCAGTAATAGGGAACGATAACCCCGAAACCGAGTTTCTGTGTCGTGCTGAACTGAGGAAACAGAAAGCCGGATTTCCGCTTGACGGTATTATCAGGCACCGTGATCGCCGGAATCATCGCGATAGAGTGGCCAAACAATTGGAAGCGCGCGTTTTCCAGGCGAATCGTATGGGTCTTGCCGTTCTGGACAACACGCTCGGCCTTGATCTGCCAGATCGGCGCGCGGCCCTGTTCGGTACAGGGAAGGCATGCGGTATAGATACCCTTGTGCAGGATCATTTCATCACTGCTGACACGCTCGCCGGTTGCTGCGGCCATGCGCGTATTGTCGGGCGTCTCGATGCGAAGACTGTCGACAAAGCCGTTGGCAAAGTCGTTGGTCACATCCAGCTTGTCGGCATAGATGCGGTTGCCGCCGGGCTCTATCAACTCAATGTTGTCATAGGCCATCATTCGGCCAGTCTTTTGATCATACTCCACGCGTCTGGCCACCATTTGGTAGCCCGCATAGTTGATCTGGACGCCGCCGATGGCGGTGACCTTTTGAGTATCCTTATTGTACACGAGTTCGTTCGCTGCGAGCATCATCTTCGCATCGTCGGGAATCTTCGGCGACAACACGTTTCGGCTTGTCTTGTCCTGAGCATACACATCTCCAATCGGAGCTACGTATACGCAGAATGCGACACTCGCCAAAAGGGCTGCCAAAAGCCGATTTACGCTTTCGCGGTCACTTGCCGCCACTAACCATCCTCCTGATGAAGCAGAATTGTCGCACCCAATGCCATTGCCACAACCACGGGAGACCAGGTTGCGACGAATGGCGGAACCACGCCACTGCTTCCGAACGCCTTTACAAGCACTGTTGTCACATAAAGCACGAAGCCTGAAATGATTCCACCCAGAATCACGGACCGTGACTGGTTGAAACGACTGAATTTGAGAGAAACGGTTGCTGCGATCAATGTCATCGCAACGAGAAGGAAAGGCATGGAAAGCAGAGAATGAAACTGCGTTTCCAATCTTTTCGTTGAAATACCAAAGGATCGCGCCACCGCGATTTTGTTAGAAAGATCATAAAAAGCAACAGTATCCGGCTGTGCGAGACGCTCCTGTAAAAATTCCTGCTTCAAATTGGTACGCACTTTCTTTGACGCTTCCCGCAAAGGCTTCTCACCCGGACGGGTTTCAATAACGTCATTAAGGATCCAGTAACCATCTTGCAACTTCGCTGTGGACGCATCCTGTCGATAGGAGATCCTGCCGTCGCTGTCAAAGTGGATAAACACAGGTTGAATCAGCAGGCTGCCGTTTTCCAGCACGGATGATGCGCCGATGATGGTGTCTTCCTTGCCCGTGATCTGGCGCATCCACGGAATATCGGTGCCGCTGTTGCCGGCGTTGCTCGAATCACTCCAGGCAGCCTCTTGCGATTGCGCCAGTTGCTGGCCAATGGCGGCAAGGGGATTGAGGATCATCGAACTGCCGACGCCTAGAAGCATCGCTCCGAGCAGGAACGGGAACATGAACTGCCAGACCGAGATCCCGGCTGCACGGGCAACAACGAGTTCCGAGCGACGGTTCAGCGCAATCAGCGCAGTCATCCCCGCAAACAGGGCAATGAAGGGCATGGTCTGCTGCAAGATCAGGGGCAGGCGCATAAGGGTCAGCAGGAACACGCCAAAAAGTGATGCACCCTTGGCATCGGAATAGCGTCCACTGACTTCACTGAAGTCGATGAGAAAAATAATGGATGCAACGCCGACGATGAACCAGAACACGGTCATGGCATAGCGTTTAAGGAAGTAACGGCTGAGGGTGCCTAGAAGCATGCGCTGAATCATGCACCGCCTCCATTACCGCTGCTCTTGCCTCGAAGTTCGGCCACGCGCGCAACAATGCTTCCGATCACTCTATCCATTGCGCGAAACAGTGCCGATTGCTTGGTAGACTGCTTCTGGCGCAGCAGAAGATAGGTGGCGATACCGCCACTCACAAGCGGCGTTGCATACATCAGATACACATAGGCGCTGTTGTTTTCGAGCTTATTGGCACCGTAGAATGCAAGCCATCGCAGCAGCAATGCGATTGTCAGCGCCGAGATCATCGGATGCAGCCGTGCTTCACGATGCGACTTGGCATCGCCTGCGATGACAAGCGAGATCAGTGCGAATGCAAAGGGCAGCAACCATTCTGTCAGGCGTTTGTGCAGCTCTGCTGTGTACGCACCGGGGTGTGCCTTGTAATCGTCGTCGTTCTTGTCAGGATTAAGCAGGAAGCTCATGCTGCGATCGCTGGCACGCAGGGTTGCCTTGCCCTTTGAAGCGGTCAGGTCCGACAGGTCAAAGGCGTAGGAATCAAAGCGAACAATAGAAACCGCCTCGCCGGGCGCTTTGCGCTGCACTTCACCATCGTGCATGATCAAGGCCGTGCCGGTTTTATCCACGGCACCTTCACGCGCATAGTAGATCAGCGCATAACTGGGATCACGATAATCGGCCACAAACAGGCCCTTGAGAACCCGTCCGGCCAGTCGTTGTGAAATCTGCACATAGAGATTGTCCTCAACCTTGCGGAAGGACTTTTCCTCGATCACGGTAGACAGGAGATCGGCATAGGCATTGGCAATCATCTGCCGCGCCGCGATCTTCACCCGTGGCTGCACATCATTGGTAATGAACAGGGTCAGCAGGCTGATGGCCAATGCAAACAACAGGATCGGACGCAAAATGATGGAGCGCGGCGCACCGGCGGCATCAATCACGGGAAGCTCCGAGTCATTGTTCATGGCTGTGAGGCTTTGGGTGATGCCGATGACCAGAGCAAAGGGCATCACGACCGGAATGATTGTGGGAAGAATCAAGGTCGCCAATGTGGCGAAACTGCCAATCGATTGGCCGGTGTCGGTGACGAGATTGATGCGAGCCAAAACCTGTGTTGTCCAGATAATCGCCAGCACCGGCAACAAAGCCGTCAGAAACATTTGGGCGACACGCCGCAATATATAGATTTCTAGAAGCTTCATGTCTGACCCTGTCTGTGGTCCCTATTTGCCCGTGGTTCTTGTAAAAGACAAGGGCCTGAACTCAATGACTTGTGCAGGAATGGCTATCGGCCAGAATATGAGCGCTTTTGCGGCCTGTTTCGCACATGGTAAATGGCGAAAACCCAGGCGAAGACCACTGGGGACGACAACCAGCCCAAAAGGGCATCGGATAGATAATGCCCGCCGAAGGCCACCCTCAGCAGCGGTGTCGCAATGGATGCTATCATCAAAGGTGGGCCGATCCGACGACGCCATACGGTTGGGAGGAGGGGGATAATACACACCAGAAGGCCCGCGCCCGCCGCTTCACCGGAAATAAACGAGCAATTGCCCGTGCAGGTTCCGCCAAAGCTGCCCGCAGGTACAAAGCTGAGATCGCCGCCAAAAAGGTTGGATTCCATCGGTCGTGGCCGCCCTGACCACTCTTTCAGAAACACGTTGACGATGAAGATCGGTCCAATCAGCACAGATAGGAGCGTGAGGGAAAGCTTGGTGATCCAATCGCGATTGCACTTTTTCAAGATTGGGAATTCGCTCACTCTTTTGTCGTTGGCTTCGATGCGTTTGATGATCAGCGCCACCAGAAGAAAGAGGGTGATGAGATGGGGCAGATAAAACAGCAATTTGCGAACCAGCTTTGCCAGTGAATTCTGGCTGACGGGAAAGCTGCCGCATACGGTTTGGCTTGCACTGTTGGCGCAGTCGGTTGCGTGAAAGAACAGGCCAGCCACGATCACATCAAGTTTCGGCACGTGATAAAAAAACCACAGCAGCACAATCCATAAGGCCGAGAGGCTGATAGCCTTGCCGATGGAAGCCTGCGTCAGATCGGGTGCGCAGTCCAGCCTGGACCAGAGCGTTTTCAGTCTCTGCATAGAGGGATGTGCATTTTTGTCCATGGTGCACTTTCAGTCTGGTGCCGGGTTTCTTCGCGTGGGCTTATTAACCCGGCATTCGCAAAAGAGCCAGATAGTGAAAGGTTGCGTTTTTGCGGGAAGAGTGCTGTTTGTGCACATCAAAATCGGAGGATGCTGCCGTATGTGTTGCAATCCCTGGCAAAACCGACATGATCGGTCCGAATTTGAAAAATGAAATGCCGGAGTTGATCATGGCTGCCAAACTTGAAATTTCCTTTGCTCTGTCCGCACCGCTCAAGGGTGGGCTGGCCCTGTCCCTGAAAGAAGCAGAGGCTGCGGCACCTGCTGCTGCTGCTGCACAGCTTGATCCTGCTGGTACTTTTACCAAGGCATCGGCGGCGGCGCGCTTCAAGAGCAAGGTGTTGTCAGCCCTGGATATTCTGGCTCCTGCGGGATCTCCCCTTGATCGGTTGATTGTGATTGGTGCCGGCAAGGCAGCCGATTTGACGCCGCATGACTGGTTGCGGCTGGGCGGCACTGTTGCGGCCAATCTCAAGGGAGCCGAGGCGGCAACGGTGTTTGTTGACGCAGACGGGCTTGATGTGACGCCGCAGGCGGTGCGCGATTTCGCCATTGGCATGAAGCTTCGCAACTACGCCTTTGATGACTACAAAACCGCGAACAAGGACGAGGACGACAAGGCCCCGGCTTTGATTGCTGTGACCATTGTGACCGCCCAGGCAGAGGCGGCCAAGGCACTGTTTGAGGCCGATGGCAAGGCCGTGGTTGATGGCGTTCTTCTGGCCCGTGATCTTGTCAATCTGCCCGCCAATGTGCTTGGCCCTGTGGAATTTGCGGATCGCGCCAAAACGCTTGGGGCGCTGGGTGTTGAAGTTGAGATTCTCACAGAAGTCGAGATGAAGGCGCTTGGCATGGGCGCTCTGCTTGGTGTGGCGCAAGGCTCGGTGCGTCCGCCCCGTTTGGCCGTGATGCAGTGGAAGGGCGGCAAGGCGGATGACAAGCCCATTGCTTTTATCGGCAAGGGTGTGGTGTTTGATACCGGCGGCATTTCCATCAAGCCTGCGGGTGGCATGGAAGACATGAAGGGCGATATGGGCGGCGCGGCTGCCGTGATTGGCCTGATGCATACGCTGGCAGCCCGCAAGGCCAAGGTGAATGTGGTCGGTATTTTGGGTCTGGTGGAAAACATGCCGGACGGCAATGCGCAGCGCCCCGGTGATATTGTCACCTCGATGTCGGGCCAGACCATTGAGGTCATCAACACCGATGCCGAGGGGCGTCTCGTACTCTGCGATGCGCTTTGGTATTGCAATGACCGCTTCAAGCCCGCTTTCATGATCAATCTTGCGACACTGACGGGGGCTATTCTGGTGGCTTTGGCCAATCTGCATGCCGGCCTGTTTTCCAATGACGATGCGCTGGCCGAGCAGTTGTTGAAGGCCGGGCTTTCCACCAATGAACGCCTGTGGCGCATGCCGCTGGGCAAAGACTATGACAAGATGATCGACAGCCGCTTTGCCGATATGAAAAACACGGGTGGCCGTTATGGCGGCTCTATTACGGCTGCACAGTTTCTCAAGCGCTTTGTCGGTGATACGCCTTGGGCACATCTGGATATTGCTGGCACGGCGATGGATTCCCCAAAGGATGAGATCAGCCAGTCCTGGGCATCCGGCTTTGGCGTTCGCCTGTTGGATCAACTGGTCCGTGATGGCTATGAGGCTTAAGCAGGGAATGCCGGCTTGACGGATGTTCTCTTTTATCATCTGACCGAAACCAAGCTCGAGGATGCTCTTCCGGCCTTGCTGGAAAAGTGCCTTGAGCGCGGCTGGAAAGTGGGCATTGAGATGCGCGATCCAGACCGGCGTGAAAAGCTGGATCAGCATCTATGGACCTATCGGGAAGACAGTTTTCTGCCCCATGGCAGCGATGCGGTGGACACGCCAGAAATTCAACCTGTGCTCCTGAACCTGTCCTCTGCCAATGCCAATGAAGCGACCGTGCGTTTTTACATTGATGGTGCGGTGCCAGACTCGCCGATAGCCTATGAGCGGGTTGTCTTCGTGTTCGATGGCCATGATCAGGGTGAGCTGGAAACAGCCCGTGGCGAGTGGAAACGGCTGAAAGCCGAGGGCCATGCGCTGACCTATTGGCAGCAGAACAATCAGGGGCGCTGGGAAAAGAAGGCCTGAGCCTTGATCAGCCTACCCTCCATCGAAAGGAGGAGGATAGGCCGGTTGCGATTACTGGCGCGCAGCCATCATCTGGTTCGGGGCCTTGCCGTAGCGCAGGGTCACAACCTTATAGCCTTCATCATTGAGGCGCTTCAGCAACATCGGCAGCATGTTGACCGTTCTGACGTGGATGTCATGCATCAAAATAATGCCGCCGTGGTGGCGTCCCAGCTCGGCCATGGTGCGGTTCAGCACCTGTTCGGCGGAGTCCTTGTAATAATCCTTGGTATCAACATCGACATCCATCACCACAGTGCCACGCTCGGCCAGCGCATGGCGCAGCTTTGGCGAATCGGCCAGATAGGGGAAGCGGAAAAAGCCGATTGTGCTCAAGCCGGATGCATCCTTCACGGCGTTTTCACCGCGCGTGATCTCCGCCATGGCTTGATCGAATGCCATGGCCTTCAGATTAGGGTGGCGATAGGTATGGCTGCCAATGGTATGGCCGCGACGCACGGCATCCTGGACAATTTCGGGGTGGCTCTTGGCCATTTCACCCACCAGCATGAAGGTGCCCTTGACGTTGTAACGATCGAGAGCGTCAAGAACAGTTTCGGTCTTTTTCACGGCCGGGCCATCATCGAACGTCAGAATGACTTCCTTTGGCTCCAGCTTGATATCCTGAATGCTGGCAACTGTCAGCGTGCGACCGGCCAGATGGGTGTCTCTGGAGCGCCCCATCCAGTTTTGCGGCTCCATGGGAACAGGGTCGTTGGCTGACAATGCCTTGGGCCGCTCCGGCACGGGGGCAAACGCGGTGCGCGTTGACAGCGTCGATTTACTGGGGCTGGCACAGCCAGCAAGGCAAAGAGCAAGAGCGGCGCTGGCGAACAGGCGAGAGATCATGATGTGATTCTTCGTGAAAGACGATAGAATCAGATAATCGGAACATGGTTAATAAGTTATTGATACGGCAAGTAATCGTTAACGCTTTTGGGTTCGATCATATCTCAACAGTACTTTAGAGTCTGTCGGGAAAAAGTGGAGCCCGGTTTTCCCGAAAAGGCAAACGAAAACAAAAGAGTTTAGAGTCTGTCTGGTTCAATCAGAACCTGACAAACTCTAAGGGGCGTGCCTGATTGGGCCGGATTATCCTGCATCAGGGGGTATGGCTTAATCGGCCTATCAAAGCCGTAGACGGTTGAAGGTTCACAACTTTAAATTTCGAATTATTCAATTTTGTGAGTAATAAGGGTAATGCATCGACAGATCGATGAAATATGTCGTGCATAAGAATGATACCTTTTCGCTTTGATTCGAGTTGTTTCATCGCAAGATCGACGATCTCGGCGGGCGGCACGTCTTTATAATCCTCCGTATCAATGTCGGCCGGGATCACAATTACACCGCGCCTGTCTAGGTCTTGCTGAAGTTCAGGTGTGGTGGAGAGGAATGGAAACCGGAAGAATGCGACAGCGGCGAGATTTGTCGTTCGTATGATCGATGCTTCAGCCTGTTTGATTTCTGTGAGGGCGTTCTGATGTTCAATTGTCGCAAGGTCCGGGTGACAATAGGTGTGGCTACCAACACTATTGCCCTGTTGGGCTACGAGCCTGGCAGCGGCAGGATTACTGTCCACCATATTGCCCACCATAAAGAAGGTGGCATGAACCTTATACGTTTGCAGGATTGTTAGAATTCGCTCAGTGATTTGTTTGCCTGGGCCGTCATCAAAGGTCAAAATCACCTCACCATCTGCCAATTGAATGTCTTTTTGGGACGAAACGGTCAGGGTTCTGCCTGAGAGAGTGGTGTGTTGTGCCTGGGCGTTGAGCCATTCTGGGACAGACGACATTTGATCGAAAATGTCTCTTTCAGCTTCTGTCGCGTCGATTGAAGCGGGGTCAATCAGCTGGCAGGCCAGAGTTGAGGTGGAGAGCAATAGAAGTGATGCTAACGCCATAATATATTTCATATATTCATCTCTCTGTATATTTTAAATATTGAAAGAAAAAATCATTTTGAGAATGAGCGGTCTATTCGGCGAGGGTGTGAACGCGATTTGGTATTTTTTTGGGACGAAAATAAAACCATAGATTTAAATAATTAACAAAAAAACTTTTTAGTTGCTTTTCGAGCTACATATGCTAAAAATTATATGCAATCATACATGGTATAAATTAAAAATCTACCCAGGATTATTTTTTATGCCAAAGCTGTTTTTTTCTTCCCGTCGCAGGTTTCCTGCGCACGGTCTCAGACATTTTGTGGCTTTAATCTCGTTGCTCTCAACGGGATTCCTACTATTCATATTCCTGATGATTATTTTAACGGGCGGAGCAGGTGCTTTTGATTATACCGATGCAAGCGGGGCTTACGGGACGCAGGATTCGAACAGCAAGGAACGGGAGCCATTGAAAACATCCGCAGATAGCGGTCCGTTTCTTTGTGCACCGGCTGCCGATCACGCGCTAAGGGTTGCTCAATCAAAACGAGCAAATTTGCAAGATGTGCCGTGGGTGTTTGCAGCTGACGCCACGAATTCAGACGTGACGCCGCAGCAGACAGCACGATCGCAGCATGAGATGTTGCTGTCGGGAAATAGTAAGGTTGAATCGCGTTATAGTCAGGCGCTGTCTGGGGCGTGTTCACATGATAGAGTGCGCGGGCGCGGTCCGCGTATCATTCAGGCCGGTTTTTTTCCTGCTCTTCCTGAAAAATCAGCCTGGTTTGCAAGGCTGGCTGAGCGGATATTTATCTGTCTGACCGCCATTGGAACGGTCCGCCCTTTAATCGTGTCTGCGCTTGCGATTTACGCAAGCTATTCGGGCAGGCTGTCATTTGGGGCGGTGACCGGAAAGAAAGACGCAGATGAGTTTGTGGCAACGACTTTTGTGAGCGTTTTGGTGCCAGCCTATAATGAAGCGAAGGTTATTGAGGCAAGTGTCCGGCGCCTTTTGGAAAGCACCGGAGTAAGCCTTGAGGTCATTGTCATTGATGATGGATCAAAAGATGGCACTGCTGCCGTGGTCGAGAGGTTTTTTGCACACGATCCTCGCGTGCGATTGATCGTTCAGGACAATGGCGGCAAGGCGTCTGCACTCAATCATGGCCTGGCAATGTCAAGAGGGGAGATTATTGTTGCGCTGGATGCAGACACACAATTTGAGCCTGATACCGTCTCAAGATTGGTAAGCTGGTTTGTTTGTGAGAATATTGGAGCTGTGGCCGGCAATACCAAGGTTGGAAACTGCCACAATGCCGTAACCCTCTGGCAAACGGTAGAATATGTAACCTCTCAGAATCTGGAGCGTGTTGCCTTTTCCAGCTTAGGGGCAATGATGGTGGTTCCGGGAGCGGCAGGTGCCTGGCGGCGGGACGCCTTGCTTGAGGTTGGAGGTTATCCAGAGGATACGCTTGCCGAAGATCAGGATGTGACAATCGCTTTGCATTCGGCTGGCTGGAAAGTGATTTATGATCCCGAAGCCGTCGCTTGGACGGAAGCACCTGAAACATTTAGGGATTTAATCAAGCAGCGTCTGCGTTGGGCCTATGGAACAGTTCAATGTTTGTTGAAATATCGCAGCCTGTGTTTTTCCAGAAAAGCTCCAGGCATTGCCTGGATCGGATTGCCACAGGCATGGTTTTTCCAGATCGCGTTCGCCATTATTTCGCCGCTCATAGACGTGATCATGATTTGTTCGCTTGTTTTCAGCGGTATTTCTTTCTTTCGCGAAGAATATTTGATGCCATGGTTGCTGCCAGATAAGGTGTTATTCTGTTTCGCCACCATGCTGCTTATCGAAATTATCTGCGGTTCTATTGCTTACAGACTTGAACCGCGAGAACAGCGCTTGCAAACCCTGCCATTTCTCGCTCAACGCTTTGTCTATCGTCAAAGCATGTATCTTGTTGTTTTAAAATCGCTCTATATGCGCTTTCGCACCTTGCCCATGGGCTGGGGAAAGTTGCAGCGGTCGGGAATCAGCGTCAGACCTGACCTTCTATGAAGCACATGTGTGGAGGCGGGGCGATGTCAGCCCGCCATTGCCTCTTCATATTCTGTCGAAAGCTCCAGCCACTGCTCTTCTGCAGCGCTCAGCTTGGCCGCTGCTTCACCGCGTTGTTTCACCTTCTCGGCCGCCTTGGCCGGGTGCTTTTCATACAGCACTGGGTCTGCAAGGTCTGCATCAAGGCTTTGAATCAAAGTCTCCAGTTTCTTGGTCAAAGACTCGATTTCATTGATCTTTTTCTTCAAAGGAGCCAGCGCTGCCCGCTTTTCGGCATTGGCCTTGCGCTGGTCTGCTTTTTTTCCGGCATCGACGGTTACGTCAACTTTTTCTTCTTTTTTTTTACCGGACGACACGATCAGGTCCCGGTACTCTTCCATGTCACCTTCAAACGTGGTGACGGTGCCATTGTTGACCAACCAGAGCCGGTCTACCGTCGCCTCGATCAAATGGCGATCATGGGAGATCAGGATGACGGCGCCATCATAATCGTTCAGCGCCTCGATCAAGGCACGGCGGCTGTCGATGTCGAGATGGTTGGTAGGCTCGTCGAGGATCAGCAGGTTGGGCGCGTGGAAGGCGGCAAGGCCCATCAGCAGACGCGCTTTTTCACCACCGGACAGATCCTTGGCGGCGGTGTTCATCTTTTCCGTGGTTAGGCCCATCTGCGCCACGCGGGCGCGCACCTTGGCTTCCGGGGCCGCCGGCATCAAACGGCGCACGTGTTCCACCGGGGTATCAGCAGGCACCAGATCATCCAGCTGATGCTGGGCGAAAAAGCCGATTTTCAGGCTCGGAGCCAGCCGCAGATCGCCGCTCTCGGGTGGCAGGCGACCGGAGATGAACTTGGCAAAGGTGGATTTACCATTGCCGTTTGAACCCAGCAGCGCAATGCGGTCATCGGCATCGATGCGAAGGTTGAGGTTTTTCAAAATCGGCTTGCCCGGCTCATAGCCAACCGCGCCGCCATTGATGGCGATGATCGGTGAGGCGGGCTGTTTTTCCGGCTCCGGGAAAGTGATGGGCTGCACGTGATCTTCAATCACGGCGGCCACCGTGCCCATGCGTTCCAGCGCTTTCACACGGCTTTGGGCCTGTTTGGCCTTGGTTGCCTTGGCCTTGAAGCGGTCGATGAAGCTTTGCAAATGCTTGCGGGCCGCATCATTCTTGGCCTTGGACTTCATTTGCAATTCGTCGTTCTCGGCCTTCTGGCGCTCGAACTGGTCATAGCCACCACGATAGAAGGTCAGCTTTTTCTGATCAAGATGGACAATGGCATTGACGGCATTGTTCAAAAGATCACGGTCATGGCTGATGATGATGACGGTGTGCGGATAACGCCGAATATAATCTTCCAGCCACAGCGTGCCTTCAAGGTCGAGATAGTTGGTCGGCTCGTCCAACAGCAAAAGGTCTGGTTCGGCAAACAGCACAGCCGCCAAGGCCACGCGCATACGCCAGCCACCAGAAAAGGCCGATGCCGGGCGAAGCTGGGCTGCCTGATCAAAGCCAAGGCCGGCCAGAATGCTGGATGCGCGGGCCTCTGCCGAATGGGCATCAATATCCACCAGCCGCATCTGGATTTCGGCAATACGGTTCGGATCGGTGGCGGTCTCTGATTCTTCCAAAAGGGCTGTACGCTCTTTGTCGGCGGCCAGCACGATGGAAATCAGGCTGTCCTCGGTGCCGGGGGCTTCCTGCGCCACCTGACCAATCTTGGCGGCTTTGGGAATCGAGACCGAGCCGGACTCGGCGCTCAAGTCGCCAGTGATCACCCGAAACAGGGTGGATTTGCCCGCACCATTGCGGCCCACAAGGCCCGCTTTCACGCCCGTGGGCAGAGAAATCGTGGCGTGGTCGATGAGAAGGCGGCCAGCAATGCGGGCGGAGACGTCGTTAATTGAGATCATGTCCGGCGTTTTGGCCGATGTGGCGGCCAAAGGCAAGAGCTGCGTTCAGGCTCTATGGCTCTCAAAGCCATTGTTGTCCTTCTTCTCTCAAGAAATAAATCAGGTCCATTGGCAACGAGGGTTTGTCAAGCACGGTCAAGATCATATGCGCCTGACCACGATGATGGGTTTGGTGATTAAACAGGTGGGTCAAAGCCGGGCCGAGTTTGTGGGATTGCGGCGTGGGATCGGTTGAGCGGGTGTAGGAAATCGTTTGCGTGAAACTGTCGTTTGACAGGGTCGCAACGTAATCGATAAATCGGCTATCGATCATCTGTCTTGCCTGCGTCAGCGTGGTGATATCCGGGAAGGGGCGGGCATCCAGCGCATTGTACACCGGACCTGAGCCGCTCAGACGATTGAGCCAGATGCTATCGGCGACCAGCAGATGGGTGAGCGTGCCAAACAGCGAATGGAAAAAGGCACTCGTGTCACGGTGGATCTCTTCCTCCGTCAGCGCTTGCGCAACCGAATAAAGCTTTTCATTGGCCCACTGATTATAGGCCGCAAACATTTTGTAATGTTCCCGCATGATGACCTCCAGAGTCAGGCTTTACAGTTTGGTTCCGATTGAAATTGATGGGTTCCATGAAAAATCCTGATTGGATTTTTTCCGGCATCATCGATTTAGTGTGATGCAAACTTGATATTGGAGCAGATACTATGGCGCGAATTCTTTATTCTCTTTGTGGCACAAATGCGGATCGGCCTTTTTCTCCCCATTGCTGGAAGGTGGTTATGGCCCTCGCTCACAAGGGGTTGGACTTTCAGGAAAAGCCTGTTGGCTTTACCGAGGTTCCAAAGCTTGAGGGAGAGTTCTCCAAAATCGTTCCGATTTTGCGTGATGAAGATACGCTGGTATCTGACAGTTTTCAAATCGCGCTGTATCTGGAAGAGACCTATCCCTCTGCGCCGAGCCTGTTTGGTGGCGAGGGTGGCAAGTCAATAGCCCGGTTTGTGGAAGGCTATTCGCAAAGCACGATTCATCCAGCTATCAGCGCTATTGCGTTGATGGATATTTATAACATATTGGCACCCGTCGATCAGGCGCACTATCGCAAAACCCGCGAAGCCCTGTTTGGTAAGCCACTGGAAGAGGTGTTTCCTGATCGCGAGGGAGCCATCGCGGCCTTTCCGGCAAAGTTGCAGCCCTTGCGCCATATGCTGCGCTCTCAGCTGTTTATTGGCGGGGCTTCGCCATTGTTTGCCGATTATATCGTGTTTGGTGCTTTGCAGTGGCTGAAAATCGTCACGGGTTCGGTGCATCTGCCAGCGGATGACCCGGCCTTGGATTGGTTTGAACGCTGCCTTGATCTCTATAATGGTTTGGGTCGGACCGTGGCTTAAGCGCCTTGGAATATGACGGTGGCGTGAAATTCGCGCCACCCTCTTGTCTTCGCGAATCGGGACGGGTAGAAACCGCGCACTTTCTCATTCAATAAAGGACAAGACCATGGCGATTGAACGCACATTTTCGATGATCAAGCCAGATGCAACCAAGCGTAACCTGACGGGCGCGATCACCAAGGTTTTTGAAGAAAACGGCCTGCGTGTTGTTGCTTCCAAGCGCGTTTGGATGAGCAAGCGCGAAGCTGAAGGCTTCTACGCTGTTCACAAGGAACGTCCTTTTTTCGGCGAACTGGTTGAAGGCATGACCTCTGGCCCAACCGTTGTTCAGGTTCTGGAAGGCGAAGGCGCTATCCTCAAAAATCGCGAAATCATGGGGGCAACCAACCCAGCCCAGGCTGCTGAAGGCACCATCCGCAAGCAGTTCGCTCTGTCGATCGGCGAAAATTCTGTTCACGGCTCGGACGCTCCAGAAACCGCTGCTGAAGAAATCGCTTACTGGTTCGCAGCCACCGAAATCGTTGGCTGAATCAATCTTTGAGGCTTAGGCTTTAAGCGATTCATTAGATTCAAGAAAACCGGGGCTGAAAGGCTCCGGTTTTTCTTTATGCAAAACACCAACTCATGTCTTGCTGACTGGTGCCGGGCAATTGGTCTCTGGAGAGAAATCCGTCGAGCCATCAGCCTTGAACACCTCCGGGTTGGGCGTGTAAATCGGCCCAACCACCAATGGCTTGGCGGGCAAGATGGTTTGATCCAGGCTGGAGGTCAGCGTGGTATCGATGGTCTGGATCAGCTTTTCCTTGCCATCGACAATACGGATGGAAATCGCATAGGGCCTGTTCTTGACGATGCAATGTACGGGTGGGCTTTCCAGCGCGATCTTATCCCAGAAGGGAAAGATTTTGGTGCGGGTCTCGATCGGCGGGCCACCCCTGGGATTTTCATAGCGAACCTCGGCATAGCTTTCCTCCGGCAAGGGAGCGTTTCGGGCCAAGGTTAGCACATAGGTGGCACTGGCAATGCGGTAGTTGAAGATAAACACCTTGCCCTGAACTTTCAGCGGTTCATCCTTATCGCTGCGCTCACAGGATGAAAGTGCCGCGATGATGGCGCAAAGGCCGATGAAAAAGCCAGATCTCTTCATGGATCATTCCCCTCTTTGGTGCGGTGATAATGGCGGCTGGCTTTGACCCGATTGCCGCATACGGCCATGTCGCACCATGTGCGGCTGCGGTTCTTGCTCTTGTCCAGAAACAGCCAGCCGCAATTGCCGCAGATTTTCAGGCGTTCACTGCCGGACGCCAGCAATCGCAAAGCCGAATGGGCCGTGGCCGCCTCAATGGCGTGATCCGAGGGGGCAGCCCGAAGCATGGCCGCTGCCGCCTCCAAAAGGTCTGCCAAGCTGTGGCGATTGTCTTGCCTGCTCACAAGGGCGCGAAAATGCTGATCAATCGCCTCTCGCAAACGAATAAAACCGCTCACATTCTGCGGCTTCACGGGCTCAAGCGGGCCAAACAGGGCGCGTTCAGTGGAAAACTCCATGGCGGCGCTTGAAAAGGCGGCCAGATTGTCCGGCTCTGCAAACCGATCAAGTCTGCGTGTTGGATCAAAGCGAAGAATGACACTGTTGGCGACATCCAGCGCCAACGCGCCACCGGTAAAACGATGTGGGGTCCATGTAAATCTCATGGCAGAATTATAACTGGTAAAAGCTATTTTACCAGTTATAATTTTGACAGGAGGGAGCAATGGCCTATCTGTTGCAGCAAGTGTTGAATGCGGTGCCGCTGGCGGCCCTTTATGCGGCGCTGGCCTTTGGCTATGCGCTGGTGTTTGGTATGACGCGGCGGGTGGATATTACCTATGGCGCGCTGTTTGCCTTTGCCGGGCAGATGTTTGTTCTGTTCGCAGATCGGGGCTGGAGCCATTATTATCTGGTGCTGCCAGCGGCTTTGAGCATGGGGGCGGTTGCTGCCCTGTGTTATACGCTGGGCAGCAGTTGGCTGATTGGTCGCCACATCCTGCGGCCCCTCTCTCTCAAGTCGCCCAATGCTGTGATTGTCGCGTCCCTTGCTGTGCTCATTTTACTGTCCGAGACGGCGCGGCTCGCCTCCGGTGCGCGGGAAATCTGGCTCTCGCCCTTTCTCAATCAACACCTTGTTTTGATGACGAGCGCGGAAGGCTTCTCCGCGAGCCTCACGGCGATTCAACTGATCAATACGGCATTGATGGCCTGCATTGTCGGCGCAGGGGCCTTTGTCATGCATTCTTCGAAAATGGGGCGCATCTGGCGTGCTGTTGCCGAGGATGATCAAGCCGCCCGCTTTTGCGGGATTGATGCCGATCTGGTGTTTCTCTGCGCTTGCTTGATCGCATCCGTGGTCGCCGCTCTCTGCGGTATTCTGGCAAGCTCTTACTATGGCACGATGGATTTTGGCGCAGGGTTGGTGTTTGGCGTCAAAGTGGCGCTGATTGCCGCTGTGGGCGGGCAATCCAACCCGCTGCGCTCGGCTCTTGGGGCGGCGGGTCTGGCATTGGCCGAAACGCTGTGGAGCGGCTACGGCCCGGTGCTGTGGAAGGATTTTGTCATCACCGGCAGCCTCGTGCTGCTGCTGGTCTCCACCCGCAAGGAGAGCCTTATTCCTTGATCCAGCGGTCCCGTGCTGCATCATCAGCATCGCGGGCAGAAACCCATTGGCTTGCGGTGCCATCCAGCCCGTGTTCTTTCTTCCAGAAGGGGGCGGCGGTTTTGAGAAAATCCATCACGAAATTTGCGCCATCAAAGGCCGCTTGCCGATGGCTGGACGCTGCAATCACCAGCACGATTTGTTCACCTGCGGCAATCTTGCCAAAGCGGTGAATCACGGTGAGGGCCAGAAGATTGAAGCGTTCAATCGCCATGGTGCCAATGCGCATCAACTCGGCTTCGGCCATGCCCGGGTAATGTTCCAGTTCCAGCGCCTCTAGCTGGCCTTGCTCATCCCGGCATAAGCCGATGAAGGAGGTCAGCGCGCCAATATCTTTGCGGCCCTTGGTGATGATGGCGCTTTCAACGGCACCGTCAAAATCCTCGCGCTGAACCCGGATTGTTGGCACCACCATGGTCAGCCCCCGGTCATGGGCGGAAATAGCCCAATCTCGCGGGCACCAGCGATAGGCTCATCATGCTCGGCATGTTCCATGTTGATGGCAATTCGGATGGCATTGGGAAATTGCAGGGCTTCCGCATAATCTTCGCCAAGTGTTGCCAGATGGGCAATCAGATCAGCCCCGGTCTTCACGCTTTCTGGCAAATCCAGATGTTCCTCATCCTTGCCGATTTTTTCGCGCACCCAGGCAAAATAGACCAGCTTCACCATGCTCAATCGTCCGAAATGTGCTTGAGGCCAGCCTTGAAATAATCATAGCCGGTGTACATGGTCAGGATCGCCGCAATCCACAACAGGGTGATGCCAATCTCGGTGGTGTGCGGCAGCACCTTGTCGCCAGCCGAGCCTGCCAGAAGAAAGCCCAGTGCTACCATTTGCACCGTGGTTTTCCACTTGGCAATGCGTGTCACCGGCACGCTGACTTTCAGGCCCGCCAGATATTCACGCAGACCCGACACGAGAATTTCGCGGCACAGAATGATGATGGCAGCCCAGAGCGACCATCCGGCAATCGTGCTTTCGGTATCCGCCGCCAGCAGCAGCAGGCAGGTGGAGACCAATAGCTTATCGGCAATCGGGTCCAGCATGCGGCCAATGTTGGAGGTCTGGTTCCAGATACGGGCGAGGTAGCCATCCAGAAAATCTGTGATCGAGGCGATGGTAAAAATCGCCAGCGCCGCCCAGCGGGCAAAATCCGTGCTTTGCAACGTGCCTTCCAGAAAGAAGCAGAAGACGATCAACGGAACAGCCAGAATGCGGCCATAGGTCAACAGGTTGGGAATGCTGTAGGTGCGCGAAGCCATGATGCCCTGTCTTTATGGTGGGTGCCGTATACTGGCAGCAGATAAGATCACTTTTTACAATTTGCTAGCCGTGCTTATCGCAAAAATGTGCAACGCCTTTGCGATAATCATAGGCAGTAGCCGATAGGCTACAATGTCACCTTCGAAAAGGCCCTTTTTTGACAGAGAGGCGCTATTCTGCGCCACTCTCATTAAAATGATTGTAGATCAGCTTGGCAACTGCCTCTGAAATACCCTCAACGGTCATCAACTCGCTCATCGACGCCTTTGAAACCGCCTTGGCGGTGCCAAAATGCTGCAAAAGCGTGCGCTTGCGAGTCGGCCCAATGCCTGCGATTTCATCCAGCGGATTTTTCAGCAAAGCCTTGCTGCGCTTGGCGCGATGGGTGCCAATGGCAAAGCGGTGCGCCTCGTCGCGCAGCCGTTGAATAAAATACAGCACCGGATCGCGCGGAGCTAAGGTAAAATCCGGCTTGCCCTCGGCAAAGAAACGCTCGCGGCCTGCATCACGGTCCACGCCTTTGGCCACGCCAATGGCGATGACGCAATCGGCAATGCCGAGTTCATCCAGAATGGCGCGCACGGCGGTCATCTGGCCTTGTCCACCATCAATCAGCAGCACATCTGGCCATGCCGGGAAATTGGCATCTGCCTCGCTGTCCGGTGGGAGCGTTCGATCTGGCTTGCCTTCTTCTTTCAGCAGGCGGGAAAAGCGCCGGGTCATCACCTCGCGCATCATGCCAAAGTCATCGCCGGGGGTAATGTCGGTCGATTTGATGTTGAATTTGCGATATTGCGCCTTGATAAACCCATCCGCGCCCGCAACCACCATGCAGCCAACGGCATTGGTGCCCATGATGTGCGAGTTATCGTAAATCTCAATCCGGCGCGGCACGTAAGGCAGGGCAAAGGTTTCCGCCAGCCCTTGCAGCAGCTTCATCTGCGATGAGGTTTCCGCCAGCTTGCGGCCATGGGCCTCGCGGGCATTGTCATGCACATGGGTGACCAGATCTTTCTTGTCGCCGCGCTGCGGCACGAGAATGGAAACCTTGTATCCGGCCTTTTCGGATAGCGCCTCCGCCAGCAAGTCCTGCTCGTCTATGGCCTCCGAGAGCAGAATTTGCCTAGGGCTTGGCTTGTTATCGTAAAACTGGGCCAGAAAGGCCGTAAAGACTTCTGCGCCGCTCAATTGCGGATCAGCCTTGGGGAAGTAAGCCCTGTTGCCCCAGTTCTGCCCGGTGCGGAAGAAAAACACCTGAATGCAGGTCATGCCACCTTCGTGGTGGATGGCAAAAATATCGGCCTCTTCCACGCCTGCCGTGTTCAGCCCCTGATGGCTCTGCACATAGGAAAGGCCTGTCAAGCGATCGCGCAGCACGGCGGCGCGTTCAAAATCCAGCTCTGCGGCAGCCTCGTGCATGGTGCGCGCCATGGATTCCTTGACGTTCTGGCTCTTGCCAGACAGGAAATCCTTGGCTTCTTTCACCAACTCCGAATAGCCTTGCTCGCTGACTTCATGGGTGCAGGGGCCGGAACAGCGTTTGATTTGATACAGCAGACAGGGCCGGGTGCGGCTTTCAAACACGCTGTCGGTGCAGGTGCGCAGCAAAAAGGCGCGCTGCAAGGAATTGATGGTGCGGTTGACTGCTGTGCCGGAAGCGAATGGGCCGAAATAATCGCCTTTGCGCACGCGCGCGCCGCGATGCTTGTAGATGGCCGGCGCAAGGCCATCATTGGTGATGAGAATATAGGGAAAGCTCTTGTCATCGCGCAGCAGCACATTGTAGCGCGGCCGCATGCGCTTGATTAGATTGGCTTCCAGCAGCAGGGCTTCCACCTCGGTGCGGGTGTTGACGAATTCCATATGGGTGGTTTCACGCACCATGCGAAACAGCCGGTTGGAATGCAGCCGCCCTTGTGCATAGGCCGTCACGCGCTTTTTCAGATTGCGGGCCTTGCCCACATACAGTACATCGCCATCACTGTTCATCATGCGGTAGACGCCGGGCGTGTTCGGCAGCTTTTTGACAATCTCGCCAATCAGCTCGGCACCCGTCAGGCCGCCGTCATGCAATGAGCCTTCGTTCCAGTCAATCGCAGCCGAAGGTGCGGCGACTTCGCTGTCCACAGCGCTGTCGTCGTCATCCAGTTCTGTACCGTCATAGAGAATGCCGCCTTCCGGCTGCTTTCCTCCGCTCATTCCGCAATCTCCGTGCCATCGGCTCCCGGCCAAATCAGATGCTGGCCGCCATCCAGCGCAAACATTTGGCCGGTGATCGACGGAGTGTCAAAAAGAAAGCGAATGGTTGCGCCGAATTCTGTGATCTCAGGTCCGCGCTTGAGGGGCAGGCTGGCAATTTGCGCCTGAAAGTCACGCATCTCCTGCCTCTCGCTCTTCAGGGTTGGGCCGGGGCCAATGGCATTGACCCTGATTCGCGGCGCATAAGCCTGCGCCATGGTTTGCGTGGCCGTCCAAAGAGCCGCCTTGGAAAGTGTGTAGGAAAAGAATGTGGGTTTCAGCGCCAGAACCCGCTGGTCAATAATATTGACGATCAGTCCCGATCCACTCTCAGGAACCTGCTGCTGAAACGCTGCGCTCAAAATCGCCGGTGCCCGAACATGAATGTCGAAATGGGCGGCAAAGCGCTCCTCGTTGAAGCTGTGGGCATCATCGTCCAGAAAAATCGAGGCATTGTTGACCAGAAGATCAAGAGGGCCAAGCTGCTCTGCGGCTCTTTCCACCAAGGCTCCGGCCTCAGCCGTGTTGCGAAGATCGGCTTGAATCGCAATGGCCTTGCCGCCCCTGTCGCGGATTGTGGCTGCTAAGGCCTCGGCTTCCGCCAAAGATGAATTGGCATGAATGGCAACTGCAAAACCATGGGCGGCCAGATCTCGCGCAATGGCTCCACCCAACCGTTTGGATGATCCCGTCACAAGAGCGGTTTTTGCAGGGTGGCCGGGCATGTTTTGCTCCTTCTGTTATTGGTGTTGCATCATATATAGTGAGCGACGCCGTATAGAAGGTTGAGCGCATCTAAAATTTTAGATGTGCCCAAATGATTTATTGAAATCAGAGACGGGTTCAGTCGAAATCACATAGACTATTCGAATGGTGACATTTTCATTTGTTTGTTGCGCAAGCCGCAGCCACAGTTGCGTTAACAGCAAGCCGAGATAACAGCCTCGTCTTCGTATCTATTTTCTAGAAATAGATCGACCTCATCGATGCAGTCAGCACGAATAATATCATTATGTTGCAATTCGAACCCGGCCTTGTTTGTGCTTATTGCTGCACCAAGTAAGAGATAATGCACCGAAAATGGAGGCATTCTCAAATCTGAGTTTTGGAATATGGTATCGATAAGATATTGTGTAGGATATTTCATTGCATTTTGTCCAAGGCTCCCCTCCGTGGTAAATGCAGCTGCGTTTCCATCTCTGACAACGCAACATCTAACATTTGTCGATAAAGGTATATCATGTCCTATGATCATCTGGTTGCTCATGATCGTGCTTGATAATTTTGATATATTGGCGAGGTTTGGGTGGCGACGACGCATTTCCACATCAGAGAAGTCGTTTGCCAAAACATAACCAATTGCTGCCGGTATCCCATTTTGGCCAGCCATAAGAACAAGGGCAAATTCTATTTCCAATCCTCCGCCATAGGCATATCCCGGCAGTCGTATCGTGTCGCCTGACGTTATAACTGTTCTGCCATTGCCTTTGAAAAACCAATCCAGTTCTTTTGATTGTGTTGGATGCCCATTTATTTCAAAATGCGTGTTGCCAAAAGCGCTCACAATTGCAAGTTCATCATTCTCTGGTTTTAAAGGGGCATGATATCTCGATATTTTAATATCTTTGATGTCAACGCGCCTTACGTCGGCAATATTGCAAGCGAATTGATGAATGCTCATGTTGTTTTTGAGAATGTATTGTAATAACTCATGGCTTGATATGTTGGAAATAAGGGTATGTTTTCCGTCTGATGCGCCTGCCTCACGAAGTAGAACGCTCCTGGTGCCATCAATTGTGCAGTCTATCAGTTTTTTCATCGATCCCTCTCTTGCTAAGCAGACTTTCTTTGGCAAGCCAACGCTTCGCCTGCTTAGCTTTTTGTTTTAACGCAGGTTGTCGTCGGAAAACCTGGGACACTTTTCCGGATCTGTTTAGCTATTCGCTTTTTGGGGATGTTGAGTGACAATTGCCGAGTGGCGATCGTGCTTTGAGCACAAGAATACCCCAATGCAGATTGCGATAACACTTACAATATGGAAGCTAGACAGCTTCACACCCAGAAATAGGACGCTCAGGAGGCCAGCCGAAAGCGGGATCAGATGCGTGAATATTTCTCCGCGCGTCGCTCCAATTGCAGCAATACCTTTGCTCCACAGTAAATAAGAGAGCCAAGATGGAAATATAACGAGATAAACAAGGCCCAACATGGACTTGCCCGGAAAAAGTGGAGA
>DNPN01000286.1:23676-24093 GCA_003501385.1 Rhizobium sp. | reverse complement strand
CACTGTCATTGTAGAACCGAAAAGTGGCGGCAGCTTCGGGGTCGGAAATTCCGATCTTGACCGAGGGCCTCAAATTGCGAAGGCCGATGCCTGTGCCCGCCAATGTGCCACCAGAGCCAACCGCGCAAACAAAACCATCGACAGCACCTTGGGTCTGCTCGAAAATCTCACGCGCCGTTGTTTGAATATGGGCGTCGCGGTTGACGGTGTTGTCAAACTGATTGGCCCAGATGGCACCATTCGGCTCGCTCTTGGCCAGCTCTTTCGCCAGCCTGCCGGATAGCTTCACGTAATTGTTGGGGTTCTTATAGGGTACGGCTGGTACTTCCACCAGTTCCGCCCCGAGCAAACGAAGTGCGTCTTTCTTTTCCTGACTTTGTGTTTCTGGAATAACGATCACGGTGCGATAGCCGAGCG
>DNPN01000286.1:23107-23432 GCA_003501385.1 Rhizobium sp. | reverse complement strand
CGATCACGGTGCGATAGCCGAGCGCCTTGGCGACCAATGTCAGGCCGATGCCGGTATTGCCCGCAGTGCCTTCCACAATCACACCACCGGGCCGCAGCAAGCCGCGCCGCTCGGCATCCCGGATGATGTAAAGGGCGGCGCGATCTTTCACGGATTGGCCGGGATTGAGAAATTCTGCCTTGCCGAGAATGGTGCAGCCTGTGGCCTCTGACGCTGCCTTTAGCTGGATAAGCGGCGTGTTGCCAATCGCTTCAAGTACGGATGGGTGGAATGCCATGATTACGCTTTCTGTTTCCCGGACGATAGAGCATTTCCAGCAAAAGTG
>DNPN01000286.1:1660-22848 GCA_003501385.1 Rhizobium sp. | reverse complement strand
AAAGTGTATAGCGGTTTTGCGTTCGGAAATGCGTAAAACCTACACGTGTTTTCAACCTACAAGACTTGATTGACAAGAAATGTGATTGCGTAACCGCTCTAAAAGCAGAAAAACATTGCCCGAATTCATCCTCTCAAAGGTTGGCGGTTAAACCCGCATATGCTGCAAGCGCTCCCTCACGTGCCACTTTGTGATCGACAAGGGGTCGAGGATAGGTGGTGTCGAGGACAATATTTGTCTGTGCCAAAATCGCAGCCGGGGCATCAAACGGTTTGTGGATCCAGCTATTGGGCAGGTTCGACAGCTCCGGCACGAATTGGCGGATATACTCACCCTCCGGATCAAATTTTTCGCCCTGAGTGATCGGGTTAAAAATGCGAAAATATGGCGATGCATCCGCCCCGGACCCCGCCACCCATTGCCAGCTGGCGGCGTTTGAGGCGGGATCGGCGTCGACAAGCGTGTCGCGAAACCATGCTTCGCCATCGCGCCAATCAATCATGAGATCCTTGATCAGAAACGAGGCGGCAATCATCCGCACGCGATTATGCATTGTGCCATGCTGCCAAAGCTGACGCATGCCCGCGTCCACAATGGGATAGCCGGTACGCCCCTGCTGCCATGCTTCCAGATGAGTCGGGTTCTTCACCCAAGGGAAGGCGTCAAACTTTGCGTTCCAGTTTTTTTCCCGCAGTTTTGGAAAATGAAACATCAGGTGATAAGAAAAATCACGCCAGACCAGCTCTTTTCGAAAATGCACGATGTCTTCCGAGGCAATATCGTCACTGAGGCCGATTGTGGCATGCCAGATCCGCGCAGGTGAAATTTCACCCAGGGCAAGATGAGCGGAAAGCTCTGAGGTGGCATTTGCCGCCGGAAAATCCCGCCGGGTGCGATAACCCTTGAGGTCACCTTGAATGAAGCGTGACAGCTTGCGCCGTGCGCCCTCTTCGCCGGGCTGCCAGATGGGTTCAAAGGTGCTTGCCCAATTGGGCTTGGTCGGTAGCAAGTGCCAGCTTTCCAATATTTCGCTGTCAGGCCACTTGTTCGGAGCCATGATGCTGTCTGGTTCGGAAATCGGAGAGGGAGGATCGCCAGCGCGTTCTATTGCCCTCCAAAAGGGCGTGTAGACGCGATATGGGCCGCCTTCGCCGGTTTTCACCTTGGATGGCTCATGCAGTAGAAAACCGCGATGGCTATGGGCGGCCACGTTGCTGCGGCGCAAATGGGCCTTGATTTCGGTATCAATCGCCATGCCAGCGGGGTCATACCGGCGGTTCCAATGAACTGCGTCAGCCCCCGTTTCCGCAATCAACGCATCCAGCACATGGGCGGGCGCACCGCTTCGCAAAATCAGACGGCCGCCGCGCTTTGCAAGAGAGGCGGCAAGGCTGGTAAGGGAATGATGAAGCCACCAAGCCTGCGCAGCTCCTAGCGGACCCGTTTCCGCAGCAGATGGCTCGCGGATGTAAACCGCAATGATGGGCTGGTTCAACGCTATGGCAGCAGATAACGCGAGATTGTCATCCAATCTCAAGTCTTTGCGAAACCATAGAATTGTGGAGGGTTTTGGAGAGGATGACATTGGTGAACTCATAAGGGATCATAACGTCCCTATACGTTCCCAACGCGGCTGTGGATCAGTTCAGGATTAGGCAAAGTTGCAGCTAAAGCATGTCGCGTTTTATTGTCCTCAATAAAACGATAACGTACATGCGGCTAAATAAGAGATAAAGCCTGTCGCAGTGAATCCTATTCACTGCGACAGGCTTTAGAGTTTGTCAGGGAAAACCGGGTTCCACTTTTCTCTGACAAACTCTCATTGCCATTTGGCTCAGTGCCCGCGATCCAAATGCGCCATGCGTTCTTGTTCGCGAATGATCATTTTCATGATCTCGGCGGCACTTTCGCGCACATACAGGCGATGCAGCGTTTCCGCCACTGGTGCTGTCGTCAAAAGATAGGTGTATTTTTCGCGATCAAACCATCTGAAATCGATCACATTGTTCATGTTGACGTAAATCGGCAGTCCGTCGCCGTCATGAAGTTCAAGCCACATATGATGTTCCGGAATGTTTTATTTGTGGATTTTCTTAACAAAAAAATATGAATAATGGGTTGCCTACCCCGAATAACCGCTACGATCCATGGTTATTGAGTACCCAACTCGCTTAATTTCAACCCCGACACCAGAAAGCCGACTGGATTGATCGGTGTGCCATTTCTGCGGATTTCATAGTGCAGATGCGATCCGGTGGAGCGCCCGGTGGAGCCCGCCAAACCGATAATCTGGCCCTCATTTACCTTCTGGCCGTTGCGCACGTTTAATTTCGACAGATGCCCATAGCGGGTGGTGATGCCCTGTCCGTGGTCAATTTCAATCATATTGCCATAGCCATTGACTTCGCCCGCAGAAACGACAGTGCCCGCGCCAGCGCTTTTGATGGGGGCTCCGGTGGACGCGCGAAAGTCGATGCCGGGATGCAAGGCCAGCCGGCCCAGAAGCGGATCAATCCGGTTTCCAAACGGGCTGGTAATCTCGCGGCTTGGCGCGGGATTGGCAAAAGGCATTTCCTTCACCGTGGCCCTTGCTGCATCCAGACGGGTCAATGCGCCATCGAGATCAGCCAAGGTTGTTGTGAAGCCAAGCTTCGGGTCTGCGGCCAGCAGCGGGCCACCCATGGCATCCTCGCCGCTTGTCGGGTTTTCCAGCTTGATGTTGTTGCGATCCAGAATGCTCTGGATGGCATCCGCTTTTTCTGACGCTTTTTCGGTCAGGGCCAGAATGCGCGATTGCTGTTTCTGCTCGATGGCCTTTAACGACAGGGTGACATTCTGGAACACCCGGTCAGCGTGATCGGCGGTGCTTTCCTTGGCAGGTGCATTCAGAGCGAAAAGCGAGCTGGCACCTTTAAGGTCCGATTTGCCGGTTTCAGCCGGAGACAAATCTGCCTTTTGCTCAATACCCGCATCTTCGGCACGATCCAGCAATGTGCCAAGCTTGCCGCTGCGGGCCGAGAGCGCCATTTGCTGCTCAAGCAATGACTGGAGCTTATCCTCAACCACCTGCTGATCCAGCAATTGACGGGACGTGACGCGATCGACCTGCGCCCTAAGTGCTGAAATCCGGTCTTCATAGTCGTGCTGCATGCGGGCTTGGCGGGCCATGGAGGCTCCAATCAGGCTATCGCGCATCACGAGATAAGAGGTTGCTCCAAGATAACCAATGCAGCCAGCAATCATCAGGCTGATTGCTGCCCCCGCCATCCATGGGCGAATGTTCATATGGCGGATGGTGTCGCCGGAAGCCAGAATGAGCACGTGCTCCCTTTGCGCACGCATCCACAAGCCGTTGAAGCTGTTTTTGCCCATCTTGCACCCCGGAGGTTCCAGTGAAGGCCGCATTGAGCGGCAGATTCCATTGGCTCCATTAGACTCTGTTATGGTTAACGAAGTCTTTCGGTCGGACTTATGTGCGGTTCTATCGCTGTGTTTTTCCGATGTTTTTCAGGCGTGGCTGATGGAGGAGAGGCTGCGGTAAAACGATGGCGTCAAGCCCGCTTCGGCTCTGGCAATATCATTGAACGGGGCTTTCAGTGTGCCCCGAAAATTGGCCCGCACCAGGCCTTGAAACGTCTTGGCCGGATCTCGCTTTTCTCGTGCGCAGAGAAAGCGAAACCACTTGGCCCCAACGGCCACATGACCTTTTTCATCGTCATAGATGATTTTCAGCACGTCTGCGCTGTCGATGTCGCCCGTCTCGCGCATTTTGACCTGGAGCGATGGGGTGACATCCAGCCCGCGCGCTTCCAGAATCAGCGGCACCACGGCCAGCCGAGCCGTCAGATCATTGCGGGTGGAATGGGCGGCCTGCCACAAACCATCATGGGCGGGCATATCGCCATAATCGGCACCCAGCGCCCGCAGCCGATCCCGCACCAGACCAAAATGCTTGGCTTCTTCGAAGGCAACCAACATCCAGCCATCAAAAAACGACTGCGGCACTGGCTCCGAGGCAAAACGTGCAACGATATCCAACGCCAGATCCACGGCGTTCAACTCAATATGCGCCAGGGCATGCAACATGGCAATGCGACCGGGGAGGGTATGCAGTGAGCGTTTTTCGGTGGCTTTTGGCGGCACAAGGATTGGTTTTTCGGGACGGCCGGGCCTGTCCGGCAGGGCTGGATCCAGAGGCGATCTCAAAGACAGGTTTCGGCTCTGCCAGCGCAGTGCCGTTTCCTGTGTCAACCGAATCTTCTCATCAAGATCGGCGGCAGAAATAGCCAGCGTTGCGCCAGCGCGAAGCGTTTTGATGGGTGCTTGAGACATGTCAGGCTTTTAACTTGTCTCAAGCAAAAGTGGAACTCGATTTTCACGCAAACAAAGGACGGCTCACGCCAGTTCCTGCACGGCTTTCAAAACGGCTTCAGCATGACCTGCAACCTTCACCTTCGGCCAAACTGCTGCCAGTTTCCCGTGGGCATCGATCAGGTAGGTTGTTCGTTCAACCCCCATGTAGGTCTTGCCATACATGCTTTTTTCTTTCCACACGTGGTAGGCTTCCAGCGTGGCCTTTTCCTCGTCTGAGCCGAGGATGATCGAAAGGCTATGTTTGGCAATAAATTTATCGTGGCTTTTAACGGAATCGGGGGAGATCCCAATCACCACAGCGCCCGCTTTTTCGAAGTCTTCGGCCAGTGAGGTGAAGGATGTTGCCTCTGTTGTGCATCCGCTGGTGTCGTCTTTGGGATAAAAATACACAACAACCGGCTGACCCTTAAAGGCTGACAGGGTGACTGTGCCACCACCATCACGTGGAAGGGAAAAATCGGGGGCAATATCCCCAATCGACAAAACTGCCATACTTATACCTTTCTTTTGCCCGGTTTGTAGAAATAAGGGTTATTTAACGATATAGAGCGCGGACGTTGGGCGTCCAGCGTACACTCTACGATTCTTCAGAATTCTCAGGAGACACGGAATAGGGCATGGGAGAAATCCGGGGCGAAAAAGTCCATTTTCGTAAACGCGACATTGCTTCCCTTGAGTCTATGCCCTCGGCCCAGACTGAAGACGGCCTTGTTGTGCATTGCCCGCCGAGAAGAGGGGTTGTGCATAGGTGTTCCCGCCTGTTTGTGTTCTTTTGTACCATTATGGTTCTTTGCTTTGGTGCGCTCACGGTTGCTATCGAAACGGGAACTCTCGATCAAGCCTTGTCCACCGAGGCCAAAACTGCGTTGCAGTCGGCCTTCGGAGACCAATTCAAGGTCGAGATAGGCGCAACGTCTATTCGCTTTTCAAAGAACTGGCATCTGGCCGTTGCCGCCGAAAATCTGCAGATTTCGGAAGCGGCCTCCGGCAAGCTGATGAGCGAAACCGCGTTGATCAAGCTGGTCATTGATCCGTTTGATTTGTTGCTTGGCCGCGTGTCGGTGACGGAGATTGAAACAGACACGATTCATTTCGACCGTTCCCCCTTTCCGGAAGATGGCAAGATTGATCTGGCATCCTTGCGCATCGATCAAGTGCCGAAGTTGATGGAAACGCTGTTCGGCAACCTTGACGACGTGCGTGGCTTTATTGCCCGGGGCAAGCTGGATCGTTTGCGGATTGGCGGGGTTTCGCTCACCGCTAGAGATAATATCAATCGCCCGGTTGAGGTTGCGATTGATGATCTGGTGCTAACGCGCCGTCAGGGCGATGCGCTTTCGATCAAAGGCAAGATTACCATCAACGGCAAAACCGCGCATCTGATGGCTGAAGCCCTTTCAGAGAAAGAGCGTGCCGTTTCGCTGACGGCCACGCTGACGGATCTGGTGGCGACGCCCTTCACCTTGAAATATCTGCCCGATGGAACGCGGCGCGAGGGTGCTGATACCAGCATTAATGTTGATGTCATTGCCCAACGTGATGTGGCAGATAGCAAGCCCACGCTGGCTGTCCGCCTTCGCACGGAAAATGGATCGCTCTATCTGGATGGCGACCAGCAGAAGCTGAGCCAGGTCGATATCAATCTGGCCTATGATTTCGATCGTCTGACGGCGGAGATCAGCCGTTCATTCGTCGATTTTGGTCCGATGCACGTGCCGTTGAGCGCGGGTTTTGTCGATCTGGACCGGCTGCAAAGAGCGCCCGGTGATACCGAGGCAGGGATTGGAATTGATTTTCTTGTTGATCGCGGCACGGCATCGGTTCCTGCGGCGGGCGAGGATGCCTTTCCCTTTTCGCTCAAGGCGTTCGGACGGTTTGTTCCATCGACGCGCAATCTGAATTTCAGTGAGCTGACCGTTTCAACCCCCAATGGGCAGATGCACTCGACAATGAATGTTCGGTTTGGCGATAAATCGCCCGAAATTCGCTTCAATGGCAAGCTGGAAGACATGAAAACCGGCTATGTCAAACAGCTCTGGCCCTATTGGATGGCCCCAAAGCCCAGAGTTTGGGTTTTGGCCAATCTGTTTGGTGGCGATATCAGCAATGCGTCTATCGATGTGTTCATTCCTGCGGGGCGCATGTCGTTTATCCCGAAACCGCTGATATTGGGGCCAGATGAGCTCAAAATAAAATTCGATGTTTCCAATGCCCGGATGAACACAACCGGCAATATCCCGCCGATCCGGGATGTGATGGGACATTTCAATCTTGCCGGACCGAACCTGAAGGCCAGTTTTGATAGTGGCACATCCTATTTTCCCTCCGGGCGCAAGGTGAATGTCGATGCAGCGTCGTTCACGATTGATGATGTTTACCATAAGCCGCTGACGGCCAATATCGATCTATCATTGAGCGGTGCTGCTGATGCCATCGCGGAGTTATCGACCTTCAAACCCATGCAGGCCTTGCAGAGAACCGAGTTTTCCGCCGATGATTTCACCGGCCAGATCAAGGCGCATATCCAATTCCTGGGCGGACTGCTTGACGAGCAAAATCCACCGCCACCAGATTGGAAGGCCGATCTTAGCCTCAAGAATGTGGATTTGGTGCGTCCCTACATGGATAAGAAGATCACCAGCTTTGATGGTAATCTTCAGATCAATCCTCAAAACGCCGAGTTGAAGGGTAATGCGGAGGTTGATGGTATTCCCATGGATATCACGCTCAACCAGCCTGTTGAGCGCAATTCCAAAGAGGCGGCATCGTGGACTGTCAAGGGGATCTTGAATGACAGCCAGCGCAACAAGTTGGTACCGGATCTTGATGGCCTGATCGACGGCCCGATTAACCTGGAGATATCTCGGCTTGATGAGCACCGCTCATTGGTGACCACCGATTTGACAGGCGCTACCTTGAGCGTGCCATGGCTTGGCTGGAGCAAAGGACCGGGCATTTCTGCCAAAACCACGATAGAACTTTCAAGCAAAGGCGGCATGACGACGCTTGACAAGTTCAATATGACTGGCGACGGATTCGGACTTCAGGGCAAGCTTTTGGTGTCGAAGAACGAGTTGGTTTCGGCAGACTTCGATCACGTCAAGTTGGCAAGCGCGGATGATTTCAGCGTCAGTCTTCGTGCAAACAAGGGTCTGATGTCCGTTAAGGTCAATGGTGCGTCTTTGGATGGACGCTCCTTGTTCAAAAAAATGAAAACGGGCGGAGGGAGCAATTCTTCAGCGCACGACCAAACCTCGAAGCTCAATATCGATGTCAATGTCAGTCTTGATAAGCTGATTGGTTTCAATAGTGAATCCATGTCGGGAGTCAAATTGCTCTATAGCAGCCGCGCGGGCGAGCTGTCGGCATTGAATATGAGTGGCATGACTGACAGTGGTCAGGCTGTTGTTGTGCAATCTGGCAAGAATGGTCGCCCGGATGAAATTTCGGTGATCACCAGTGATGCCGGCGATCTGGCGCGGTTGCTTGATCTTTACAGCCATATGCGCGGCGGCTTGCTGGATTTACGTCTTCGCGGCGATCTCGAGAAAAACTGGACGGGCAGCCTAGACCTGCGCAATTTCCGTGTGGAGAACGAAGATCGCCTGCAAAAAATTGTCACGACGCCAGCCACCGACGATGGTCGAAGCCTGAACAGCGCTGTCAAGCAGGATCTCGATGTCAGCTCCGAGAAGTTCCAGCGTGGCTTTGCCCGGCTGGTTTATAAAAACGGGGTGTTGGCGACGGAAAACGGCGTGGTTCGGGGTGAGCAGGTTGGCGCATCGTTCCAAGGCGTGCTCAAGGATGCACGCGGCCAGATGGAAATGACCGGAACCTTCATGCCCGCCTATGGCTTGAACCGCTTGTTTGCGGAAGTGCCAATTATCGGCTTTATCCTCGGCAATGGACGCGATCGCGGCCTTCTGGGCATTACCTTCAAAGTGACGGGATCGGTGGAATCTCCCCATCTGATCGTCAATCCTTTGTCGATCATTGCACCGGGCGTTTTCAGGCAGATATTTGAATTTTAGAATGTTTTGTATCTTATTGCGCCGGTTGCGATCCATCCTGTGCCGGATGTTTCAGGTCAATGGGCTTGTCGGTTGGGAAAAATGTCGGCCCAACCTGTCTGACGTTCGCGCTGGATGCATCATAGGGCCTGAGTTGATCGGCTTTTGGACTGCTCTCTGGTTTGATTGTGGGTTGGAATTGCGGTGCGCTCAACGGCTTTTCGGTGCTGGTTTGCTCGGGATTTGTGGTGACATTGATCACCGATGATGCATTCTTGGCGGCGCTCGATTGTGCGTTTCCAGCGGGATTACAGCCGCATTGACCTTTCTGACCGGACGGACGGTTGCGATAGGCGAATGCATTTGGACTTTCACGATAGGGTTGGCCTGTGATGGTCGACACCATATCCTCGGCTTCTTCGCTTAATCTCGAATAATAAAGCTCGGTCTCCGTGCCGGGGCACATGCGCTGGCATTGGGCCGCATCCCTGCGAAAGTTGGCGGGCGGTGAACTGGGCGAAATCGGGAAGAATGCGCCGTCGCATGTCCGCACGCACAGTGTTCGATAGCCGCTTTGGCCAGAGGGCAGGCTGAAGCTACCGCGCAACTCCGTGGAGGGCACTGTGGATGAGCCAGAATAGTCTGGATAGATCGGGGCCTCAAACGGCCGTCTGGTCTCTGAGAACGCAGGCTGCCCGGCGTCATCTTGATCGCAGCCGTTGTCCTGCAGCGCAGCCACAAGCTCCTGCCGACGCGGGTTGACCTCGCCCTGGCTATCTGCCGCAGCGCGCTGCTCTGTCATCTGTTGCTTGTTAGCTTGCATGGCCGCAAGGCTGCTTTGCATATCCTGACAAATATCATGGCCAGAGGCATCCAAAACACTGACGCTGGACGAGCAGCCAAGCTTTTGCATGTTTTGCAAAACTTTGCGGATTTCGAAATTCTGCCGGATGATAGAGCCCGCGTATAAACGCGCATTGGGTCTGCTGCCAATGATCATCGGTGTTTGAGCCAATTCGGCTCTCAGCACCTCGCAGCTTTCATTGCCTTGCGCGGCCGTTACCATGCTCAGCCAAAGAGCGCTTGAACACGACGCCATCACAATGTTAGCCCAAGAGCGCATATACATCCAAAAGGCAGTTTTCTGCATCAAACCAAAAAACGAACCCGTCTTTGATAGTATCCGATGCTATAGTTGCTGAAATCCTCTTAAGTTGTGCAACATGGCAGAGGGTGTTGCAATCGAAAATCGATCGCTGTTACGCTTGTTTAAGAAATCAAAGACCTTAAAATATTGCAATAATGTTATGTTTTATAGCAAAAAAAGGGCCTCTCCAATTGGAGAGACCCTCGTTACCATCAAAGATGGATGCTCAGGCTGCACGTGCCTGTTCCAGCGACATGGGTGCTGGGAGCAGACTGCCGGAGATGGTGGCAACCTGTTTCATGCGATCCAGCAAGTTCTGGTCAACCTCCCACGAAATAGCCACGGCATGAACCGAGCCGATTTTGTGGGGCTCACCAACCCGTTCACCGGGGCACCCCATGCGACGGAACATTCGCTCCAGAAAGACATCGGTTACGGTGACAATGTGAGTAAGGCCGGAAGCAAGGCCCAGTTCGCCGACGCCACACATCAGTTCTGCGGCGGCCACGCTGACCTGATTGGAAGAGCGATCCAGCGAAATTTCAGGATCGATACAAAAGCGGCTGGATTCCCAGATTGCCGCGCTTCGGATTTCTGGCTGGTTGTTCAATAGAATAGGAAATGTATCATCGAGCATATTCGGGCCAAGTGTTGGCAAAAGTCGAAGAGCACCGCGCAATCGACCCGTATTATCATCATAGGACATCACGTAAATCGGGTTTGCGTCGTCGTAATGATCCATCTCAAAATCACCTTGGACAATAACATCCCATTTCAAAAGGTCGTGGAACACTTTTTTGCGCAGACGAAACATGTCAGCAAGGGTGGCTTGTTGGGTTTGTTTGTGCTTACCGTTCAAAATCTTTATCACGCTCAACTCCTTGTCTCGGGAGTTATGAGCTTGCGAAAAAAAATCAATTAATGAAACTGACGGTAGAGACAGTTTATTTTATTGCAATTATAGGGTAAAAATACTCGATTCTATCCCCTCGTTATTTGTTGATTATCAACTGAAGTATCGCTTGGATTTCAAGACAAATTGTTGTGGGTTGTTGTCAATCCTGCTGATTTGGCGGGATCAATCCCTGCCAAACGGCTTTGGCCACGGCTTGCGTATTGGAGACGGCGTCAAGCTTGTTGCGCGCATTGGCCATGAAATAGCGGACAGTACGCTCTGAAATACCCAAAATGACTGAGGTTTCCCAATAGCTTTTGCCCGCGGCCGTCCAGCGCAGGGCTTCCTGTTCGCGGCGTGTCAGCTTACCGACAAGTTCATGCTTGGTACATTCTACACTTTTGATCAGGCTGGCGTGAAATTTTCCGGCGAGCTGGTGGATATCACGATCATAGCACCTTCGAAAATTGTGCCAATCTCGCAGAGGCAGATTGTGGGCGATGGTGAAAATCGCGCCGCGCCCATCATGGGAAAGCAGTGGGTAGCAGACTGCGCGCTCAGGCAAGGCGAGGTCGCGCAATTTATTGCGCAAAACCATGCAGTCCTTGCCCAATCTGGGCAAGTCTTCCATGTCAATCGGTTCGATCTCCCTCAAAAGTTGCAGCAGCACATTGGATAAAATCGGCTGCTCCAAATGGGCAATGGATTTCTCCACGGACTTGCCAAACGTGTGCTGATGGCGATGCAAAAACAGGCCACCTGTTGTGAAGGCCGCGTCAATGTAGAGGCATCCCGCCAAACCATAACCCTTTTGCAACCGCGTCATGAAAGCGAGGGGTTGGGCGTGATAAGATGTATCCAGCCAATCAAGCAAATCAAAATATATATTATTATTAAACATTAAAACCCCATCGATTTTTCGGGGTATTTTTCTACCAATAGGTCGAAATGTCCACGGCTCAACCGGATGTTCACCCTGCAATTTTTAAGGGAAAAACATCGCCAACGACGATCAAAGGCCGCGTAATGCACATCAGGATAAGAAAAAATACACAATCATGCAATTTTGAGCAGATGAGCGCTTCGTGCTATGATTGACCAGGCTTGAGTTTGTCAGGGAAAACCTGATTCCACTTTCCGGTCCTATGGCGCACCATTGATACGGAGCCCGCGACGTTCATGAGAATATCGCGGGCTCCGTTTTGTTGTCAGGTGCAGATAAGCCTTAGTTCGATTGATTGGCCTCAACAACGGCAAGGGCGGCCATGTTGACAACCCCACGTGATGTCACGGACGTGGACAGCACATGAACAGGCTGGGCTGCACCCAGCAGGATTGGCCCAACGTGCAGCGCGTCGGTCAAAGACCGCACAATGCCCAGCGAGATGTTGGCTGAATCGAGGTTTGGAAACACCAGAAGATTGGCTTCACCCGTCAGCGTGCTGTTGGGCATAGCGCGGCGGCGCAGAGCCTCGGACAAGGCTGAGCCGCCTTGCATTTCACCATCCACCTCCAGGTCCGGCATGGCTTCGCGCACGAGTTCCAGTGCTGCCCGCATTTTGCGAGCGCTTTCAGAATTGCGCGAGCCAAAATTCGAATGAGACAACAGGGCTGCCTTTGGCGTGATACCAAAGCGCTTGATGGTTTCGGCTGCCAGAATCGTCATTTCGGCAATTTCTTCTGCTGGCGGATTTTCGGTCACGAACGTGTCCGTCATGAAGATTGCGCCTTTTTGCGAAATCAGCAGGCTGAGACCGGAGAAATCGCGAACGCCGGGCTTTTTGCCAAGGATCTGGCGCACATCGCGCACATGCTTGTCAAAACGGCCTTCAACACCACAAATCAAGGCGTCAGCTTCGCCACGCTTCACCGACAACGCGCCGATCACGGTGGTGTTGGTACGAACGATGGTGCGAGCTGCTTCCATGTTAATGCCCGCGCGGCCAACGATGGAGAAATAGTCCTCCACGTATTCGCGGTAGCGTGGGTCATCTTCCGGGTTGATAATTGCAAAATCGGTTTGCGGACGGATGCGCAGGCCAAAGCGCTGAAGGCGCGCTTCAACAATCTGTGGACGACCAATCAAAATCGGCTCACCAATGCCGTCTTCCAGCAGCACTTGTGCTGCCCGCAGCACGCGCTCATCCTCGCCCTCTGCAAAGATCACCCGCTTTTTGGGGGCAATCTTCGCGTTGGCGAAGATTGGCTTCATGATAAAGCCTGAACGGAAGACAAAGCGGCTCAGCTTGTCGAGATAGGCGTCGTAATCGGCAATCGGACGACGGGCAACGCCACTTTCCTCGGCAGCCTTTGCCACCGCAGGCGCGATGCGCAGGATGAGACGTGGGTCGAATGGTGATGGAATGAGATATTCCGCACCAAAAGTTGGGGTGTCACCGGTGTAGGCCTTGGCGGCCACTTCCGACACTTCTTCGCGGGCCAGCGCGGCAATGGCCTTGACACAGGCCATCTTCATTTCTTCGTTGATGGTGGTGGCACCGCAATCCAGCGCGCCACGGAAGATATAAGGGAAGCACAGAACGTTGTTGACCTGGTTTGGATAGTCCGAGCGGCCGGTGCAGATCATCGCATCCGGACGGGCTGCGCGGGCTTCTTCCGGCATGATCTCGGGCTTTGGATTGGCCAGCGCCATGATCAGCGGGTTCGGTGCCATCTGCACCAGAAGTTCCTGCTTGAGCACGCCAGCGGCGGAAAGACCCAGGAACACATCGGCACCGCCAATGCTCTCAGACAGCATGCGCTTGTCGCTTTCCTGGGCGTAGATTTCTTTCCATGGGTCCATCAGCTCATTGCGGCCCTTATAAACAAGGCCTTCAATGTCATGCACCCAGATGTTTTCGCGCTTCACACCCAGCGAAACAAGCAGATTGAGGCAGGCGAGTGCTGCGGCACCGGCACCGGAGGTCACAACCTTGACCTCGCCAATCGCTTTTCCAGCCAGCTCCAGACCGTTCAAAATCGCGGCAGCGACGATAATGGCGGTGCCGTGCTGATCATCGTGGAACACTGGAATGTTCATACGGGCGCGCAATTGCTGTTCGATTTCAAAGCACTCAGGGGCCTTGATATCTTCCAGATTGATGCCGCCGAAAGTGGGCTCAAGGGCTGCCACGGTGGACACCATGCTGTCTACGCTCAGGGCGTCGACCTCGATGTCGAACACGTCGATTCCGGCAAATTTCTTGAACAGAACGGCTTTGCCTTCCATCACCGGCTTGGAGGCAAGCGGGCCGATATTGCCAAGACCGAGCACGGCGGTGCCGTTGGAAATGACCGCGACGAGATTGGCGCGAGCGGTGTAATCATCCGCTGTCTGCGGGTTATCCCGAATGGCCAGACATGGTGCAGCAACGCCTGGCGAATAGGCCAGCGCGAGGTCCCGCTGGTTGCCAAGCGGCTTGGTTGCCTGGATTTCCAGTTTACCCGGACGTGGGTGAAGATGGTAAAACAGGGCCTGTTCATCCAGGTCACCAGAGGTGGGCGATGTCTTGGTTTTGTCGTCAGTCATAATGTGCGCCGGTTCATCGTTCATTGATAGGCTTCCTAAATACAACAAAACTGTCTGTGGACCAGAACATATTTCTGGTGCGGTGAGAGAATGATGCTGTTGGTGTCCGTCTTTGAGACATTGACCACAGCAATTTAAACATTGGTGCTCAAATCTGTCGCTTAACCACAACACCCGGCTGTGGATGGATCCCATCATGGGGGCCGCTTAGCGTCAGTGTCATCTTCCTGAAACACGAGTCTGATTTTGAACACGTATAGAAGCTGACCGTAAAAGGATCATTTCCGTGAGCATTGAACCCGAAACACGGCATGTGAGAACCCTCTTTATTTCGGATGTCCACCTTGGCTCCAAAGCGGCCAAGACTGACTTCCTCCTCGACTTTTTACGCTACTATGAGGCGAATACAATCATCCTGGTGGGGGATATTGTGGATGGGTGGCGCCTGAAGCGCAGCTGGTATTGGCCGCAGGGCTGCAATGATGTGGTTCAAAAGCTGCTGCGCAAGGCACGCAAGGGCACGCGGATTATCTATATCCCTGGAAATCATGACGAATTTCTCCGTGATTTCCCGGGCATGCATTTCGGTGGCATCGAGGTGCTGGACCGGATGATTTATGAAACCGCAGACAACAAGCGCTATCTCGTGCTGCACGGCGATCAATTTGACGTTGTTGTTCGCAATGCGCGCCTGCTGGCCTATCTCGGCGATTGGGCCTACGATATGGCCATTGCCATCAACGTTGTCCTGTCGGCTATTCGCCGACGTCTTGGCTTGCGTTATTGGTCGTTTTCGGCCTGGGCCAAGCTGCAGGTGAAGCATGCAGTCAATTTTATTGGGGAATTCCAGAATGTCGTCGCCGAAGAGGCCCGTCGCAATGATGTCGATGGTGTGATTTGCGGCCATATCCACCACGCTGTGATGGAACACGTGGATGGCGTGCACTATATCAACACAGGCGACTGGGTCGAAAGCTGCACGGCCGTGATCGAGAATTTTGATGGTCAGTTTGAGCTGATTGAATGGGGCAAGCGCTATGGTGAAGCAACAGAACCACGCCTTGAACGCCCTATGGAGCCGATTCGCAGCTTCCCAACCGATATTAATATTGCTGCTGAGAGGCAGACAGCCTGATTTTGTCTGCCTGAAAGCCGTTATGAATTATAAAAGCCTGTGAATTGAAGTGTTACGACCGGGTGAATCAACACTTTTGCGCTTGCTGGTGGGTAGAATTGTGCGCCAAGCAGGATATAGTCAATTCGTTAAGGCCGGTACTCGGTCAGGATTGTCTTTAAGATAGTCCTCTGAAAGTTCGTAGGATTTGAGTTCCGGTCACATGAACAATGCAACAATAGATGTTGAACCGTTAGAAGGCGATGCCGGTCACAGGTTTCGCTTGTCGGGCGTTTGGCGCAACACGACCATCGATACGGTGTTGGGCAAGCTTGATAGTTTGCAGGCTGATAGCCAAGCCCGGGTCGAAATTGACATTTCCGGCATCTCCAAACTTGATACATCCGGTGCCTGGTTGATCCGCCGCATGCAGCTGGCAGCAGCCAAGCATGGTAATGCTGAGGTGGTCGGCGGCAGCGAGGTGATGCGCGAGCTGATTGCGGCCCTGCCAGAGCAGCCGGAAATTCCCAAACGCAAGCACAGCCCACGCTCGGTCATTCAATCTGTTTTCGAACCTGTAGGGAAATTCTCCGTCAGTATCTGGCACGACATGGTCGATATGAGCTTTGTTCTGGGCTCCGCCGTTCGTGGTGCGCAATCCAAGGAAAAGCGCGGCCGCAGCTCGTCCATAGCCTCTATCGTCAATCAAATGGATCATATGGGCGTCGGCGCGGTGCCGATCATCCTCCTGATGTCGTTCTTGATTGGTGCGATTATTGCGCAGCAGGGTGCTTTCCAGCTGCGCTATTTTGGTGCCGAAGTGTTTGTGGTGGATCTGGTTGGTATTTTGCAGCTGCGCGAAATTGGCGTGTTGCTGACGGCCATTATGGTTGCCGGTCGCTCTGGCAGTGCCATTACCGCCGAAATCGGTGCTATGAAGATGCGTGAAGAGGTGGATGCCTTGAAGGTCATCGGCCTCAACCCCATCGGCGTTCTGGTTTTGCCGCGCATTATCGCTCTGGTGATCGTGCTGCCGCTGTTGACGGTGATCGCCAATTTTGCCGCCCTTTACGGTGCTGCTGTTGTGACATGGGCCTATTCGGGCATCACATTTCAGGTCTTTTTGTCGCGTTTGCATGATGCGGTCGATTACACAACGCTGGCAGCGGGTCTGATCAAGGCTCCCTTCATGGCGGTTGTCATCAGCATCGTGGCTGCGGTTGAGGGCATGAAGGTTGGCGGCAGCGCTGAATCTCTGGGCCAGCACGTGACGGCCTCGGTGGTGAAATCGATCTTTGTCGTTATCCTGATGGACGGGCTTTTTGCCATGTTCTACGCCGCGATCAATTTTTAAGAGGGCGATGTGGAACAGGACAAGATCATCCCCACGAGTGAGAATACCAAGCACGAAGGACGTGAAAAAGTTCTCTCGGTGCGGGGCTTGACGGTTGGCTTTGGCGATAAGCTGGTGCTGGACAACCTGGATCTCGATGTGTATCGCGGCGAAATTCTGGGCTTTGTTGGCGCATCCGGTGCCGGTAAATCGGTTCTCATGCGCACGGTTTTGCGTCTCTTGCCAAGGCGTGCGGGCAGGATTGAAATTCTCAATACCGATTATGATTCCTGCAGCACGTCCGAGCGTACAAACCTGGATACGCGCATCGGTGTGCTGTTTCAGCAGGGCGCTCTGTTTTCCTCGCTTACGGTTAAGGAAAATATCCAGCTTCCGATGCGGGAATATCTCAACCTGCCGAAATGGCTGATGGATGAGCTGGCCTACCTTAAAATAGAGATGGTCGGCCTGCCAGCCGATGCGGGTGATAAATACCCTTCCGAGCTGTCCGGCGGGATGATCAAGCGAGCCGCTTTGGCGCGTGCGCTGGCACTTGATCCCGATCTTGTGTTTCTGGATGAGCCGACATCGGGTCTTGACCCGATCGGTGCCGCTGAGTTCGATGACCTGATTGCCCGGTTGCGTGATACATTGGGATTGACGGTCTATATGGTCACGCACGATCTCGACAGCCTGTTTTCTGTTTGCGACCGCATTGCGGTCCTCGGACAGAAACATGTTTTGGTGGAGGGAACATTGGCGGATATGCTGAGTTGTGACGAAGCTTGGGTAAAATCCTATTTCCGGGGAAAGAGAGCGCGCTCTATTCCCAAACAGCAGGAGGTTCGCGCCTCACGGGCCGATTGATTGAGATCTCATGGAAACCAAAGCAAATTACTCCATTGTTGGCGCTTTTACGGTCCTTGTGATCATTGCGACCTTCGGATTCATTTATTGGATGGCTGAATACGGTCGTGGCGGACCGATGGTGCCATTGACAATCCGCATTCCGGGCTCGGCCAATGGTTTGAGCGTCGGTTCGCCCGTTCGCTTCAACGGCATTCAGATCGGTTCGGTCTTAGGTTTGAGCATTGATCACGATGATCCGGCATTTTCGGTGGCGCAAACGGAAGTGCGTGAAGATTCGCCCATCCGCTCCAACACCAAAGCCGTGCTTGAAATTCAGGGCTTGACGGGTGCCGCCTATGTCGAGCTCGCAGGGGGCGTTGGTGGCGACAGCCTGTTTAAGAAAGCGCAGGAAACCGGCAAACCCGCCATGCTGGTTGCCGATCAATCCAGCGTGACCAACCTTCTGGCCACCGCTGACAAGATCATGCAAAAAGCCGATAGCACGATTTCCGATCTTCAGGGCTTTGTTGCCGATGCCCGTGGTCCTTTGACCGGCACGCTGCGCAATGCCGAGACGTTTTCCAAGGCGTTGGCGGACAATGCTGATGGTATTGACACCTTCCTGAAAAGCGTAAGCGCGCTGTCGGATACGATCACGGGTCTGTCTGGTCGGTTGGACTCGACGCTTTCTGCCGCAGAAGACCTGATGAAAGCCGTGGATAAGGACAAGGTCAACCAGATTCTGGCCAATGCACAAACCGCAACCAGCAATCTGGCCGATGCATCCACCAAGGTTGGCGTCGCGATTGACAATGTCTCTCAGACCGCCAAGACCTTCACCGATGTTGGCACCAAGGCAAACGGAACCATCGACAAGGTCAATGGACTGATCGCGGCTGTTGATCCGCAAAAGGTATCGCGTACGGTTGATGATGCCTCGGCCGCCGTTTCCGATGCTCGCAAGGTGGTCTCGGATTTTCAGGCCGTCAGCAGTCGCTTCAAGGAGCGCAAGCCTGATATTGATCAGGCCATCACCGATTTCACCCAGCTTTCCAACCGCTTGAACAATGCCTCTGTGCGAGTTGACGGTATTCTGGCCAAGGTGGATGCCTTGCTAGGATCAGACGATACTAATTCGCTTTCGGCAGAAGCCAAGCGGACGCTGGAATCGATCCGTGCCGTTGCCGATAATCTCAATCAGAAGATTGGGCCGATTGCCGATAATCTGTCGAAATTCTCATCGACTGGTTTGAACAATATTCAATCCTTGGTGAATGACACGCGTCAGACGGTGCGCAATCTGGATGACACAATCAGTAATTTCGACAAAAATCCACAGCGTCTGCTGTTTGGCGGTGACACTGTGAAACAGTATGATGGACGGACAAGACGGTGACGGTTTTGTGGAAAAAAAGGGACGCATGATGGGTCATTCAAAACTGTTTCGGCACCCAGTATCGGCCTTGCGGGCTGCCTGCACCCTGTCCGTGGTTGGCATGCTGCTCGCGGGTTGCAGTGCGGGCGCAAAAAATGACACCTATGATCTGGCTAGTGTCAGGGTTGCCCCCCCGACTCGGCCAGTAGCCAAGCGGCAATTGTTGATTGCCAGCCCCACGGCCTTGAAAATGCTGGATAGCGACATGGTTGTTGTCCGTGTTTCGGGCACAGAGGTGCAATATCTCGCAAAGTCGCAATGGGGTGACAAGCTGCCGCTGATGGTGCAGTCCAAGCTGGTTGAGGCGTTTGACAGCACCGGCAAGCTGGGTGGTGTTGGTAAGCCGGGGCAGGGGCTGGCCATCGATTACCAGCTGATCTCCGATATAAAGACGTTTGAGATTGAAACCAATGGCGGGCGTCACGCCACGGTGTCCCTGTCGGTCAAGCTGCTGAATGATCGCAACGGCACCGTTGTGTCGCAAAAAACCTTCTCGGCCACAGTGCCGACCAAGGGTGAAGACAATCAGGCAATGATCAATGCCTTGTCGCAGGCCTTCGGCAAAGTGACCGCGGACATTGTGAATTGGACGTTGACGACCATCTGATCATGAGACAGACGCATGCTTGATCAAGCATGCGTCTGCTCAATGCAAAACACTGCGGTATCCAGCTCTACATCGTCGCACTATTGCCAAGTGGAACCTGATCCAGAAGCCGACGAAGCGTGATCATCCCGACCGTTGATATTTCGCGATCCGCTCCCTCGCTAAAACCAGCCCTAATATGATGGAACACTTTAGATGAACGCGCTGGCTTGAATTCATCCTCATCATCAATCAGCACACCGGCATCAAATGCCGCTTGCTTGAATGTGCCGGATAGCCAGGGCTCCGGCAGTTTCAGCCAGAAATAGGGAAGTCTGGGGTGTGATTTAAATTCACAACCTGCGAACACCGTGCGGACGATCTCTTCCCGGGCTGAAAACTCGGCAATCACTTTGGCCTTGATGTCATCGGCGGCACCCGATAGCACCATGCGGGCCGAGAGTTCGGCCAGAAGAAATGGCAAGCCGCCGCAGACCATTTTCTGGGTCACGCGCACCCGCTGGCTCATGTGCTCAGGGCATGCCACCCAGCCGCCCCGCACGCCCGCGGCCACCGATTTGGACAGGCTGTTGAGCAAAAAGGTTCTATCCGGCGCAAGCTGAGCCAACAGCGGAATGCCATCTCCGATCAGTCCGCCATAAATATAATCCTCGATCAGCCAGACATTATATTTCCGGGCAATATCGACAATGGCTTGTCTGCGGGTGAGGGGCAGGCATGACAGGGTCGGATTTTGCCCTGATGACATGATAAAGGCCGCCTTGGGATGCTCGCGGGCGCAAACATGCTCAAAATCTTCTGGCAAAATGCCTTCGTCATCGGAGTCTACAAGGGCAATTTGCCGCCCCATCAGCGATGCGCTACGCGCGATCTGGGAATAGGTCAGGTGCTCACAGACAACGCGGTCACCGGTGCCGCTGATGGCGGCAATCACCGCATTGACACCCGCATGGACCCCCAGCTGCGGCACAATATTGGCAGGGTTGGGCGACCAGTCGCCATTGCCCAGCCATCGACGTCCCGCCTCTAACCAGTCGGGTGATAATGTTCGGGTGTAGCTGGAAATCTCGCCCGGCTGTTCGCGGGCAATGTCCATCATCAGCTGTCCAACAATATCAGCCTGCCCAACATCCACGGCGGCGGTGGTATCGAATCGCAATTTGCCCGGCGGCGGCGACAATGTCCGTGTGCCGCCATAGTTCAACGTGACCGGATCACGGTGCGATTCTGCCTGCCCGGACGCAAGACCCGTTTGGATATAGGTGCCACGCCCGACTTCCCCGGCGACAAGGCCGCGCTCGCGCAACAATGCGTAAGCGCGACTGATTGTCCCTATTGTCACCTTCAAATCATAAGCAAGATCACGCTGCGGTGGCAATTTTGTCCCCGCAGGCAGTGCGCCACTCTTAATGTCTTCCTCGGCCTTGTCGGCAATACGAATGTAAAGTGGTCCTTGGGTATCTGAAAGGTCGGGCAGCCAATGCGTCACCATGACAATTATCCTCATTGTCATTATATTTGAACTTATTGTATCCATTTCCATGCTGATAGCAAGAAAATCACAACACGTTCGTCCAAGTTTGGTGATGAAAATGGTCACAATAGATACAATTAGATCCGCTCAGGCATCTGATCGCGAGAATGCGATAGGCCCTTCACGGACGCAACGCATCAAGCCGCGGGTAAGTCCGCTTCTTGCGCGGTTCAGTCGCTGGTGGATGATACGATCAACACGGGCGCATCTCGCGGAGTTGGATGATGCTATGTTGCGCGATGTTGGCGTGACACGCGAAGCGGCGGCGGCGGAACTTAAGCGGTCAATCTATTTGTTCTATCGCACACCGTTTTAGAGCATGTCAGGTTCAATTTTCACCAGACAGACTCTAAACTCTCTT
>DNPN01000286.1:377-1411 GCA_003501385.1 Rhizobium sp. | reverse complement strand
GACAGACTCTAAACTCTCTTGTTTTTGTTTGTCTTTTCGGGAAAATCGGGTTCCACTTTTCCCTGGCAAACTCTAGCGGCAGTTTGGATTGCCCGCCGCCCACCGCTTGACGTCGGTCGAAATGCGAGCCGATACAGGTTCGCTCATCATTGGGCCAAAGGCTTGCATTTGGGCCGGATTGCCGGATGCCATCACCACCAGAAGCGGGCGAATATCATTGGAGCCCTTGCGAACCAGCAGAATGCGCGGCTGGCCGGAGAAGGATGTCAGCTCTGCATCCATTCTGTAGGACTTAAATGCGGGATCTTCAGACTTGAACCAGCAGCTGGAAGCGCCCTTCATGACGCGATGGATCACTTCTTCTGCGCTGCGGCTTGGTGTGGTAACGGGTGGCTTTGAGGCGCAAGACGCGAGGGTGGCGATGCCTGCCAGGCAAGCCAGACGATAAATTTTACGCATATTCAATCCTGTTGGAAAACAAGATAACCTGCCCCATCCGTTTTGAACGAGGCAGGCCGCCCATTTCCATGTTGTCTTTGGTCCTTGTGTCTGCGCATTGCTGAACGCAAAACCGAAATTCACTTTTACCGGAAATGCTGTATTGCCCGTCTATCGTGGCAATCTTCAGGCAGCAGCGATAACATCAAGTGCGGAAGCGAAAAGGCCGCGCCCATCGTTGCCGCCATGGGCCGCTTCAATCAGGTTTTCAGGATGCGGCATCATGCCCAGCACGTTACCACCAGTATTGATAATGCCCGCAATATTGTTGACCGATCCATTCGGATTGGTGCTCTCGGCATAGCGGAACACCACCTGTCCATTGTCTTCAATGCTCTTCAGCGTATCAGCATCGGCAAAATAATTGCCATCGTGATGGGCAACAGGGCAACGAATGATCTGCCCTTTCGCATAGGCGCGGCTAAAGTCGGTATCGTCATTGACCACTTCAAGCTTCACTTCGCGGCAGACGAATTTCAGCGAGGCGTTGCGCATCAGCGCGCCGGGCAGAAGGCCGATCTCGGTGACGATCTGGA
>DNPN01000286.1:0-189 GCA_003501385.1 Rhizobium sp. | reverse complement strand
CTTCGCGGCAGACGAATTTCAGCGATGCATTGCGCATCAAAGCACCCGGCAACATGCCTGCTTCCAGCAAAATCTGAAAACCGTTGCAAACGCCCAGAACCTTCACGCCTTGCTCTGCCTTGGCCTTGATGGCCTGCATCACCGGCATGCGAGCGGCAATGGCTCCGCAGCGCAGATAATCGCCATAGG
>DNPN01000220.1 GCA_003501385.1 Rhizobium sp. | reverse complement strand
GAACATTTGGGCTGGCAGGCAATGTCTGGATATAACCGAAGAGATCGGCCACGTCCTGCGGCTTCATGCGGGAATAGGATGTGTAGGGAAAGGCTGGGTAGAGGTTTTCACCGGCGCGGCCAATGCCGCGGGTTACGGCATCGCCAAACTCCGCCAACGTCCAATTGCCAATGCCAGCCTTGGGGTCCGGGGAAATATTGGGCGCGTGAAACGTACCAAATTGCGTTTTCAGGGCAACGCCACCCGTCAGCAGCAATCGTGCATCGCCTGTTGCACCGACACTTGCGTGGCAACTGGCACAGCCCGCGGCAAAAAAGATTCGTTTGCCGTTTTCCAGCGCGGGTGCTGCGGTGCTGGCCCAGACATCCGGTGCCTGACGGTGGGGTGCAATGGCAAACACATAGAGCGCAACCGCCGCAACGCCTGTGACCACCGACGCCGCAATGCCCAGTTTCGCTTTGCCTGCCATGCCTATTCCCCTTTTTATTCGTTATCCGCCCGTCCGGCGACAACGCCGGACGCAGACCTAGAGTTTGTCAGGGAAAAGTGGAATCCACTTTTCCTGACAAACTTTCATGCAGGGGAATTATTTCTTCAACCTGAACGCCTGATGGCAATCACCACAAGCACCACCAACGGCCTTGATGGCCGCGCCAACGCCAGCCTGATCGGCAGGCAGTGCCGCAAGCTGGGCTGCGGCTGCGGTTTCAAGCGCCTTTGCCTTGGCTTTGAAAGCGGCATTATCCTCCCAGATTTTCGGGCTGGCTTCAGTGTTGAAGCCGGTCTCAGAGCCCTTCGGGAACTGATCCGGGAAATGGGCGGCCACATCCTGCATGGTGGTCAGCGAGGCTTTGACCACGGCGGCATCATAAGGCTTGTCACCCTTGGCAATGCCTGCGAGTGCGCCCATGGCTCCACCCATTTTTTTCATCATGCCAGCGCGCACCACCTGCGGCTCATCGGCGGCGTTGACCATGCTGACGGCACCACTGCCAAGACAGAGACAGAGGGCGGCGACTGCTGTGTGTTTCCACGTCATTGGCACTTCTCCCGTTATGCCGGTGTTGCGGCAGGTGTGTTTCACAAGTCTATCATGAGCTTAACACTATAGCCAAATGAAGTCACAAACTTGTGATCGGCTATTATAGTAAAAGATGGCGGCTTTGCTCCCTGCCAAATCCTTCAATCTCCATCGTGTCGGATAAGACTGTTAGTGTGGCAAAGGCGTTGTCGCGCTCGGTATCCACCATGCCTTTGAAATTGATGAAATGGGTCTTGCCAAGCTGGCCGTAATTGCCACGATGGTCATGGCCGCTGAGATAGGCAATGGCCGAAGGCGAGGCTGCAATGGCCTTGGCCACAGCGTCGGCATTCCAAAGGGCGTGATCGGTAAAAGGATGGAGCGGGTAATGACCCAGCACAATGGCCTTTTCTCCATTGCTTTCTGCCAAAGACAAGCGGCTTTTTAGCCAGTCAAGCTGGGTGGTGCCCATGGCGGCATTCCAGCTATGGGCATTGATTGCCCCTTGCGTTTTCAAAGCCGTTAATTGCGTCTCGGCCTCAGCCTGACGCGGATCACCGGGAGGCGGTGCGAAGGTAGAGATGTCGCAGCAATCGGTAACAATCAGGCGCACACCGTTGATCACCCGATCATAATAGGGTGCTGGCATATCAAGGGCCGCCTGCACCATGCTGCGTTGTTCCGGCTTGACTGCGAAATCATGATTGCCGGGCAGAAACATCACCGGATGGCGCAAAACCTCAAAGGTTTGCAAAGCCGGTGCGAAATGCTCAAAGCCACGATCAATCAGATCTCCCAGCACCACAACAGCATCCAGATCCAGCATGTTGAACGCATGGATGGCCGCACGCAACTTGGTCAGACTGTTGGAATAAAAGCGATTGGCGCTCTCATTGTTGGGAATCTCTGCATATTGTGGGTCGGCGATAATGCCGAGGCGCAAGAGGGGCGTGTTCGTTAACATTGTCACCTGTTCCATTTGTCTGGCCAGATAATCTGTCCCGGTGACAGCGACATGACAACATTGTGGGGCGTTTGTGAACATGCAAGAGCACTCCACATTTTTGCTGGAAACCTCTCTTTCTTTGCGTCAATGCAGCATTTTTCACGCAGGATTTATGTCATGACCTCTGTTTCTGTTTCCCCCGTTCAAATATCAGATTGTGCAGATCTGCTTGCCGCCAATCGTGCCAGCAAAAGCTACCACGCCCCTTGGGCAAGCCCGTTTACCGATGAGGATGGGTTTCAAAGCTGGTTTGCCCAAACCGTAACGGGTGCCAATATCAGCCTGATTGCCCGTGAGTCCCACAGCAACGGTGTGGTGGGTGTTTTCACCTTGAGTCAGATTGTGCTGGGCAATTTCAGAAGTTGCTATCTCGGCTATTACGGCATGGCCTCCTTTGCGCAGCAAGGCCTGATGACGCAGGCGCTGAACGCCACGCTGGCCTATGCCTTTCACGAGGTTGGTCTTAACCGGGTGGAGGCCAATATCCAGCCTGAAAACCGGCGCTCTATTGCCCTGGTGCAGCGCTGCGGCTTTGAGAAAGAGGGATTTTCCAAACGTTATTTGAAAATCAATGGCGAATGGTGCGATCACGAACGTTGGGCGCGCCTTGCAGATTGAATAAAAAAGCGCGGCCGTGAAAGCCGCGCTTTTCTAAATCAAATGATCAGGACCGATCAAGCTGCCTTGAGGGTCGCAATCACGTCCTTGGCACCCTTGACGGCAGCAGCCTTGGCTTCGTCGCCCATGTTGACGCCTTCAGCGATGACGACTTCTACATTGGTGATGCCGAGGAAGCCGAAGACGCCGCGCAGGTAGGTTTCTGCATGCTCAAGAGCAGCAGCAGGACCGGCGCTGTAAACGCCACCGCGCGAGATGGCGAGGATAACGCGCTTGCCGCCGCACAGGCCTTCTGGGCCATTTTCGCCGTATTTGAAGGTCTTGCCAACAGCGCAGATGCGGTCAACCCAAGCCTTCAACTGGCTTGGAATGCCGAAGTTGTAGAAGCCAACACCAATCACAACGGTGTCAGAATCCAGGAACTGCTGAAGAACTTCGCCGCCCAGAGCCAGATCAGCCTTGGTGGCTTCGTCGTTGCTGGCATCGTAATTGCCCATGGCAGCAGCCAAAGTCAGGCCGGAGAGGTGGGCAATCGGGTTTGCGGCGAGATCGCGGTAGGTAGCAGCAATGCTGCTATCCTGCTCGGTCAGCGTCTTGACGATGGACGCGGTCAGATCACGGCTGACAGAGTAGGGGCCGAGAACGCTTGAATCGAGATGCAAAAGTTTCATGATCACTGCCTTTTTTTGTGGTATAAAATAGGTACTGAGACACATATGGGAACCGGTTTGGTTTCACAAGGAGGCACATTGTTGAAACTCGGGCACACGAATGTAACCGCCGCCAATTTGAATGCGTTACCGGAACCGGTGCATGCTGGCAAAAACTGCGATGCCGTCAACAGCGTGTTGACGCGCGTGGGCGATAAATGGAGTGTGCTGATTGTCATGCTTTTGGCGCAAGGGCCATGCCGTTTCAATGAGCTGAAACGCCGTGTCGGCGGAATTTCTCAACGAATGCTGACACTTACCCTGCGCGGTCTGGAACGTGATGGTCTTGTGAAGCGCACGGTGTTTCCCACAGTGCCGCCCAGAGTGGACTATGAATTGACCCCGCTTGGCGATTCCCTGCGCGGCCCGATCGAGGCATTGGGCCATTGGGCTTTCGACAATTATGAACGCATTGTTGCGGCCCGTGCGGAATTTGATCAGAAACAGTGAACACTGCGTCGCGCAAAATCGGAGTGGATGGTCATGTGTTGTTTGAACCTGAATTGATCCGCTTGGCCATATTCATCCCGGTCACACGAAAGCCGCCAGCCTGATAGATGTGCTGTGCGCGTGGATTATCGGCGGCCACGCGCAATCTGATTTCACCATAGCCTTGATGGGCCAATTCGATTTCCAGCGCCTGTAAGGCCGCCTTGCCTCGACCATTGCCGCGATGATCCGGCAAAATGCAGAAATCATAAATAAAGACAGATTTCGTTTTCGCGTCGGGGCGATACCAGATGTAGCCAATGCATGTTGGCTGTGGCGCGCTTTCAACGATGGTGCATAGTCTGTGGCCCTCGGTCTGAGGCCCATCGGGCAAGCTATGCGCAATTTCAGCCTGCGCTTGACGGCGGGCTTCATCGTCGGATCGGGCATAATTGCTGGCTATCTCCTGCGCATAATCGGGCAGGAAATAATCCAGAAATGCTGCGTAGTCACTATTCGACATGGTGCAGAAACGGATCATGCGCGGAACCTCGTCTTAAAATAAAAACACCCGGCACATTGCTGTACCGGGTGCAATCGTCTGTCAGGTGCAAACCTTACTTGGTTGCAGCTTCATACATGTCAGCCACGTATTCCCAGTTGATCAGGCTGTCCACGAAGGCTTCCAGATACTTTGGACGGGCATTGCGGTAATCAATGTAGTAGGAATGTTCCCACACATCCACGCCGAGGATTGGCGACGCGCCATGCACCAGCGGGTTTTCGCCGTTTGGTGTCTTGGAAATTTCCAGCTTGCCGTCCTTGACGGAGAGCCATGCCCAGCCGGAGCCGAACTGTGTGGTGCCAGCAGCAACGAAATCAGCCTTGAACTTGTCATAACCGCCGAGATCAGACTCGATTGCAGCTTCCAGCTTGCCCGGAATTTTCTTGCCGCCGCCGTCTTTCTTCATCCAGTTCCAGAAGTGGATGTGGTTGTAGTGCTGGCCAGCATTGTTGAACAGGCCAACATTCTTGCCGTAGGATTGCTTGACAACCTCTTCCAGCGACAAACCTTCAAGGCCGGAATCCTTCAGCAGATTATTGCCGTTGGTGACATAGGCCTGATGGTGCTTGTCATGGTGAAATTCCAGCGTTTCAGCCGACATGAAGGGGCCGAGCGCATCATAAGCGTAAGGAAGTACGGGAAGTTCAAAAGCCATGGTAAAATCTCCTCTGGGCATTGAGCGAAAAAATCGTGAGGTGAGCGGAACATAGGAGCGCCGGGGACAAGAGGCAACCTGCCAAATGGCAAATTATGGTTCCGATAAGAAGTTTCTATCCTGTCTCAACGCCTTCAGCAGAATAAGGTTCCGAAATGACAGGGACATTGCATTATTCGAAATAAACATCCGGGTCGGGCAGGTCATCCACGGCAAAGCCGAGCGCCTTGCGGGCAATGCGACATTCGGGATCGCCGGGCATACAATCGCGACAAACCTGCGGGCGCACGTCATACACACCACAACCCACATGCTTGCCTAGCTCGCCGGTGAGGGCGCAGCAGCGGCCATTTTCAAACCGCATGCCGCTTTCATCAGCTGCCACGAATTTTTCCGGGATTTTCGCCAGTTGCTCATCGCTTTCCAGCGAAAAGCGCGGCCAATCGGCCTGATAGGCGCAACAGGCTCCGCAGGATTGGCAATCAAAAATATCGGGCGGTGATGTTTCAAGCATGGCGTGTTTTGACAGAGGCGAAGCCGGAAGGGAAGGGAGGCAGTCGAATATCATCCCGCTTCATACATTTCTTAACATTTGATAATTAGAATATTCACCGGTTTAGGGTGGAAAATATGAGTGATAACAACACGACAGACTTAACGACTGAGGCTGGTCCCCACAGTGCAATTATGAAGGCATTTGATCATATGCCTATTGCCGTCGGTCTGTTCGACAAAGCCGGTCGTTTTCTCTATATGAATAGCATGTTCCGGCAGCTCCATTGCGGCGATGATGCCGGTTTGAAAATTGAGTCCTTTGCCGACCTGCGCAAAGCCGGCATGTTCCGGGGATGGGAGGTTGATCCTGATGAGCATTTTGCCAGAGTATTGGCAAATCTGGTAGAAACAGGCGAGCATGAGGATCAAATTGAAGTCAGGGGCCGGGTTCTTTGCACGCATGATGTCTTGATTGACGGCGAATTGATCATTTCAACCCAGAAAGACATGACAGACCGGATCAAGATCGAGCGTGAAATTGCTTATCTCGCAAGCCATGACACAATGACCGGCCTTGCCAACAGGGCAAGTTTTGAGGCGCAACTGGCGCAAACCATTTCGATGAACAGTCATTCGAGCGGACATTTCAGCGTGCTGATGGCTGATCTGGATCGCTTCAAACAGATCAATGACACCTACGGCCACCCAGCCGGTGATGAAGTGCTCAAGGAAATTGCCTGTCGCTTTCGTGCAAGCCTTGGGCATAATGATTTCGTTGCGCGTCTTGGTGGCGATGAATTCGTGTTTCTTTGCCGGGGTGATGACCACACCACACGGGCGCTTGCATCGCGTCTTGCCGCATCGGGTGCGCAGCCGATCCAGTATGATGGCACATCGCTGTCCGTTGGTGTCAGTGTTGGCTATGCCACGTTCCCGGCCCACGGTCGCGATCAGGAAAGCCTGTTGCGCGCAGCAGATCATGCCCTCTATCAAGCCAAGACTGTGGGCCATGGTATTGTGCAACACTATCACCCGCCTGAAGAAGCGGCGTATGTCAGCGCGGTCACGTCAGACGCTGGCAGGCAGGCGTTTTGCTCTCGCACTGAAAAGCAACGCAAAAGCGGCCAGCAGCATAAGGGCGGGAAGGGCGAAGACCAATGTCAACACCCCGCCCACGATGGCCAGCGCAAAAACGGCGCTGACCAGACCAATGGCCATGCCCAACAGGCCCATCGTCATGCCGAACAGCGACATCAACACCGGAAACCAGAGGGGAAAGCCCACCGCCACGGCCACAAGGCAGATGAAGATTTTCAGCACAGTCATCATGGCCTGTCATGCCCCGTTGAAGTTGTGCTCGAAGAATAGAACAAGTTAACCCCTGCGTCGAGAGTTCACCTGATCATTTTTGCCGTCGAAACCTCAGCAATGACGGGGCTTTTTCGCCCAATCCATATAAAGCTCCAATGCTTGCGTGGCCACCGGTCCCTCAGCATAATGCCGCTCATCCAGCCTGTTGACGGGGGCTACCTTGGAGTAATTGCCCGTGGTGAACACTTCATCGGCGGCCAAAAAATCAGCAACGGACAGCGTCACTTCACGCACCTCCAAGCCCACCTGCCGCAACAATCCAATCACGCGCGAACGGGTAATGCCCGCCAGAAAGGTGCGATTGGCAATGGGGGTCATCACCACGCCATCCTTGACCAGAAACACGTTGGAAGAGGCGGTCTCAGCCACATTGCCATTCATGTCCAGCGCCAGTGCGTTGTCAAAACCACGGGCACGCGCTTCCAGAATCATTCGGCCAGAGTTTGGATAAAGGCAGCCCGCCTTGGCATCGGTCATGGCACATTCGGGCGAAGGGCGCCGAAATGGCGAAACGGTGAGTGAATGGGGCTTGGCGGTGTTCATCGGCGCTTCAAACAGGCAGAGCGCAAAGCGGGTGGACTCAGCATCCGGTGCCACAACAGAGCTAGGCGCGCCATGCTCAGACCAATACATCGGCTTGATGTAAATGGCTGTTTTTCCGTCAAATTTCGCCACACCTTCCCACGAGAGCCGCTCGATTTCACCGGCCTCCATGGTGGGTTTCATGCCCATGTTGGTGGCCGAGCGGTTGACGCGCTGGCAATGCAGATCAAGATCGGGTGCAAGGCCATCAAACCAGCGCGAGCCATCAAACACTGTCGAGCCAAGCCACATGGCGTGCGATGTCGGGCCAATCAGCGGCGGGTTGCCGTCTACCCAGTGTCCATCAACATAGGTCCAGGTTGGGGTGCGCGGCGCGGTATCGACAGTCATTTCAATCTCCAAATCAAGTGTTGGCGGCAACAAAGAACCCTGTGGCGTGCAACGTCAAGGAGAATTTTCAGCGCTATTGTCCAGCACCTTTGTTATGTCTCTTTCACGCCTTTGTGGGTTGATTGCGACGGCGGGTCACAGCAAATTGAGCCCATATTGGCGGGGATTTTTTATGCGAAACATGACATTGCGGCGGATGGTCTGGATTGTGCTGGTGGCGGTTCTTTGGGCGGCAGGCCTGTTTGGAGCAATGTCTACACGTGCTTCTGCACAGGATGAGGACGAGGAGGAGGGTAAAACCCATGTTCTGCACGAATACACTATTCATGCAGATTTGACCTATGAAGAACGAGACACCATCGACAGGCAGCCCGTAAAACCCGGAAGACCCGCGAAAAACACCAGCCTTTGGAGAGATTTTTCTCCCGCCACAGACACGCTGGAGGTCGCCGAGGCCTGGGTCACTGACCCGGATGGCAGCAAACATAGCGTGCCGCCGGAGGATATTTTTACTCGCTCTGCCCCGCAGCCTGCCAATGCGCCGGGGTTCAATGCCAATCAACGGATCACGGTGATGTTTCCGCGCGTGGGACCAAATGCGAAAATTCACCTTGTGTGGAAGTGGCAAACGAAGGTTCCGCAGATGTTTGGCCTGAACATTCTGAGGGGTGCGCTTGGATCTGGAAAAGTCGATGATGAGACCGTTGTTCTGCGCCTGCCACAAACCGTGCCCCTCAAGTGGTACGCTGATCCGGGCGTGACGACAACAGATGGGGTTCAAGATGGCCAGCGGGTCATCACCGCGTCCTTCAAGAATATTCCAGCGATGAAAGTGGGTTACAGCACGGTTGCTTATAGCGAATTTCGTCCGCGTTTCATGGCAACCACTTTGGATAGCCTGAGTGATTACGGCAACCGGATATTCAAGCTTTCCGAGCGACCATTGGATGCCGAAAACACCGCCAAGATCAAGGCATTGGCTGAGACGATTACTGGCGACAAAACTGGCCTTGATGCGGCTGCGGCGATCCATGACTGGATTCGCCAGAATATTGCCTATGTTGCCGTTGATCTGAACCCCAATGACGGCTGGGTTGAGCATCCGGTTAACAAGATTATTGAAAACGGGTTTGGTGATTGCAAGGATCAGTCGGCCCTGATGCGCGCTTTGTTGGCGGCCAAAGGCATTCGAGCCGAGCGGGCGATTGTATGGTGGGGCAATGTGTTTGCGGCGCTTCCTCTGCCCGTTGCCTGGCAATTCAACCATGCCATCCTTTATCTGCCCGATTTTGATGTGTTCGATAACCCGACAGACAAGAACGCCGCGTTTGGTGCGCTGGATATGGCGCTCTCTGGCAAGCAGGCCGTTCTGGTGGAGCAGCAGAGCAAGGTGGTGCAACTGCCTGCGGCAAAACCACAGACGTTCTGGAGCAAGAATGAGTCCGTGATGAAGATCTCCCCCGACGGCGACATTGATGGAACCGCGGTGGTGGATGTGTCCCCCAATAGCGCCATGACGTTTCAATCGCGGATCAAAAACAGAGGCAATGACATTTACCTGAGCGGCATTCTGGCCATGAACAATCAGGAAGGTGATGGCAAGCTGCACGTGTCGGCCCCTAAAAGCTGGCGTGATCCCATGCGCTTGAAAGCGCAATGGACATCGCAAAACTATATGGATGGAACAGAACCGGAAATTTATCTGCCGCTGGAAAGCGGTTTTGATCCCGAGCGCCTGACGCAATTGACCAATAAAATTCGCAATGACGTGCGGGCGGCACCGCTTCTCATGGGATCATGGAGCGATAACTGGCAATTCACCTATGTATTGCCGGAGGGTTTTCACGTCAAATATCTGCCGCAAGCTGTGCATCTTGCCAATCAGGCGGGCCGCTTTGACAGTGAGGTGACAGCCAACGGCAGCCAGATCATCGTCAAGCGGTCGTTTTTAACCAGCCAAACCATCTACCAACCAGCAGATTATCCAGCCTTGCGCGCCTTGCTGGTTGCGGCGGTCAAGTCTGGCCATAGCCATGCGATCTTGCAGCGCTCAGAGACGGCGCATCTCTGACATGGGCCAACATGGAAGTGTGCTGGTTTATCCTGTTGATTCTATGGTGTCTTAACCTTCGCGTTCCCTTTTTGCGCTGAAGGGCCCCCTCCCGTCCGCGCAAGATAAGACCAAAAATGGTCGAATGCGCTCTCAGAGTGTGATTGTATAAAATGCGACCTGTGGTAATTTTCGGCGCATGATTTTATACTTTTGAGAGGGGGTTTTCATGAGATTTCGACAATGGCGTAAGGTCGCGCTTGGCACAATGCTGGGTGTGGCGGCATTGACGCCTGCTCTGGCGCAGGATGCGGCGGCGGGCATTGAAGAGGAAGAGTTTTCCAATCCACCCGTTTTGGCACAATCAACCGTGCAGCCCAAGGGCACGCTTTTTCAAACTCCGGTGCCGGATAACGCCCCCACCCATGCGGGACGCGAGCGGGTGCTTGATTTGAAGGTGGCCTATACGGAAGGTTTGATCCGCAATCCGGCGGCGGGGCATCCGGACAGAGTGAAGTTGCGCAGTTATCAGGGCGCTGAGGTTGATCCGGACCACCCTTTCATTGCGCCCACCATTCAGGCCACACCGGGGGATACGGTGCGCATCCGGCTGGATAACCAGTTGCCGGAAGATCCATCTTGCCTGCACAGCGACACACCCACCAACGCGCCGCATTGCTTTAATGGCACCAATTTGCACAGCCATGGCCTGTGGGTCAGCCCCACCGGCAACAGTGACAATGTGCTGTTGGCCATCAATCCGAAGGTGAAGTTCGAATATGAATATAATATCCCGACGGATCATCCGGCGGGCACATTCTGGTATCACCCGCATCGCCATGGTTCTACCGCGCTGCAAGTGGGCAGCGGCATGGCCGGGGCCTTGATCATCAAGGGAGACCGTGCGCCAACCGAGGTCAGCAATGGCGATCTGGATACATTGGTAAAACCCTTTCCTGAGCGGCTTTTGGTGTTTGAACAGATCCCTTACGCCTGCCTCAAGGACAACAAGCTGAAGATAAAGCAGAATGGATCGATTGACTGGACCTGCGCACCCGGCGAAGTGGGTGAGGTGATCTCTTACGAGCAGTTCAGCCCCTCCAGCTGGAAGGATTCTGGCCGCTTCACCACCGTCAATGGTCGGGTTCGTCCGATTTTTGCCAATGCACAGGTGGGAAGGGCTGAGCGCTGGCGTCTGGTGCATGCGGGCGTGCGCGACACCATCTCGGTTGAGTTTCGCAAAATGGACCCGACGGACTTTTTGAAGCGTGAAAAGAAACTGTCCGCTGGTGATGAAAGCGTGTTTGTGGCGGATGTCTGCACCGGCAATCCGGTGCCCTATGTTGTTGCGGCCTCTGACGGATTGACCATGTCCACCGGGCGGGTCCAAAGCAATGTGACCTTGCAGCCCGGTTATCGCAATGATTTGCTGGTGAGCTTCCCGGAAGATGGCTTTTACTGCGTGGTGCAGCCTCCTGTGACGTCCGCAAATAGCGTCTCAGGGCAAGATCGCGGCCGCGCCATTTTGGGCTTTGTGCGGGTGAAGAACGGCCAGAAGGCCGCAACGTCTGCCGAGATTGCCAATCCGGTAGAGCTCACCGTGCAGCAGATGATTGACAATGCTAATGCGACCTATACGCCTGCCATTGCCAAGCAGGTGGTTGCAGATTTGAAGGATGGCATCAAGCTCACCAAATTCGTGCCGCACAAGCCTATCACCGATGAAGAGGTGAAGGGGCAACCCAAGCAGGATCTGGTGTTCTTCATCAATCTGGGACTGAATAGCAAGGGGCCAACCAAATTTCAGGTTGGCAATAAATTCAGCGTGGAACAAAATGACCTGGGTATCTATGTGCCTGAGGGCGCAAAGGGGTACGATCCCAATGTTGTCGATCGCAAGCTGGTGCTGGGAACAGCGCAGGAATGGGAACTTCGCTCCTATTTCGTCAGCCATCCCTTCCACATTCACGTCAACCCGTTTGAGATTATCAAAATTCTCAATCCGCAGGGCAGGGATGTCAGCGTTGCCAATGCCAGGGAAAGTGATGGAACGATATCCCAATATGCTGGTCTGAAAGGGGTCTGGAAAGATACGCTGTGGGTGAAAAGCGACAATGGCGCGCAGCTGACCTCAACAGCCAATCCGCCAACGGGCACTTACCAGATTTTCATTCGCACCCGCTACGAGCGCTACATTGGTGAATTTGTGCTGCATTGCCATATTCTGGATCACGAAGATCAGGGCATGATGCAGAATGTATCCATTGGCGTGTCGGATGGCTCAGGCGGCGTAGCCCATGCGCATGAGCATGGTACGCATTAAAGCATGTCGCGTTTTAT
>DNPN01000056.1:888-22055 GCA_003501385.1 Rhizobium sp. | reverse complement strand
TAACAGACGGTAAAAACCGTCAAAAAACCACATAGACCAAACCCGAAAGCTCGGTCCATAAAACTGTAAAAGCTATTCAGATGATCTCTAAAGAGCGAAACCAGCACTTCCGTAGAAGCGTTGCCTCGTTCGGTGAGGCGGTTTCTAGTGCCGAATCCCAAATATGTCAAACGCATTTTTGATCCAAACAACAGTTTTTTTGTAAGAAATTGATAGCAAACGATATTTATCGATTTTATAAGTTTCAATATTACCCAGAGACCTTTAAAGGGTTGCGAGTACGCGCCGGAACGCCTGCTTTTTGGGTGTTTTCCCGAAATATTTTGGTCGCGCTATAAGTCGATAGGAGACTGGCATGCTTGTCCTCAATGAAAACGATACCGCACGGGCGCTGGAATGGTTCGCTCTTATAGATGCTCTCAAAGCGATGTTTTCTGCTGACTGTGAAATGCCCGTTCGGCATCACCATAATATGCATGTTCCCGGCCGCGCTGATGCCACATTGCTTTTGATGCCTGCGTGGTTGCCCGGTCAGTATTGTGGTGTGAAGCTGGTATCAGTCTATCCCGACAATCATATGTCGGGCTTGCCCGCTGTGCAGGGTGGCTATTTGCTGACGTCGGGCGCGACAGGCGAAATGTTGGCTTTGGTGGATGGCGGAGTTTTGACAGCGCGACGCACGGCGGCGGCGTCTGCTTTGGCGGCCAGCTATCTGGCGCGCAGTGATGCCAGCCGAATGCTGCTGGTCGGCACCGGGCGGCTTTCGCTCAACCTTATAGAGGCGCATGCCTCGGTGCGGACGCTGGATCATATTTCGATCTGGGGCCGCAATGCAGAAAATGCGGAGGCCACGGCGGCAGAGGCGCGGGCAAAGGGGTTTAATGCCCATGCTGTGACTTCGCTTGAAGAGGCAGTAAGAGAGGCGGACATTATATCTTGCGCAACGTTGGCGACAGAGCCGTTGATTTGTGGCGATTGGTTGCAACCGGGTGCGCATGTTGATCTGGTGGGTGGTTTCAAGCCTTCAATGCGGGAGGCCGATGATGCGGCTATTCTTCGTTCCAGCGTCTATGTGGATACGCGGGCGGGTGCCATGACAGAGGCTGGTGATATTGTTCAGCCTCTGGCCAATGGCAGTCTGACACCAGAAAAGATTTGTGGTGAGTTGTCTGAACTGGTGCGCGGTACAGTAAAAGGCCGTAACAGTGCGGAGGAAATCACCCTGTTCAAATCCGTGGGTGCGGCACTGGAAGATCTGGCCGGGGCGATTTTGGCCTATGAGACCTTCCGCGACAATTGAGAGTTCACGTCTAGCATCATGCCCATATCGCTTCCCGTTTATCCTGTTTCGGAAATCTTGCCGCCGCTCGGCACCGCCTTGGCTGCGGGAAACCGGGCTGTTGTTTCGGCTCCTCCGGGGGCGGGTAAAACAACGCTTATTCCACTTTATCTGTTGGATCAGCCCTGGCGCGGTGATGGCAAGATTATATTGCTGGAACCACGCCGTCTTGCAGCCCGCGCCGCAGCCGCGCGGATGGCGAGTCTTTTGGGTGAACAAGTGGGGCAGACGGTGGGTTATCGGATGCGGCTGGACAATCGCATTTCGGCCAGCACCCGGATTGAAGTGGTAACGGAAGGCGTGTTTGCCCGGATGGTTCTGGAAGACCCGGAATTGTCGGGCGTCAGCGCCGTGCTGTTTGATGAGTTTCATGAGCGGTCGCTGGATGCGGATTTTGGCTTGGCGCTGGCGCTGGATTGCCAATCGGCGCTGCGGGATGATTTGCGACTGATTGTGATGTCGGCAACGCTGGATGTGGAGCGCGTGGCGGCCTTGATGGATGGCCCGCCAGTTCTGGAAAGCGCCGGGCGGGGTTTTCCCATTGATGTGCGCTATCGCGACCGCCCCGGCACCGAGCGGATTGAAGACAGTATGGTGAGTGCCATTCTGGATGCTCATGCCAGTGAGGCGGGATCGATTCTGGCATTTTTGCCGGGGCAAGCGGAAATTCGCCGGGTGGCGGAGCGGCTGGAGGGGCGATTGCCCAGCGCCACGCTGATTGCACCGCTTTATGGCAATCTTACGCAAGGCGAGCAGGATCAGGCCATCAAGCCTGCGCCTGCGAGTACACGTAAACTGGTGCTGGCCACATCGATTGCCGAAACCTCCATCACTATTGATGGCGTGCGGATTGTGATCGACAGTGGTTTGCAACGCTTGCCGGTGTATGAACCGGCCACGGGCATGACCCGGCTGGAAACGATGCGTGTTTCTCGCGCCTCGGCAGATCAGCGGGCTGGTCGCGCGGGACGAACCGAGCCGGGCATTGCCATTCGGCTCTGGCACTCCGGGCAAACAGCGGCGCTGCCTGCCTTTACTCCGCCGGAAATTCTGGCCAGCGATCTTTCCAGCCTCGTGCTGGATATGGCCCATTGGGGCGTGACCGATCCTTCCGCCCTCTCCTTTATAGATCAGCCGCCGAAAGCACCGTTAAAAGAAGCTCGCAATCTGCTGGCTTCGCTTGGCGCATTGGATGAGCAAGGGCATTTGACTGAGATGGGCAAAACCATGCGCGGGCTTGGCCTGCCGCCTCGGTTGGCGGCCATGGTGATTGCAGCTGGCACAGAAGGCCATGCCAAAATGGCAAGCGAACTGGCGGTTTTGATCACTGAGCAGGGATTGGGCGGCACCGACCTTGATCTGGAAGAGCGTTTGCGCAGGTTTCGCAATGATCGCGGCGAGCGGGCGGCTTCCGCCCGAAAACTGGCGGAGCGATTGGCCAAAGACTTGGCCCCTGCACCAACAGCCCCCTCGCCTGCCACGGCTGGGCAATTGCTGCTTCATGCCTATCCCGATCGGATTGCCCTGAAGCGCGGCGGGCGGGGCCGCTATGTGATGGCCAATGGGCGCGGCGCAGAGCTGGCGGAGACTGAGCGTCTGGCCGCAAGCGATATGCTGGTGATTGCCGATTTGACCGGGCGGGCCGCGCAAGCGCGGATCTTAAGTGCTGCGGAAATTCGTCTTTCCGATGTGGAGTACTATCTGCCGGATGCGATCACCCAAGGCGATGAGAGCTTTTTTGAGCCAAACAGCAAAGAAGTCCGCGCCCGTCGAGTAAAACGGATTGGCGCGATTATTCTGGAAGAAACGCCCTTGCCCAAGCCCACTGGCGAAGCGGCCATGAAAGCCTTGGCGGAAGGTTTGCGGCAATTGGGGCTGGAGCGGCTGACTTTCAGCAAATCGGCGGAGCAATTGCGCCAGCGCATTGGCTTTCTGCATCGCTCCATTGGTGCGCCATGGCCGGATACCAGTGATGAGGCGCTTCTGGACACGTTGGATATCTGGTTCACACCGTTTCAAAGCGGGGTGCGCAGTTTTGCCGATATTTCAGCCGCTGGATTGATGGATGGGTTGAAATCCCTCATTCCCTATGAGGTTCAGCGTGATCTGGATAAGCTGGCACCCACGCATTTTACCGCCCCCACCGGCATGAACCACGCCATACACTATGATGGCGATGAACCAAAACTCGTGATTCGGGTGCAGGAACTCTATGGCCTGAAGCAGCACCCCACCATTGGCGGCGGCAAACTGCCGCTGTTGCTGGAACTGACCTCACCGGCCCATCGCCCCATCCAGACCACCCGCGATCTACCCGGCTTTTGGACCGGATCGTGGAGCGATGTGCGCGCCGATATGCGTGGGCGCTATCCAAGACATCCGTGGCCGGACGATCCCGCGAGTGCTGCCCCCACGACACGGGTAAAACCGCGTGGTACATAAACTCTTGTTGGCGAGGAGGGCCAATGGGAGGGACTGGTATGAACGACAATGTGGATAGGCAGATGAATTTTGGCACGTCCAGCCGGCGCCTACGGCTTGAAACACTGGTTCGGCTTCGTTGGCTGGCCGTTGCAGGGCAAACGATTACGCTGGTGGTGGTTGCGCTGATTTTGCAATTTCCCATGCCGGTTCTGGCCGTGGCCATTCTGATTGGCACATTGGCGGTGGTGAATTTCATTCTGCAAGTGGCCTTTCCGTCCACCCAGCGGTTGGAGCCGATCTGGACCTTTGCCATTCTGGCGCTGGATCTGTTGCAGATGAGCGGTCTTTTGTTCATCACCGGCGGGCTTTCCAATCCGTTTGCGCCGCTGATCTGCGTGCCTGTGATCATCACCTTTGCCTCGCAGCCCCTGCGCCATGCCATGGCATTGATGGTGCTGGCGCTGATTTGTATTTCAACGCTGGCCTTCACGCCTTATCGACTGCCTTGGTATGCGGATTATATTGACCGCGGTGGGCCAGTGATGCTGGTGGCCATCTGGTGCGCCATTGTTTCGATGAGCACGTTTGCGGCGTTTTATGCCTATCGCGTCTCCAAGGAAGCCAATCTTCTGGCCGACGCCCTGACCGCCACCGAGCTGGTGTTGCAAAAGGAAAAGCATCTTTCGCAGCTGGATGGCCTTGCCGCCGCGGCTGCCCATGAACTGGGAACCCCACTTGCGACCATCAGCGTGGTGGCCAAGGAAATGGAGCGGGAATTTGGTAGGGATCCCCGCCTCTGCGAAGACCTGCAATTGCTGCGCAGCCAAAGTGAGCGGTGTCGGGATATTCTCAAGCGCCTCACCACCCTGTCTTCGGACGGTGATGAGCATATGCGCAACCTGCCTTTGTCATCTTTGATTGAAGAGGTAGTGGCACCCCATAGGGAATTTGGCATCAAACTGACGGTGGTGGAAACGTCATCCCGTGACGGTGAGCCGGTTGGTACGCGCAACCCAGGTATTCTCTATGGGCTTGGAAATCTGATTGAAAACGCCCTAGATTATGCGAAGGCGCAAGTCACGGTGACCGTCCACCATGACACCCGCCATGTGACCATTACCATTGAGGATGATGGCGAAGGCTTTACGCCGGATATTTTACTGCGGATTGGCGAACCATATGTTACCAGCCGCAAGAGTGATGCGCGCGCAGGTGGCCTTGGTCTTGGTCTGTTTATCGCCAAGACCTTACTGGAGAGATCCGGGGCGGTGTTGCGCTTTGAAAATCGCGCAAGCCCAACACCGGGGGCCTCCGTTGTTGTACGATGGCCACGCAAGTATATGGAAACGCCGATAATGTGACTTTACCATCGGCTTCGAACAGGCAATAAATCTGTAAGCCTCAGGGATTGAAAGATATGACACACGATATGCTGACGAAGGATGCTGGTTCAAGCGAACAGACTGATGTCGCAGCCAATCTCGGGCCAGATGCAACACTTCTGATTGTTGATGACGATCTGCCGTTCCTGCGTCGCTTGGCACGGGCCATGGAAAGTCGTGGCTTTACCGTGGATATTGCCAGCTCGGTCGCCGAAGGCATTGCCAAAACCATGGCCGCCGCGCCGAAATATGCCGTTGTTGATCTTAGGCTTGGGGATGGCAATGGCCTGGATGTGATTGCCGCCATCCGCGAACGGCGGGATGATACAAGAATTATCGTGTTGACCGGCTATGGCAATATTGCCACTGCTGTTACGGCGGTGAAACTGGGTGCGGTGGACTATCTCTCCAAGCCTGCCGATGCCGATGACGTTTTCAATGCCCTGACCCAGCGGGCCGGTGAAAAGGCCGATGTGCCGGAAAACCCGATGTCGGCAGACCGGGTGCGTTGGGAACACATCCAGCGCGTCTATGAAGCTTGCGAACGCAATGTTTCGGAAACGGCGCGGCGGCTGAATATGCATCGGCGCACCTTGCAGCGTATTCTGGCTAAGCGGGCACCCAAGTAATCAAGCTTGAAAGCAATCAAATTTGGCGTGGCGGATTGGCATCCCTTTCCGCCCGCATCAATCTTTGGGCGCTGGCGCGGGCAAAATTTAGCATCACCGATTTGCGCGTAGTCGGCGCCAGTTTGTGTTCGGGTGCCTCGCGCAGCAAATGTGCTCCATAACCGTCTGAGAGAAACAAGCCGCAATCTTGCGGGAAAATCTCCTGCGGCACATCGGGCAATGTGGCGAAAAACAGCCTGTCGCAATGCTGGCGATAATCGGGCCATTTCCTGTCCACGCGAAAATCCTCAATCGATGATTTGATCTCGATAATCCAGATTTCACCCTTCTCCGACAGGCTTATCAGATCGGCGCGTCTGCCGCTTGCCAGAGGCAATTCCGCAAGACTTGCATGGCGCATCTGTTCCAGCAGCGCTTGAACGCCGCGGCGAATCATTAACGCACGCTCGGATTGTCACCCGTCGATTAATGGGTCCTTAACGGAAACGTTAAGAATCGTCATATTTGAGCCTCCTCGGAGTCACCGAGATGTTGCAAAAAAACCATCCTTCAGCAATTTGCGAAGCGTGAGCGCGTCAGACGTCGCAGAGCGCTTGCAAACTTTACGGTAATAAAAAATATACCTCTATCCATGCTGTGAACACAGTCAAACGTCCTGCCCGAAAGTCGATGAGCCTCCCATGCGAATCCGCACTGCACTGACCGTGCTCGGTCTTCTCTCCACCATTGCCATTACTGGCTGCACAACAACATCCAAAGCTGACTTGAAAAAGACAGCGGAAGCGGCCCCGGTTGCTGCTCCGGCCCCTGAGCCGGTCAAGGTTGAGACAGCCCAGATCTTCAACGACGCTTACGGCCCAGTGACCGATGCGGGCTTTGCCCTTCCGGCCATTCCAATCCAGAAGGTGAACCCAAAGTTCCGCCGTCAGGTTGTGGCCTATGAGACGACTGAGAAGGCTGGCACCATCATTGTCAACACCAAAGAGCGGTTCCTTTATTACGTGTTGGGCAATGGTCAGGCCATGCGTTACGGCATTGGCGTTGGCAAGGACGGCTTTGCCTGGCAGGGTGAGGCCTATGTGGCCTGGAAGCAGGAATGGCCAACCTGGCATCCGCCAAAGGAAATGGCTGTTCGTAAGCCTGAAGTGGCCAAATATGTCAAGGACGGCATGGGACCAAGCGTCAGCAATCCGCTGGGCGCACGCGCCATGTATCTCTTCAACGAAAAGGGTCAGGACACATTGTTCCGTATCCACGGCTCGCCAGAATGGGCCTCCATCGGCACCGCCGCTTCGTCTGGCTGCATCCGTATGATCAATCAGGATGTGATCGATCTCTACAGTCATGTGCGTCCCGGTAAGGAAACCAAGGTTATCGTTCAACAATCCTGAGCGTAAAATTTTTCCATTGAAAAAGCCGCTGAATGAAAATTCAGCGGCTTTTTTGTTTCACGTGAAAACATCAGGCCTTTGCTGTCGCTTTAAGCTCCAGCCGGCGACGATGCAGAACCGGCTCGGTATAGCCATTCGGCTGCTCCCTGCCCTTCAGCACCAGATCCAGTGCTGCCTGAAACGCAATCGATCCATCAAAATCAGGCGCCATGGGCTGATAGGCGGCATCGCCAGCATTTTGCTGATCCACCACAGCTGCCATGCGCTGCAATGTCTCCACCACCTGATCCTGCGTGACAACGCCATGGTGCAGCCAGTTTGCCATATGCTGGGCCGAGATGCGCAGCGTGGCACGGTCTTCCATCAGGCCAATGTTGTTGATGTCCGGCACTTTCGAGCAACCAATGCCCTGATCGACCCAGCGGACAACATAGCCCAAAATGCCTTGGGCATTGTTATCCAGCTCACGCTGGATTTCCTCTGGCGTCCAATTGGGACGCGTTGCCACCGGCACCGAGAGAATGTCCGACAATTTAGCACGCGCCCGGCTTTTCAGGCTGGCCTGCACGCCAGCCACATTGACGCTGTGATAATGGGTGGCGTGCAAGGTGGCTGCCGTGGGTGATGGCACCCAGGCGGTGTTGGCCCCGGCTTTCGGGTGAGCAATCTTTTGCTCCAACATCGCTGCCATCAGGTCGGGCATGGCCCACATGCCCTTGCCAATCTGGGCGTGGCCGGAAAGGCCGCATTCCAGACCAATATCAACATTCCAGTTTTCATAGGCGGCAATCCACGCGGCCTGCTTCATATCGCCCTTGCGGATCATCGGGCCTGCTTCCATCGAGGTGTGGATTTCATCGCCGGTGCGATCAAGGAAGCCGGTGTTGATGAAGACAACCCGGTCCTTGGCGGCGCGAATGCATTCCTTGAGGTTCACCGTGGTGCGGCGCTCCTCATCCATAATGCCCATCTTGATGGTGTTGGGTACCATGCCAAGCGCCTGCTCGACTTTTGCGAAAATCTCGACAGCAAAAGCCACTTCTTCAGGCCCATGCATCTTCGGCTTGACCACATACATCGAGCCAACATGAGAATTTTGCAAGCGACCATTGGGGCCAATGTCATGCAGGGCAATCAGGGCCGTGATCATCGCATCCATAATGCCTTCCGGCACTTCCAGCCCATCGCGGTCCAGAATGGCGGGATTGGTCATCAGATGCCCGACATTGCGAATCAGCATCAAGGAACGGCTATGAATGGTGAAGGACTTGCCTTGCGGATCGATAAACTGCCGATCCGGGTTGAGTGTCCGGGTAAAGCTGGTACCGCCCTTGGACACCACCTCTGCCAAATCGCCCTTCATCAGGCCAAGCCAGTTGGAATAGGCCAGCACCTTGTCTTCGGCGTCCACGGCAGCCACCGAATCCTCGCAATCCATGATCGCGGTAATGGCGGATTCAAGCCGGACATCGTTGATGTTGGCCTTATCTTTGCCGCCGATTGCACCAGCCGCATCAATGCAAATTTCGATATGCAGACCGTTGCGCTGCAACAGATAGGAGGTGATTGCGCCATCCTTCGCGTTTGACCCTGCAAATTGGCTAGGGTCCGTCAGGCCCGTCTTGTCGCCATTGGCCAGCGTCACGTCCAGATAGCCGTCGCTGAGGCCAAGCGCTGCCACATCGGCCCAGCTTCCGCCGGTGAGCGGCACCGATTGATCGAGAAAATTGCGCGCCCAGGCGATGACCTTCGCCCCGCGCACGGGATTATAGCCCTTGCCCTTTTCGGCACCATCGTCTTCCGAAATTGCATCGGTGCCATAGAGCGCATCATAGAGCGAGCCCCAGCGGGCGTTGGCAGCATTGAGTGCATAGCGGGCATTCATCACCGGCACGACAAGCTGCGGTCCGGCGATTGTGGCAATCTCGGCATCCACATTCTGGGTGTTCACCGAAAAATACGGGCCTTCGGGCTGAATATAACCAATCTCGCGCAAGAAGGCTTCATAGGCTGCCAAATCGCTTGGAGCACCATGTGTGCGATACCAGTCATCCAGCTTGGCCTGAAAACCATCACGAATTGTCAGAAGGGCGCGATTTTTAGGGCCAAGCTCATGCACGAGATCAGAGAGAGATTGGAAGAAATGCGCCGCCTCCACACCCGTGCCCGGCAGCGCCTTTTTCACGAGAAAGTCGTAAAGCCCTTGATCTATCGACAGGCCATTGTGTTGGACGCGTGCCATTTCAGTCTCCTGCGGTGATTTTTGACCATGTTACAGTGCGTGGCGAGATCATCAACAGAAGTCTCGCCAGAGCAATCCTGATGGCACAGTGAAGCCGCCAAAGACCTTCTGTCAATTGGACACAAGTTCGAAAGATTTATGCCGTTTTGGAAACAATCGCCTGCTATGAAAGAGCAGCAGGCAACTACAGCAGGCCCTTCAGCTCTTTCAGGCGATCATTGATCAACCAGCCGTAATAATTTTCCTCCGGCCAAGCAAAGGCACCTGAGGCATTACGACGCGCCAGAACCTTGGCGCGGCCCGCCGAATTGCCGAGATTATACAGTGTCGCGGTAATGCCGGGATTGTTGGAAATATCGATGCCTGCGATGGATTTGTAATCATCAATGGATTTGCGGGTGATGGCCGCAATGTAAGCCAGGGTCACATCCGGGTCCATAATGGCCTTATAGACGCTTGCTGCGTCATTTTCATCCAGCTTGGGATAGCCCGACACCTGATGCACCATATCGGTCAACATCATGGCCGTCAGAGGGTTGATCTGACCGAGACCAAAGGTTTGACCTGCATAAAACGGCTGGAAAAACACGGCGCTGAACCGGTTGTTGGGAAAGCTTTTGCCGCCAACCGTCTTGCCCTGAAATTTATCCTGCCAGACATCTTCACGGCAGGTCCAGAGCTTGGCCGAGTCCTTGAGGTCTGCACAGTCTGCAAATTCGGGACGGGATACGAATTGATCAACCGTCTCGCCATCATAGGCAAACCGGAAAGACTGACCTGCATAGGCCGCAGCCTTGATATAATAGGTCTGCAAGGTGTCATAGGCACCGACATTGTAGGTGTGCTCACCCACCAAGGCCCCAATGATGTGAATGGGCTCAATGTCATAGGCCGCAGAGATCTTCTTGATCTTGGCAACCAGCTGACGATCCGTCTTCAACAGATCAATGATCTTGTCGTATTTCAGATCAAATGTGGTTTTGGTTTCCTTGGTGCGCTGCTTGGATGCGCCGGGAATAGGCGGCTGTTCTGTGTTGCGATTGCCTTCCGGGTCCATTCTGACCTCGGTAGCCTGAACGGCTGAACATCCGAGAGAAATTGACAGAAGCAAAAGAACAGCGAAACGACGCAGCATGTTTTATCCCGTGCAGAGGGTCGGTCCGGCATTATGCGCAGAGCAACGCCAGATATGTTTGCCGCAGCAGCGGCCAAGCCGCTTCATATAGGGTGAGGGCCGCTGCTGTCGACTTAATAGACGGTCACAAGGCCAAATTAGGGCATGGTGCGACCGATTTCCTCTGCATTCGATGCATAAACATCACAGAATATACCGTGACAAATCCGTATCGGCGGCGATTTCGCCAACATGTTCACGCACATACTCCGAATCAATGCTGACCTTCGCGCCACTGCGATCGGGTGCGTTGAAGGAAATTTCATCCAACACGCGCTCCATCACCGTTTGCAGGCGCCGCGCACCAATGTTTTCCACCGATGTGTTCAGCGTCACCGCCACATCGGCCAAGGCATCAATGGCATCCTCGGTGAAGTTCAGATCCAGACCTTCAGTTGCCATCAGCGCAATATATTGGCGGATCAGGCTAACCTCGGTTTCAGTCAGAATGCGGCGGAAATCTTCCTTCGTCAGCGGCTTCAGCTCCACCCGGATGGGCAGACGACCCTGCAATTCCGGCAAAAGGTCAGACGGCTTGGAGACATGGAATGCGCCAGAGGCAATAAACAGAATATGGTCGGTTTTCACCGGGCCGTATTTTGTTGCAACAGTCGTGCCTTCCACCAACGGCAGCAAATCCCGCTGCACGCCCTCGCGGGAGACGCCTGCCCCCATCGCCCCTTCGCGGTTGGCGATTTTGTCGATCTCATCCAGAAAGACAATGCCGTCATTTTCCACGGATTTCACCGCTTCGCGCTGGATCAGCTCATTGTCAATCAGTTTTTCCGATTCATCACGGATCAGATCGGCATAAGACGCCTTCACCGTGGTGCGCACCTTTTTTGTGCGACCGCCCATGGCTTTGCCGAACATGTCGGAGAGGTTCAAAATGCCGACATTGGCCCCCGGCATGCCGGGAATTTCAAAACCGGGCATGCCAGAGCCGCCCGTTTCAGCCACTTCAATATCAATTTCTTTGTCATCCAGCTCACCAGCCCGCAGTTTCTTGCGGAAGCTATCACGGGTGGCAGGCGATGCCGTGGCACCCACCAGCGCATCCAGCACGCGCTCTTCGGCGCCGGCATGGGCCTTGGCTTCCACTTCCAGCCGCTTCTTTTCCTTGATCAGGCCAATGCCGATCTCGACCAGATCACGGATGATCTGCTCCACATCGCGGCCAACATAGCCGACTTCGGTGAACTTCGTCGCCTCAACCTTGATGAAAGGCGCGCCTGCCAGCTTGGCGAGGCGGCGCGAGATTTCGGTTTTGCCAACGCCGGTTGGGCCAATCATCAGAATGTTTTTCGGCATTACTTCATCGCGCAGGCTTTCATCCAGCTGCTGGCGGCGCCAGCGATTGCGCAGCGCAATGGCAACGGCGCGCTTGGCGTCGTGTTGGCCAATGATGTAGCGGTCGAGTTCCGAGACAATTTCACGGGGGGAGAAAGTGGTCATGATCAAAAGTCCAAAGAGAGGAAATGAAGGGTGATTTACGTGTCGCTATCGAGCGACAGCGTTTCAACCCGCACGTTTTCATTGGTGTAAACGCAGATATCGGCAGCGATTTTCATGGCCTTGCGCGCTACCTCTTCCGCCGACTTGTCCGTGTCCATCAGCGCCAGCGCTGCGGCCAGCGCGTAATTGCCGCCAGAACCGATGGCAATGGTGCCATGTTCCGGCTCCAGCACGTCGCCATTGCCAGTGATAGCCAATGTCACGGTTTTATCGGCCACCAGCATCATGGCTTCGAGATTGCGCAGATATTTGTCGGTGCGCCAATCCTTGGCAAGCTCCACGGATGCGCGCATCAATTGGCCGGGATATTGCTCCAGCTTCTTTTCCAGCCGCTCCAGCAGGGTGAAGGCGTCAGCCGTGGCTCCGGCAAAACCGGCAATCACATCACCCTTGCCAATGCGGCGCACTTTGCGGGCATTGCCCTTCATCACGGTCTGGCCAAGGCTGACCTGTCCGTCGCCCGCCATCACCACCATATTGCCCTTGCGCACCGAGATAATCGTGGTGCCGTGCATGGTTCCATAAGGATTATGTTCGCTCATATCCAATCCATTTCAAACGAAGGGCTGCTCACATGCCAGCCCATGATGTTGGACCCTATGTAAGCAGCCAAACAGCAATTGCAAACAACTCTCACAATCCATTGATCTGGCCATTCATGACGCGAAATGCGTTGCGTCAAAAACAATGTCATACTTCTGGATATTTCACCCCTGCCCTGATAAACAACCTCATCTTTGCAGGGAGAGACCTATGAGTGAGAGCCGCAGCGCCACTATAATGCGCAAAACCAACGAGACCTCGGTATCCGTCTCCGTCAACATCGACGGCACAGGCACCGCGAAAATCTCCACGGGCGTCGGCTTTTTCGATCATATGCTCGACCAACTCAGCCGACATTCGCTGATTGACATGGACATCGATGTGAAGGGCGACCTGCATATTGATGACCACCACACGGTCGAAGACACCGGCATTGCCATCGGCCAAGCCATCGCCAAGGCACTTGGCGACCGTCGCGGTATTGTGCGCTATGCATCGATTGATCTGGCCATGGATGAAACGATGACCAAGGCCGCTATTGATGTGTCGGGCCGCCCGTTTCTGGTGTGGAATGTGGCGTTTAGCGCCCCCAAGATTGGCACGTTTGATACCGAACTGGTGCGCGAATTCTTTCAGGCGCTGGCGCAGAATGCTGGCATTACCTTGCATATTCTCAACCATTATGGTGCCAACAACCATCATATCGCCGAGACCTGTTTCAAGGCCGTGGCCCGTGCGCTTCGCACTGCCACAGAGATTGATCCGCGCCAGGCTGGCCGTATCCCTTCGACAAAGGGAACTCTGGCCTGACACCCTCGGAAACGAGGCCTATTGAGGTATCGAAATGCGTGTTGTGATTATTGATTATGGTTCGGGCAATTTGCGCTCCGCCACCAAGGCGTTTGAGCGTGCGGCCCGTGAAGCCGGTCTGGATGCCGAGATTGAGCTGACCGACAAAGCCGAGCGTGTCGCCACTGCCGACCGCATCGTGCTGCCGGGTGTTGGTGCCTATGCCGATTGCAAGCGCGGTCTTGATGCCGTGCCGGGAATGCATGAGGCGCTGGTGGATGTGGTGGAGCACAAGGCCCGCCCGTTCCTGGGGATTTGCGTTGGTATGCAGCTGATGTCATCGCGGGGCCTGGAAAAGACCGTGACCAACGGCCTTGGCTGGATCAAGGGTGATGTGGTGGAAATGACTCCATCGGACCCGGATTTGAAAATCCCGCAAATCGGCTGGAACACGCTGACGCTGACCCGCCCTCACCCGCTGTTTGATGGCATCCCCACTGGAGAGGCCGGATTGCACGCCTATTTCGTGCATTCCTACCATCTGGCTGCGGAAAACCCCGAAGACGTGATTGCGACCACCAATTACGGTGGCGCGATGACCGCCTTTGTGGGCCGCGACAACAAGGTCGGGGCGCAATTCCATCCGGAAAAGAGCCAGACACTGGGTCTGAAGCTGATTTCCAATTTTCTGAAATGGGCTGCCTAATTCACTTTCCAAAAAGCTTTGTAAGGCTATTATATATATCCTGTTAAACCGCTTCGATAAGGACAAATTCAATGACGACTGCGGCGAAAAAGAAAAGCGGACAAAGCGTTTCTTATATTCTCAAGGCGTCTAAACGGAGCAAGGGTGCCTTTTCAAACGTTGTTCTGCCCAACGGCCAGATCATCCGACAGGTTGATGAACGAGTTCACCAACGTGCTCTTTCCAATGCATCGAAGGTATATAAGGAAAAGGCATGACGCTTGTAACTGGGGAGCCGTACGACACTCCGTCAGCGCCCTCGCGTAACGGTGATTATAACCGCGTTCTGGAATACTACATTGAGGATCTTGGCTCAGATGATTTAGATCTCGTCGGGGTGGTTGCATATGGTTTGTACAAAAGACAAAAGCGCGACTGGATCGTTCAATACAAGTCAAACAACAATGGTGAACGCCCTTCCGACGCGGAAATTGGAGCGGTAACAAGTAGTTACCTTACGAATGACCTAAAAAACACCCTACGAAGTCGAGCTGCTGACATTTTGAGTGGCTATGCTGACACCTATGTTGAAGCAATGGAACCTCAGATTAGAATCGAAGCCGTGAATTCTGAGACATTGCGCCAAGCGCGCGATATTGAAACTGCATTGAAGAACCAGTCTGTCTGGTGGAAGCAGTTTTTTGTCGGCATCGTTTCCGCAGCCGCTTGGTCGATACTTGTCTTCATCACCGCTCTTCTGGTTATTGTTTCCGATTCAGATTTTATGAGCGCTTTTGAAAAATTGCGTCCAGCCGTAGGTAAGTGAGTAGCTCAAACATGATTCTTTTTCCCGCCATCGACCTGAAAGACGGCCAGTGCGTACGCCTGAAACTGGGCGATATGGAACAGGCCACGGTTTACAATACTGACCCCGGAGCACAGGCCAAGGCCTTTGAAGATCAGGGGTTTGAATGGCTGCATGTGGTGGATCTCAACGGCGCTTTTGCGGGGGAGAGCGTCAATGGTACGGCTGTGGATGCCATTTTGAAGGCTACGAAAAACCCGGTGCAGCTGGGCGGCGGCATTCGCACGCTGGCGCACATTGAAAGCTGGCTGTCGCGTGGGCTGTCGCGCGTCATCCTCGGCACCATTGCGGTGCGTGATCCAGCTCTGGTGATTGAGGCCTGCAAGCAGTTTCCCGGCAAGGTCGCGGTTGGCATTGATGCCAAGGGCGGCAAGGTGGCGGTGGAAGGCTGGGCGGAAGCCTCTGAACTGGGCGTGATTGAGCTGGCGCAGAAATTCGAAGGCGCAGGCGTTGCCGCCATTATCTACACCGATATTGACCGTGATGGCATTCTTGCGGGCATCAATTGGGCCTCGACGCTGGAATTGGCCGAGGCCGTATCCATCCCGGTGATTGCCTCTGGCGGCTTGGCCTCAATGGACGACATCCGCCGCATGGTAGAGCCGGATGCGCGCAAACTCGAAGGTGCCATTTCTGGCCGCGCCCTTTATGATGGCCGGATTGATCCGGCGGAAGCTTTGGCGCTGATTGCCGCTGCAAAGAAGGATGCCGCACGATGACGCTGAAAGCCCGTGTTATCCCCTGTCTGGATGTGAAAGATGGCCGCGTCGTTAAGGGCGTCAACTTTGTCGATCTGATTGATGCTGGCGATCCAGTAGAAGCCGCCAAGGCCTATGATGCCGCAGGCGCGGATGAGCTTTGCTTTCTTGACATCACCGCCTCATCGGACAATCGCGAGACGATTTTCGACGTTGTAGCCCGCACGGCGGATCATTGCTTTATGCCCGTGACCGTTGGTGGTGGTGTGCGGGCGGTGGGCGATATTCGCAAACTGCTTTTGGCCGGGGCCGATAAGGTGTCGATCAATTCTGCAGCCGTCAACAACCCGGATTTTGTCGCGGAAGCGGCGGATAAGTTCGGCAATCAATGCATTGTGGTGTCGATTGATGCCAAACGGCGTCGCAGCCAAGCAAGCGGTGGCGATAATCTCAGCGCATGGGAAATTTACACCCACGGTGGACGCAATGCCACCGGCATTGATGCCGTTGAGTTTGCGGTAAAAATGGTGGAGCGCGGCGCTGGTGAGTTGCTGATCACCTCCATGGACCGTGACGGCACCAAGATCGGTTATGATCTTGAGCTAACCCGCACCATTGCCGATGCCGTGCGTGTGCCCGTGATTGCCTCTGGCGGCGTTGGCACGCTGGATGATCTGGTGGCGGGCGTCAAGGAAGGCCATGCGACGGCGGTTCTGGCAGCGTCCATCTTCCATTTTGGCACCTATTCCATTGCCGAGGCCAAGGCCTATATGGCAAAAGCAGGTATCCCCATGCGTCTTGATCAAGCCTGAGAGAGTTTTTCATGAGCACATTCACTCTGTCAGATCTGGAAGCCATTGTAGCCACCCGCGCCAAAGCCTCACCGGATGAAAGCTGGACGGCCAAACTGGTGGCTGCCGGGCAGGATAAAGCCGCGAAAAAGCTGGGCGAAGAGGCGATTGAAGCCGTGATGGCGGCTGTGAAGGATGATCGCGCCAATTTGATTTATGAGAGCGCCGATCTGCTCTATCATCTTTTGGTGGTATTGAAAATTGCTGACATCCCGGTAGAAACGGTGATGGAAGAACTACACCGTCGCACCGCCCAATCGGGCCTCAACGAGAAAGCCAATCGGCCAAGCCCATGATAACAGCGGTCAAGGAGATGACGGGTGGGGAGCCCGAGGGGGAGGAAGCCCTTGATCACTTTCAGGTTGGTAGCTACTCACCATACCTGTTCTTTTCATCCGATGAATGGTCGCGTTTTCGGGCCGATACGCCGCTGACATTGACGCTGGACGAAGTACATCGCCTGCGATCTATCGATGATCCGATTGATCTGGCCGAAGTGAAGCGCGTTTACCTGTCGCTGTCGCGGCTTTTGTCATCGCATGTCGAATCCTCGCAGCTGTTGTTTGAACAGCGCAACCGCTTTCTCAGCACCAATGTCACCAAAACACCCTTCATCATTGGTGTTGCAGGGTCTGTGGCAGTTGGCAAATCCACCACGGCCCGTGTACTGAAAGAGCTTCTGGCCCGCTGGCCTTCCAGCCCCAAGGTTGATCTGGTCACCACCGATGGTTTTCTCTATCCCAATGCCACGCTGGTGCGCGAAAACCGCCTGAACCGCAAAGGCTTTCCCGAGAGCTATGACACGGGAGCACTGTTGCGCTTTCTCTCTGCCATCAAGGCAGGCCAGCAAAACGTCAAGGCCCCGCGCTATTCGCACCTGACCTATGATGTTCTGCCCGATCAGCATACGATCATTGATCGGCCCGATATTTTGATTTTCGAAGGCATCAACGTGCTGCAATCACGCGATTTGCCGCGTGACGGAAAAATCGTGCCAATGGTGTCGGATTTCTTCGATTTCTCGATTTATATTGATGCGGAAGAGTCGTTGATTCACCGCTGGTATGTGAAACGCTTCATGAAACTGCGCCAGACCGCATTTCGTGATCCCAATTCTTACTTCCATCGCTACGCAACAATTGGTGAAGAGGAAGCACTCTCGATTGCCGAAAGCCTTTGGGCCAATATAAACCTGAAAAACCTGCGCGAAAACATTCTGCCCACCCGGCCACGGGCCGATCTGATTTTGCGTAAAGGCGAGAACCATCTGGTGGAGCAGGTGGCGCTCAGGAAATTGTAATGGGATAATTTGAACGGCAAAATACTGATTTTTTTACGTTTATCTCTGGGAGGAGACTTAATAATGTTGATTGATAACAGCGAAACGAAAGCTGTCGAGGGCAGGCGTGCTTTTCTGGGCGTTACGACTGCGGCCTTTGCGGCAACATTGGCGGGAACGGATGCCATGGCGGAAAACAACGGAACCGGCGGCACGCTTTCAGACTTGCCTATTGTTTTGCCCAAGACAGAATTTGTCTATGAAGCGATCTTTACCCTGCAAGATATGATCGATATCGGCCCGTCGCCGATGGGCAACCGACGCATTATCAACATCACCGGTGGAGAATTCGCTGGCCCCCGCATTAAGGGCAAGGTCATGCCCGGTGGTGCAGACCGCCAATTGGTGCGCAAGGATGGGGTGCGCATGCTCAACGCGCTCTACGAATTGCAGGCCGATGATGGCGCGATTATCACCGTCAACAACCGGGTTTTGATCGATAGCCAGCCAAACGGCACCCAATATGCCTTTTCGCATATCGACATCACCGCACCGGAAGGCCCGCATGAATGGCTGAACCGTCGGGTTTTTGTGGGTACCCTGCACAGCCTGCGGCCCAAGCCGATGGTGTTGATCCGCGTTTTCAGCCTCGTTTAAGAACCATTGGCTCAAGACGTTGTGACCTGAGCCACCAAGCGACGGGATTTCCACAAAACCCATAGAACCGCGAGCGCCGGTATCAGGATGGCAAGCTGAACTCCCCTGGAGTTGAGGAGGATTCCGATCAGCGGCGTCGTCCACAACAGAGCGAACAGCCAGATGGGGCAAGACAGGCGGCTGCTTCGCAGGAGCATGACGGCGACAATCACCGGAATCGAATCATAGATATAGCCATAAGGCGTACTGAGCGGCAGCAAAAGCGCCGTCAAAGCAAGCCGAATATTTTCGTCATAACCGGTCTTTGGTCGCCAAGCACGCCAGGTGATGACAAGAGCGGCCAGCAGGCATATCGCTTGAGCCCCATAAGAAACGGGCAGGCTCAAACCCCACGAGCGCACCACCACAAAAACAGTCAATGCTTTGCTCTGATAAGGCTGTGGGAATGGTGCCTGCATAATCGACGACATCATTGGCATCGTCTTTTCCCAGAAATCCACCCAGATGCCAGGCCCCCACGCCATCGCCGTGATCACAATGAGAACCAAAACGGTTGCTGCGGCGCTGAAAGCTGCGCGATAATGTCGACCCGCCAGCAGGACCACAGGGAGAAGAAGCCCCAGATGCGGTTTTATAGTCAGCAGGCCAATGCAAACACCGGCCAGAACCGGACGCCTTTCCAAGAGAGACAGTCCGGCAACAAACAGCGCCGCCGTCAGCGCCCCATTTTGACCAAGAGCAGCATTGATGAACACAGCGGAAGAAATGAGAATGGCGTGGCGATCCTCCTCCGGCATTGAGAGCGTGCGCAGTGCTGCCAAGAGCAGGGCAATTGTTCCCATAGTCCAGACGAAATAGGCCCATCCGATTGGCATCAGCGCGAATGGAATGCCGATCAGCAACATGGAAGGTGGATAGCTCCACTCCTGATTGGCCATGGATTGGAAAAACGTCTGTCGCAGCGCGCGTCTATAGAGATCAGGATTGAACAGATAATCGAGATGCCCATTCAGCGCCAGGTGACTGCCGAACCAGAGATTGCTGAAATCCCAATAGGGCGTTCCGCGGCTCATAGCCGACAATCCATCGGGTGCCAGTTGCCATACACTGCCAAAAAGCAGCGCGCCCAGCAATGCTCCGAAACAAATCACGATGGTGTGCCAAACCGTCCTTGTGGTGGGAGGGTATTGCGCAGCGATCTCCAAATCCCTCGAAGCGCTATGTGTCATCTGGCCGTAAACGCATTTTCTTGATCTCCCCTCGGCCCACCTTTGCCTTCAGGCGGCGCTCAATCGAGCCCTTGGTGGGCTTGGTTTTGCGCCGTGGTGGTGGTGGCGGTTTGGCGGCTTCCAGCACCAGGTCCTTTAGCCGTTCGCGGGCATCTTCCCGGTTGCGATCCTGACTGCGAAAACGGCTGGCTTCAATCAGCAACACGCCCTCTTTCGAGAGCCTGCGGCCTGCCAGTTTGATGGCGTTGGTTTTCACCCGCTCTGGCAGCGAGGGAGAGCCAACCAGATTGAAGAACAGTTGAACAGCGGTGGAGACCTTGTTGACGTTCTGCCCACCCGGACCACCAGCCAGCACAAATTGCTCGGTCAATTCCCAACCGGCAATCGTGATTCTGTCGTTGATATAGAGCGGATCGCTCGCCATGGGTTCTGTCCAGCCTTGCTATCCTTTGGCTGTAGCCGAAAAGCGATGCGCAATCAAACCCGGATTCATGTTGACACGCAGCCGGATTCCCAATCAAAAACCCGGCGACCTGCGTCGCCGGGTTTTGCAAAATCGTTCCACGTGAAACGTATGTTTACTCTGCAGCAACCGCCAGAACCGGAGCCGCATCACGAACATTGCTGTCCACATGGGCTTCGAATTTCTCGAAATTGGCAATGAACATGCCAACCAGCTTCTTGGCCTGCGCGTCATACTCGGCACCATTGGCCCAAGTAGAACGTGGATCGAGGATCTTGGTATCCACACCATCCACAGCCACAGGAACCGCAAAGCCAAAGTTGGCATCGGTGCGGAATTCTGACTTCTTCAGCTCGCCCGACAGAGCCGCTGTGAGAAGCGCACGCGTTGCCTTGATTGGCATACGGCTGCCAACGCCATAAGCTCCGCCGGTCCAGCCGGTGTTGACCAACCAGCAATCCACCTGATGGGTTGCAATCAACTCCTTGAGAAGATTGCCGTATTCAGCAGGATGACGCGGCATGAAGGGTGCGCCGAAGCAGGTAGAGAAGGTTGCTTCCGGCTCGGTCACGCCCCGCTCTGTACCAGCCACCTTGGCGGTGTAACCCGACAGGAAGTGGTACATGGCCTGCTCAGGTGTCAACTTGGCAATCGGCGGCATCACGCCAAAAGCATCGGCTGTGAGCATGATGATGGTCTTGGGATGACCAGCGCGACCGGTGTCCGATGCATTCGGAATGAAATTCAACGGATAGGCGCAACGGGTATTTTCGGTCTTGGAACCATCGTTGAAATCCGGCACGCGGTTTTCATCCAGCACCACATTTTCCAGCACCGTGCCGAAACGCTTGGTGGTGGCAAAAATCTCTGGTTCAGCTTCAGCCGACAGACGAATGGTTTTGGCATAGCAGCCACCCTCAAAATTGAAGATGCCATCTTCACCCCAGCCATGCTCGTCATCGCCAATCAGCGTGCGCGAAGGATCAGCCGAGAGCGTGGTCTTGCCCGTGCC
>DNPN01000056.1:0-576 GCA_003501385.1 Rhizobium sp. | reverse complement strand
CCGAGCAGTGCATCGGCATGACCTTCTTGGCAGGCAGGATGTAGTTCAGCGCCGTGAACACCGATTTCTTCATTTCGCCAGCGTAGAAGGTGCCGGCAATCAGCACGATATTGTTGGTGAAATCGCAGGCAATCAAGGTTTCCGTGCGGCAACCATGGCGTTCCGGGTCCGCCTTGAAGCTTGGCAGATCGATGATGGTGAATTTTGCCTCAAACGTATCCAGCGCAGCGCGATCCGGGCGAATCAGCAAGTTACGGATAAACAGCGAATGCCATGCCAATTCCGTTACCACGCGAGTTGGAAGCGCGTTGGCCGCATCGGCACCGCCAATCAGGTCCTGCACAAACAGCTCTTTGCCTTCCACATGGGCCAGCATGTCCTGATGCAGAATGTCGAAATGCTCTTTCGACAGCGGCTTGTTGTTATCCCACCAGATCACACCATCCGTGTTGGCATCACGAACGATAAACTTATCCTTCGGAGAACGCCCGGTATGCTGACCCGTCTCCGCCAGAAGGGCACCATCAGCGGTCAAAACCGCTTCGCCGTTGCGGATGGCATGCTCATACAGAGCCG
>DNPN01000114.1 GCA_003501385.1 Rhizobium sp. | reverse complement strand
CCACTTTTCCCTGACAAACTCTAGTTGGATCAACCAACAGCAGCCAAAAGGCAAACAGCGGCGTGTCTCTCGAGCGCATGGCGTGCCTTATCCCTGGAGGATTGTAGAAACACCCACCGATGCCTGGCGTAAACCAGCCGGAATCGCCGTGCATGAATTCACCATCCGACAAAACGATGTAGGTCTCCTCCGGCGCATGGTCATGGTCCGGATAGCGCACGTTTGGCGCTATTAAGGTTGCGCCGAACCAAAGGTCCTGGCGATCCTCCAACCCGTCCGGCCCAATGATCATTGTGTTTGCATGGCCTGACAGAAAATTGTCGCTCGCCGAAGCGTCGTATATCGACCGTGCTTTCCATTCCAGCAAAGGCTCGACCGCCTTAAACCGCTCAATGAGCACATCGAGCGCCGCTTGTCCGGTCTTTGCTGCCATAATGTCTTCAATATGGCGGCTACAAACCGGAAGGCGCTTTGCGTTATTCTTTTGTTCTGATTGAGGTGTTTCCAGCAGGGTGAATATCTCACTTACGGACTGACGTGCGCGCAGGTCCTGAACGAACTGATCGAATGCAACAGCCGCCGCATCGATAAAACCTTGTAATACGTCGCTACGAGTCATTGTTAGATATCCTTGGCAAGGCGCAGTGCATCGTAAATGGCGGCATGCGTGTTGCGGGCTGCTACCGCATCGCCGATCCGGAAGAGCTGGTACGTTCCGACCGGATTGCGCTCAACGGTCTGGGGCGCACCTGACAGCAATTCGTCGTAGGAGACCTCGCCGAGATTTTTCGAACCCGGCTTTAGCTCAAAATAGAGATCATCCAGCGGAATAGTGCCATGGTTGACGACAATCTGATCAACCGCCCTCTGCCTGGCGATGCCACCATAATCGCTGCCGACATGGGCGATGATCTGGTTGTCCTTCTTCTCAGCCGCTTCCAACCGATAGGTGACGGTGAACGTGACGTCGAGTTTTTGCAACGAGCGCATGTAGGGCACAAGATTCATCGCCATGACTTCGGGCGCAAATGAACGGTCGGGCGTCATGATCTCGACTTTAGCGCCAGTTTTGGCAATAAATTCCGCGGCCTGCAAACCGGCGTGGTCGCCAGCGTCGTCAAAGACGAGCACGTTCGTGCCCGGTTTCACGTCGCCGGAGATGATATCCCAGGAGGAAACCACCAGATCGTTGCCCCTCGACAGAACGTCCGTATGCGGCAGACCGCCCGTGGCGATGATGACGACATCCGGCGCTTCTGCCACGATGGTATCGGCCTCCGCCCAGCTGTTGAAGTGGAAGGTGACACCGAGCTTTTCACACTGGCTCATGCGCCAGTCGATGATGCTGATCATCTCACGCCGGCGCTCACTCTGCGCCGTCAAGCGGATCTGGCCGCCGGGATCATTCGCGGCTTCGAAAACCACAACCTCATGGCCGCGCTCGGCCGCCACGCGCGCTGCCTCAAGACCAGCCGGGCCTGCGCCGACAATGACCACCTTCTTGGCAGTGTCGGCTTTCGGAATGGTGTGTGGCATGGTTTGCTCGCGCCCGGTCGCCGCATTGTGGATGCAAAACGCCATGCCACCCTGATAGATACGATCAAGACAGTAGTTAGCGCCAACACAGGGACGGATGTCGTCCTCGCGCTTTTCAATAATCTTGCGCACGATATGCGGGTCAGTCAGATGGGCGCGAGTCATTCCGACCATGTCGACCTTACCAGCCGCGATTGCATACCGCGCCGTTGCCACATCCGGAATTTTCGCGGCATGGAATATAGGGAAGTTGGTGGCCGCACGGATTTCGCCAGCAAAATCGAGATGCGGCGAGTTGGCCATGCCCTGGATCGGGATGACATCGGTGAGGCCCGGGTCCGTATCAATATGGCCCCGAATGACGTTCAGATAGTCGATCAGGCCGCTGTCACGCAGCCGCTTGGAAATTTCGATACCTTCATTCTGCCCGGTCCCACCGGGAAGACATTCGTCGGCCGTGTAACGAACGCCGAGGATAAAGTCGTCGCCGACCCTTTCGCGCATTGCCCTGAACACGTCGAAACAGAAGCGCATTCTATTGTCGAGCGAGCCGCCATAGGGGCCGTCGAGTTCATTCGTCAGTGGAGAAGTAAACTGGTCGATCAAATGGCCGTAGGCTTCAAGTTCCACACCATCCATGCCGCCCGCTTTCATGCGCTCGGCCGCGTCCGCAAAATCCTTGATGATGCGCTCGATATCCCAGTCCTCCAATTTCTTGGGGAAGGCACGGTGAGACGCCTCGCGTTGGTGAGAAGGGGCGACGACCGGCAACCAGTCACCCTTGTCCCACCGGGTGCGGCGGCCAAGATGCGTGAGCTGGATCATGATCGCCGCACCCTCTTCGTGCACGGCGTCCGTCATATCCCGAATCCACGGCACGATTTCGTCCTTGTAGGCTAGCAGATTGTTGAAAACCGGAGGGCTGTCCTTCGAGACGGCTGCGGACCCGGCGGTCATTGTCAACGCAATGCCGCCCTTTGCCCGCTCCACGGTATAGGCTCGGTATCGCTCCTTCGGCATTCCGTCCTCCGGATAGGCAGGTTCATGCGATGTCACGATAATGCGGTTGCGCAGAGTAAGGTGCTTGAGCCGATAGGGCTGAAGGAGAGGATCGTTCGACATGCGACGGGCTCCGGGCTTATGTATTTTCGCGAGGCTATGCGTGATTGTACACTTATGTCAACATTGAAAACATTATCGTTTAGGTTTTTGACATCAATGTACATTTTTCTTGCGAAGCCGGAATCTATTTGCTAGGTGGTATTTATGGAACAGTCGACGAATGACAGCGGTTGGCGTGGCTCATACGAGGGGTGGCTGGAGGCGGCTTATGATTCTCTGCTGGAATCCGGTGTGGATTCGGTGAAGATCCTTCCGTTGGCAAAGCGGCTCAATCTCTCGCGCACCAGCTTCTATTGGTTCTTCAAAGACCGTGAAGAATTGTTGAACGGGCTGATCTCGAGATGGAGAGAAAAGAACACAGGGAACATCGTAAAGCAGACTGAAGCCTATGCTGAGTCACTCGCCGAGGCTATGCTGAACGTTTTTGACTGCTGGCTAAACAAAGACCTGTTCGATTCGCAATTCGAATTTGCCGTTCGCAGTTGGGCGTTGCAGTCACCGGACATTCAGGTGGAAGTGCAACAAGCGGATCAGGTGAGATTAGAGGCGATCAGTCGTATGTTCATGCGGTTTGGATTTAGTGAAGAATCGGCGGACGTTCGTGCGCGAACGACCTACCTGGTTCAGATCGGATATATCTCGATGCAATCCACCGAGGAACTTGAAATCCGCATGAAGCGCATTCCAGAATATATTGCCATCTATACTAGCAAGGCCCCACAGCAAAGGGAGCTCGATCGGTTCTTCGCCCGACATGGCTACAAGCAGGAGTAGGCAACGTGAAGAAAGGCATGGCATTCACAATTGGGGTGATCGGTGGTGCGGGATGGCTCGGCGGTGCGATCGCCGCCGCCGTTCTTGATGCCGGCGTTACCCAGCCGCAAGGCCTTTCACTTTCCTATCGCAAACAGCGCCCTGACCGTTTCCCCAATGCTTTCTGGACCCCAGACAATCAGGCACTTGTTGACCGTTCGGACGTCATCGTTCTCTCGGTTCGGCCAGCCGATTGGCCTGAACTGAAGGTCAACACGGGCGGCAAGCTTGTAATCTCGGTCATGGCCGGTATTCCTATGAGCGCGCTTTGCGAACACCATCAGACACAGCGCGTCGTCCGTTCCTTGCCAAATGCCGCTGCCGAGGTTCGCAAATCCTACACACCCTGGATCACCGCTGCGGACACGAATGACGATGACCGCGCAATTGTCCGGGCTATCTTCGATGCCTGCGGGGTTCAAGATGAAGTGCGGACGGAAGCAGAGATCGACTATTTTACCGGCCTCACCGGTTCAGGTCCAGCCTTTCCAGCTCTGCTTGCCAAAGCGATGATGGACGACGCCCTTTTGCACGGTCTTGATCGCGACATTGCGCGGCGCGCCGTCAACATGCTTATCATCGGTGCTGGACGCCTGCTTGAGCGACACGACGAGTGTCCCTGCGATACCGTCCGGGCGTTTCTTGAATACCGGGGCACGACAGCTGCCGCGATTGATGAGATGCGCACAGCAGGCTTCGACACTGCGATTGCACGCGGACTGGGAGCCGCACTCAGGAAATCGGTGACGATGGGAGGCGCTTCCTAACACCGAAGGGGCGGGTTCGCGCGGTGTCTCGCTTCATAATATCAGCCGCACAACAGAGGGAACGATAATGAAAAGCTTGCTTGCATCGACATGCCTCATCTTCAGCGCTCTTGCCGGATCATCTCTGGCGAATGCCGCTGAGTGCGGCAACCTGACAATTGCCAGCATGAACTGGCAGAGCGCAGAGGTTCTTTCCAATCTCGACAAGATCATTCTAAATGAAGGTTACGGCTGCAATGCCGAGATCACTGTTGGTGACACCGTTCCAACGATCACCTCGATGGCCGAAAAGGGGCAGCCTGACATTGCGCCCGAAGCATGGATTGATCTGCTTCCAGATGTCGTCAAGAAGGGCACAGAAGAGGGCAAGATCGTCCAGGTCGGTTCTCCTCTGCCAGATGGCGGCAATCAGGGCTGGTGGATTCCGAAATATTTTGCGGATGCCCACCCGGACATTAAGACCATCCCCGATCTTCTAAAGCATCCTGAACTGTTTCCGGACCCAGAAGATCCGTCAAAGGGTGCCATCTACAACGGTCCCCAAGGCTGGGGCGGCACCGTCGTGACCTCGCAGCTTTTCAAAGCTTTCATGGCTGAAAAGGCAGGCTTCAAACTGATCGATACCGGGTCGGCAGCGGGCCTTGATGGCGCAATCGCGAAAGCTTATGAAAACAAAAAAGCCTGGGCAGGATATTATTGGGCGCCAACGGCCTTGCTCGGCAAATATCCCATGGTGAAGTTGGAGGCTGGCGTACCTGCTGACGCTGCCGAATGGAAGCGATGCAATACGGTGGAGAGTTGCCCCGATCCCAAGCCGAATGCATGGCCGGTCGATAAGATCGTTACCCTCGTTGCCAAGCCATTTTCTGAAAAGGCAGGCCCCGACGTCATAAACTACCTGAAAAAACGCTCATGGAGCAATGAAACTGTCAACAAACTCATGGCATGGATGACAGATAATCAAGCAACTGGCGAAGATGGAGCCAAGCACTTCCTGAAAGAAAATAAAGATACCTGGATCAAATGGGTATCGCCTGAAGCGGCAAAAAAGATTGAAGCTGCCTTGTGATCTTGAATCTGCGGCGTGCGAAAGCGCGCCGCAGATCTCGCGGCGATAACAACAAAAAAGACTTGCCACGGATTCTTAAAAAGGGGAACCGAATGGAATGGTTTTATAAATTCCCGCATATGGATGACAATGCTCTTCGCAGCCTCAAGAAAGCGATCGACGATGGATTTCGCGGATTCACGCGAACCTATGGCGATACGATTGAGGGTTTGTTTGTACCCTTGCAGCATTTTCTGATCGCGTCAGAACGGTTCATGACCAAGACGCCTTGGCCGATCATAATATTGATTATCCTGGCGTTCGCCTGGTTTGCCAGCCGCAGTGTCAAGATCGTTCTTGGCTGCCTTGTCACACTCCTGCTGATTGGCTATTTCGACATGTGGGACGACACCATGCGCACGGTGTCGATGATCTTTGTCTGCACGGTTCTCTCGATTGCCATTGGTCTTCCCATCGGCGTCCTCATGTCACGCTCCGATTCTGTTCAAAGGATTGCAAGTCCCATTCTGGACGTGATGCAGACGATGCCGAGTTTCGTTTATCTGATCCCTGTCGTCATGCTGCTGGGCATCGGTAAGGTTCCCGGCCTGATCGCTGTAGTTATCTATGCCATTCCACCCATGATCCGGCTGACTGATCTCGGCATTCGCCTTGTCGACAAGGATGTTCTGGAGGCTGCGGACGCATTCGGGTCATCCAGCAGGCAGAAGCTGTTCAAAGTTCAATTGCCGCTTGCCCTGCCCACCATTATGGCTGGCATCAACCAGACGATCATGATGGCGCTGGCCATGGTGGTCATCGCCTCGATGATTGGCGTTCAGGGACTCGGCCAACCGGTGCTTAAGGCAATAGCCAACCAATACTTCACTCTTGGCATCTTCAACGGCCTCGCCATCGTCGGCATAGCCATCATCTTCGACCGCGTCAGCCAGGCTTATGGCAAGCGGCTACAGAAGCATCGGGAGATCGTCCATGGCTGATCATGTCTTCGGTGGCATCAAGATCCGCCATCTGTATAAGATTTTCGGGCCCAATGCTCTCTCTCACATCGAGGCCGTCAAGAATGGCCTGAGCAAGACCGAGTTGAATGAAAGATATGGCCATATCCTGGGGCTTCGCGACATCAATATTGAGATTCCCTCGGGTGGCATTCAGGTGATCATGGGCCTGTCCGGGTCCGGAAAATCCACGCTCATCCGCCACATCAACCGGCTGATCGATCCGACTGCAGGCGAAGTTCTTGTGAACGGCGTCGATGTAGTCCAGATGTCGGCATCACAATTGCAAGAGTTTCGCCGCCATCAGACGGCGATGGTGTTCCAGAAATTCGCGTTGCTGCCGCACCGCACCGTACTCGACAACACGATCTTCGGCCTCGAGATCCAAGGAGTCCCGCGCCCAAAGGGTATAGACACAGCTATGGGCTGGCTGGAGCGTGTCGGTCTCAGGGGTTTTGAGCAGAAATATCCCAACCAACTCTCCGGCGGCATGCAGCAGCGTGTGGGCCTTGCCCGAGCGCTTGCCAACGATGCGCCCGTCCTTTTGATGGACGAGGCCTATTCCGCGCTCGACCCGCTGATCCG
>DNPN01000273.1:9020-16445 GCA_003501385.1 Rhizobium sp. | reverse complement strand
ATGCCCTGGCTGTCGAGATTGAGGCGGGCAAGGATCGACATGGGAACGGGAATGCTGTTTTGCGTCACTTTGCCTGTCTGGAGCAGATAGGGCATCGGCGTCAGAATATGCGCACCATCAATGCCATTGGCGGCACCGCCCAACACCAGATTGTCGCGGGTGGCACCCCAGGATGCCTGCTTTTGCACCTCAACATTGCTCATGCCATATTTGGCAAACAGACCTTTTTCGGATGCAATGATCAGCGGCGCTGCATCCGTCAGCGCAATGTAGCCCAGCTTTGCACCATTCACTTCGGGGTTGGCGGTTGCGGCCAAGGCACCAGATGGCAAAAGCAGGCGGGCCGCGGCCAGAGTGGCAGCCGTCCCTGTGCTTTTAAGGAGGACGCGGCGGCTGATCGCTTTATCGGCAGTCTGGGTCATGGACGGGCTCCTGTCGGTCCGGAAACGTGGCAAACACAAAAAAACGCCGCAAAAATTCCTGTTCGATCCCTGCAATGGGGCCGAGCAAAAACCTCGCGACGTCGATGTCTCATGGGAAGCGCCTCAAAGGCGCTTTTATGCGTTGGTCGCCGTTGACCACGCAAAAATAAGTAAGCAAGTAGTGTGCCAGTTTCGAGTTTCGTGCGGATGCAGGGTGCGACCCCTCTGGAATTTTATGCAGAAATGCACAATAAGACTCTGAAAATATGTTATTTTTTGAATTTCAAAAATTGTGAAAATGGGCAATTTTGATTTATGGATATCCTGTCAAATTTTTGTGCTGAAAATTAAGCGCTGATTATATTAAAGGCAAGGCGTTGATTAAAAACGTCTCAAAGCTCGTCTTGTTTGTCAGCGATTTTTTGATACGTGCGAACCGGAAAGCCTGAAGCATAGGCGTTGATGACTGAGGGATCAAAAACGAAGCTATCAATAAACCGATCTTCTTGCCCAATGCCTTCGACGCGAAAATCCTCGTTCGCTTTGGCATCCGAAAGTCCGAGTGCCGTGCGGTAGATATCCGGGCGATAGGCCGAGGCGGCGCGTCTGACGCCTTCGTCGCTATAAGCAACTTGTCCCCAGCGGATCATTTGGCTGTAGATCCACAAGGCTTGGCTGGGGCGCGGATAGTTGGCGTCCTTCGCATGGAAGCGGAAGTAGTGGTCGATAATGCGACGGGTGCCCTTTGCGTCAACGTTGAATTCGCCGTCCAGAACATGGCGAAGAATATCGCCGGGTGCTGCGATATAGTGTGCGCTGGACAATGTTTCCGCCAAGGTGGATCTGTTCTCGGGCAGGTCGCACCATTGCCCGGCCCGATCAAGAGCGACAATTAGCCGAGCAACCGTATCCTGATTGTCTTGCGCCCACTCGGGGCGCATGCCCAACACTTTTTCCGGTGCTGACGGCCAGATATCTTGTTTTGCCGCAACGATTCTGCCAATGCCCCGCTTTGATGCCACCATGTTCCATGGCGCGCCGACACAAAATCCGTCAATCGCTCCCGCCGCCAAAGCGTCCGAGGTGAGGGGAGGCGGTACCACCACCAGCTTGACATCGGTATCTGGGTTGATGCCGCCTGCCGCCAGCCAGTAGCGGACTTCGTAATTGTGTGAGGAGAAGGGATAGGTCACGCCCAGTGTGGGTGCCGGTTCTCCGCTTTTGCGCATCTGCGCCAGCACCAGCGCCAATGCCTTGGCATTATCCAATGCGTTGGAGCTGTCTGTAATGCTGCCCGTGTCGATCATCCGCTGGAACAACCGCGTCGAGAGCGTGATGGCATTGCCCCCTTGGCCCAGCGAAAAGGCGGTGATCGTCGGTGACGGGTTGGAGCCAAGGCCCAGCATGGAGGCAACAGGCATGGGTGACAGCATATGGGCGATATCAAATTGCCGAAACGCCAGGCGATCACGCACATTGGCCCAGGACACATCCTTCACCAAATCCAGAACCAGTCCCTGCTGTGCCGCGAAGCCAAATTCAGCAGCAGCAATCAGCACGGAGGCATCAACAAGCGGAATAAAGCCAACCCGCAAATGTCGCATTTCTTTTCGACCAAGAGCTGGCGCAGAAACACCATGGTCTAAAAGCGTGGTGGGTTGCGTGGCCTGCTCGGTCATGGTCGTTTTCTCTCACATCAACAGACTGGCGGCGGTCACGACACTTTGCGCGATGTCGGCCATTTTCTTTTTTTCGTTCATGGCGCTTTGGCGCAAAAGCGCAAAGGCCTCTTCTTCCGAGAGGCCGCGCATTTTCATCAAAATGCCTTTGGCACGCTCGATCACCTTGCGCTCGCCAAGCGCCGTCTTGGCGTCATTCAACTCTCGTTGTAGCCTGTCAAACGCCCGAAACCGGATAACGGCCATATCCAGAATGGGCTTGACCCGCTCTTTCTTCAATCCATCGACAATATAGGCCGAAACACCGGCATCCACGGCGGCGGCAATGGACTCTGTGTCGGCCCGATCGACAAACATGGCAATGGGCCTGCTGACACTGCGGCTCAACTGAAACAGATGTTCCAGCATATCCCGGTTTGGATTTTCCAGATCGATGATGATCACGTCGGGTGCAAGCATCTCAATGCTGCGCGCTATGCCCTGAACCTCATGAATCACCGTGACGTGCAGGTGCCCCGCCTCCCGCAGGCCTTCCTCAATGATGGAAGCGCGGATGGTGTTCTCATCGATCACAAGAATGGTCAGGTCGCTGTGGTTCACGTCCCAGACTTACTGCACTGCGAAATGCTTGACAAATAGTTTGATGCGGCATGCACGCAGCGTATTACCTCGTTTGCGAGAATGCCGTATTATCACGCATCATCACATTTTCGCTGCATAAACGCGGGTTTACTGATCTTGATGCTCTATTCTCTGGTTTTGAAAGCGGAATGCCCTATAAATTGGACCTGTGGGCGATAATTTTGGATGTGCAGACCCGTTTATGAAGGTTGATCCGCAATTTTGATGGCAAAATGTGATGCGGCAGCTTGTTTTCCGACGTTAGACAGGGTCTTGTAACCACAATATCGCACAGTCTTTTGTGATGTGCATTCGAATGATTTGCAGAAGAGGTTGGTTTTGAGAATGGTTCCCACGGTGTTGCATGGGATAAAGATGATTGAGCGCTGGGCATATGTGTTGCTGCTGGTCATGGTGAGTGCGATTGTGATCCCCAAGTCGGTTCTTGCCGCTGATTGCCGCAGCAGTCCGGACACCAAGGTAGATTGGTCTGGCTGCTATAAACGTCAGCTGATGCTGGGCGGGAGCAATCTGAATGGTGCTAATCTTTATGATTCCGATTTGAGCTTCACGGATTTAAGCAGTGCCAATTTGCAAGCCGCTGATCTTGAGAAAGCAACATTGATCCGCACGTTGCTGTCCGGCTCCAAGGCCGACGGTGCAAAATTTGATCGTATCGAAGCCTATCGCAGCGAAATGTCCAATATGTCTGCGGTCGATGCCACCTTTGTTTCGGCAGAAATGCAGCGCGTGAATCTGAAAGGGGCCAACCTGACGGGCGCTGATTTTACCAAGGCCGAGCTTGGTCGGGTGAATTTCGAAAAGGCCATTCTAACCGGCAGCAAGTTTGTGTTGGCCAACATGTCACGTGTCAATTTGACCAGCGCGCGCATTGATGGAGCTGCCGATTTCGAAGAGGCATTCATGTTTCGCACCCGTATTGCGGGGGTTGATCTCTCTACCGCAAAGGGTTTGAAGCAGGACCAGATTGATCTGACCTGCGGTGATAGCAACACGCGCCTGCCGCCCGGCTTGAAGCCCTCTCCAGATTGGCCCTGTCAGGAAGAATAAATTTGAAAAGCGGTGGGAGTTTTCCACCCACCGCGATGGCTCTGATGCTTATTTCGTTAGCGAATGATGGGTTCGCCGTGGAAGCGTCGCCTGGAAGGCTTTGATACGCCAAAACCGACCTCCATCATCAGGCGCGGTGTTGTTGCGGGAACCGTGCCCATATGGAAGCCAAAGGGATCTTCCACAAAGCCTGATCCCGCCGGGCCGGTGAGTGTCACAGGGCTTTCGGGTCCATAATAGTCCAGAATGTCTTCGGCTGGATGACCAACAAGCAGAGTATATTGGTGCTTTAAGCTGCGACGACGATGACTGCCGCGCACAAACACATGCGGGCCCGTGCCTTCGTCAACAGTGTTAATGTTGAAAAAGAATTTTAGCATTCTCCAGTCATCAAGATCGAAGTGGAATTTGCCGAGTGATGCCATGCTGCTGTCTTTCTCGGTCGCGGTGGTCGGGAAGCTCCACCAGACGCGCGTTGTGATCAGGCGCGCTTCAGCACCCAGATAGTTCTTGGCAATTGCGGTTAACAAAGGATCTTTCTGAACCTTCAACGCGGCATCGCATTCCAGAATGCGCTCAAAAAGATGGCCGCTCAAGATTGGGCGGCCATAGGTCTTTTCAGCTTCTGTGTGCTCACGCGCTTTAAACTCCAGCTTTCTGTCGAAATTGCCAAAGCAAGGTGTCTCCAGCGCGTGGGCGTGGATCTCTTGATGTATTTCTTTGGGCAGTTGCAGGCCTGTGAAGATGCCATCTGCCTTGAGAGCCTCGACCGCTGAAGGCATGTCTGCTTCGAACATGCTCGGCGGCATGGGCTGCTTTGTGTTTTGCCGGCGTGCAGTCAGCCAATGGAGGTTTCGTCCGGGCAAAGTTCTCGCCAACACAAACATAGGCAACCATGCAGGATTTTCGCGCAAATCGGCGAGGTACGTGGGAATGCGTACTGCCATACGCCGCAAGGTGCTGCCGTTGCGGGCAATGGAATCGAGATCCTGTGGTCGTGTGTCGAGTTTATGCATGATGCATGCTCCTTATGACCGTCTTACGGGCAATCGATTTGGGTGTAATGTCTCTATTTTCTCACCTCGAAAGGACAAAACCTTCCAACGAGGTTAAGCTATTTAATGTGCTATTATTCGTAAATTGTACAGCGGTAAGAACAATATTTTTATTTTTTGGGGCTTCGGGCAGTTTTGTGTCATTATTCTAATCTACTGTATTTAATATGTATTTTTGTTTTTCGTTTGGCGCGACCGAATTTTCACGGTGCGTTTTTAAGGATTCTATTTTCAGGTTATAAGTATTTCCTCAGCTCAACGAGATTTAAAAAATTAAATTTTTTACTTAAAGTCTATTTCTGTCGTATAGATTGCGTATTCCCCAATGAATCTGCCAAGTTAGATTACTAGTTGAAGTGTTTAAGAGTTTCGAAAATCATTGAATACGAATAATGGCGCGCTACGGTTCTGTCGTTTCATGGTCGGTGGTATGGAGAATTTGGCCATGAGGGTTTTCGGTGTTTCTCGCTTTCCGTTTTTATAAGGAATTGAGCCATTCGCATGTTTTGCCTTGGGGCGTGTTCGCAGTTTTAAACCTGAACGGCCTTATCATTCTTGCGGTATTCAAGCTGTATCATGATTGCGAAATGTTTCGACTTCCTGCAGTAGCCATTGAGAGAAAGCCATCAGTGGTTTGGACGGTGGCTTGTTATCGGGTGCGACCAGATAATAATTGCTCTGGCTTTGAACGCTATGGTGCGACGCCAGCACCAGTTGGCCGCTTTCCAGTTCAGGTCGGATTAAGAACAGAGGCATCAGCGCAATACCAAGCCCGGCGATGCTGGCCTGCGCGACTGTCATAAATTGCTCAAAACCCATGTTGACGGAGGGGGTGGCTTTGATGCCAAGGCTTGCGAACCAATGCTCCCAGGCCAGCGGCCTCGACTTCATCTGGATCAAGGGAAGCATTGCCAGGCCTTCTGGCGTTGTGATGTGATGGCTTGCCAAAAACGACGGGCTGCAAACGGGGGCAACGGTTTCATCCATCAAAAACGTCGCCGTTGCCCCCGGCCAATTGGGCTTGCCGATGTGAATAGCGGCATCCAATTGTTCCGTGTCGAAATCGAACTGGCCGATGCGGGTGGCGAAATTCAAATTGATATGCGGATGGCTGGAAACAAAGCTCGAGATGCGCGGCAAAAGCCAGCGCGTGCCAAAGGTGGGCAGGATCGCAATGTTGAGGCGGCTATCATCTGAGCCCGTCATAGCTTCCAGCGAGGCATTTCGGATCAGCGTCAGCGCGCCCTGAATGGCTTTATGAAATTTCTCGCCGCGCGCCGTAAGGACAACGCCGCGACCGTTGCGCAGAAACAAAGCCGTGCCAAGCTGTTGTTCCAGCGCCAAAATCTGGCGACTGATCGCGCCTTGGGTCAGGTTCAACTCCATGGCGGCAGCCGAGAAATTGCCAAGCCGTGCCACCGTATCCATAGTGACCAGCGCGGTTGTTGAGGGCATGAGGCGTCGTTGCAGATGTTCCATCCGGTATGACTATATCTCATATCCCGTTTCGTAAACATCGTTTTGCTTTGGCGCGGTAATCTGTAAAATCAGCGCCAGAAATGAGTTTATCGAGGTTAGCCATGAGCTTTGTCTGGGACGATCCCTTTTTGCTGGAAGATCAACTGTCGGAAGAGGAGCGCATGATTCGTGACGCTGCCAATGCCTTTGCCAAGGCCGAGCTGGCACCGCGGGTTGAGGATATGTATCTGCATGAAAAGACGGATCGTGACCTGTTTCCACTGATGGGCAAGGCGGGCCTTCTGGGTGTGACATTGCCGGAAAAATATGGTGCCGCTGGTGCCAATTACGTCGCTTACGGGCTGGTAGCACGCGAAGTTGAGCGGGTTGATTCCGGCTTTCGCTCGATGATGAGCGTGCAATCCTCACTGGTGATTTATCCGATTTTTGCCTACGGCTCGGAAGAGCAGAAAGACAAATATCTGCCCGGTCTGGTGTCTGGTGAGTTGATCGGCTGTTTTGGCCTGACCGAGCCGGATGCAGGTTCCGATCCGGGTGGCATGAAGACCCGTGCCGAGAAGATTGAGGGCGGCTATCGCCTACGCGGCTCCAAAATGTGGATTTCCAACGCACCGATTGCCGATGTGTTTGTGGTCTGGGCCAAGTCCGAGGCCCATGATGGGGCCATCCGTGGTTTTGTGCTGGAAAAAGGCATGAAGGGCCTGTCTGCGCCCAAAATTGGCGGCAAGCTGTCGCTTCGCGCCTCTATCACGGGTGAAATCGTCATGGATGGCGTGGAAGTGGGTGAAGATGCGCTTTTGCCGGGTGTGTCTGGCCTGAAAGGCCCGTTTGGCTGCCTTAACCGTGCGCGCTATGGCATTTCCTGGGGTGTGTTGGGCGCTGCCGAAGATTGCTGGGCGCGGGCGCGGCAGTATGGTCTGGATCGCCACCAGTTTGGCAAACCGCTGGCGGGCATGCAGCTCTATCAAAAGAAGCTGGCCGATATGCAAACCGAAATCGCTCTTGGCCTTCAGGCCTCGTTGCGGGTTGGTCGCTTGATGGACGAACACAAAATGGCACCTGAGATGATTTCTATCATCAAGCGCAACAATTGCGGCA
>DNPN01000273.1:2744-8768 GCA_003501385.1 Rhizobium sp. | reverse complement strand
GCAACAATTGCGGCAAGGCGCTGGATATTGCCCGCATGGCCCGCGATATGCACGGCGGCAATGGCATTCAGATTGAATATCACGTCATGCGCCATGCTCAGAACCTTGAAACGGTGAATACCTATGAAGGGACCCACGATGTTCACGCCCTGATTTTGGGCCGCGCGCAGACTGGCATTCAGGCGTTTTTCTGAGATCCCGAGAAGGAAGATCCCCATGTCCGAGGCCCCGCTTGCCGGATTGAAAGTCATTGAGCTTGCCCGCATTTTGGCGGGGCCATGGATTGGCCAGACCTTGGCCGATCTGGGTGCCGATGTGGTCAAGGTCGAAAGCCCGGAAGGGGATGACACCCGCAAATGGGGTCCTCCCTTTATTGATGATGGCGCAGAGAAATCCGCTGCCTATTTCCACGCCTGCAATCGTGGCAAGCGCTCGATTGCGGCTGATTTTTCCAAGCGGGATGATCAGCACATGGTGCGGCAGTTGATTGCCTCGGCCGATGTGGTGATTGAAAACTTCAAAGTGGGCGGCTTGCAAAAATACGGTCTGGATTATCAAAGCCTGAGAGCCAGCAATCCGGGGCTGATCTATTGCTCCGTCACGGGATTTGGCCAGGATGGGCCATATGCCCATCGTGCTGGTTATGATTTCATGATTCAGGGCATGGGCGGCATTATGGACTTGACCGGCGAGCCGGATGGCCCGCCGGAGAAAACCGGTGTGGCTTTTGCCGATATTTTCACAGGGCTCTATGGGGTCATTGCCATTCAGGCGGCGCTTGCCTTGCGGGCACGCACGGGGCAGGGGCAGTTTATTGATATGGCCTTGCTGGATTGCATGTCGGCTGTGCTGGCCAACCAAGCCATGAATTATGCGGCATCGGGCATTGCGCCCAAGCGCATGGGCAATGCCCATCCCAACATTGCACCCTACCAGACATTTCCGGTTGTAGATGGGCATATCATCATAGCTTGCGGCAATGATGGGCAATTTTCGCGGCTTTGCGCCGTGCTGGGGCTGGATGGCATTGCAAGCAAGCCCGAATTTTCCACCAATTCCGCCCGCGTCGCCAACAGAGTGGCATTGACGGTGATGATGGAAGCCAGAACCCGGACATTCCAGCGCAATGACCTGTTGGCAGCGCTGGAAGCCGCAACGGTTCCCGCCGGGCCGATTAACAGCGTAGCGGATCTGTTTGCCGACCCCCAATTTGCCTTTCGCGGCATGAAGATTACCCCGGATGGCGTACCCGGCATTCGAACACCCATTGTGTTTTCCGATGCCAGCTTGAACACCGCGCGACGCTCGCCGCGGCTGGATGAGCATCGAGACGAAATTCTGGCGGAAATCGCCCAAGCTGGCCACACCTCTTAGTTGGTGTGTTTTTACTGCCTATGGGGCAGAAAAATGCCGTCTTGCAAAGGAGCTCGTTCATTCTATCTGTGGTGCAGCTGAAAACGAACCGGATAGGATGGTATTATGAAATTGCTTGCTCTGGCATTGGCGGCCTCAGTCAGCCTTGCGACCAGCGCTTTTGCACAAGAAGCGGTGGTTGGGGTGGAAAACCCCGATGCACTGTTTACCAGCAAAGACCCGGAGTTGAACCGCAACAAGCAGGTTACTTATAAAATTATCAAGGAGTTGCTGGAGGCCAATCATTGGGAGCGCGCCGATCAATATCTGACGGAGCGCTATATCCAACACAATCCTAATGCCGCATCGGGTCGCCAAGGTGTGGTCGATTATTTCACCAAGGTGCTCAACAAGAAGCAGCTTCCCATTCCTGAAAAGATGAGCACCAAGATTGTCTCCGTGGTGGCAGAAGGTGATATTGTCACCGTGGCCTATCCACGTGAGGTCAAGGACCCTAAAGATCCGACAAAGACCTATACCACCACCTGGTTTGACAGCTGGCGTTTCAAGGATGGCAAGGCGGATGAACATTGGGATTCGGCATTAAAACCGTAAACATCAAGGGGATATTCGCATTTTTACCGTGATATCTTCAGCACATGGGCGTAGTGTCCTGCCGAATTTGTGATTTGGCGGGGCATGACGTGAGTGAAAATCCGCGACAGCGGTTAAGAGAGCTGGGCATGGCCTTGGGACATTACCCAACAGGCCCTCTCAATGCGATAACGGATGTGGCGGGTGTTGCCGTTGGCCATGTGAGTTTGCATGAGGGTGAGCGCACCCACACGGGTGCCACTGCCATTCTGCCCCATGGTGGCAATCTGTTTCAGGATAAAGTGCCAGCAGGCTTTGCCGTGTTGAACGGCTTTGGCAAATTTGCAGGCAGCACCCAGATTGTTGAGTTGGGCGATTTGGAAACACCGATTGTGTTAACCAACACGCTTGCTGTTGGCCGTGCGATTGAGGCGCTGAACCGCTATACGCTGTCGCAAACCGGCAATGAAAACGTCACCTCGATCAATGCCGTTGTCGGCGAAACCAATGACAGCCGCCTCAATGATATTCGCGCCGCGCGCCCGAGCGTGGATGAGATTGAGCAAGCCATCCGTGATGCACAGTCTGGCCCTGTGGCGGAAGGTGCTGTTGGTGCGGGCTGCGGAACGGTGGCCTTTGGCCTCAAGGGCGGCATTGGCAGCAGTTCGCGGCAGGTTAAAGTGGGCAAGGCGCAGTATACCTTGGGTGTTCTGGTGCAATCCAATTATGGTGGTCATTTGCTGGTGGCTGGCAAGCCCTATCAGGCCGAGGCCAGCCACGACAAAGACGGCTCGATTGTGATGATTGTTGCCACCGATGCCCCCTTGTGCTCCCGCAATTTGAAGCGCCTCGCCGAGCGTTGCTTTGGTGGCTTGGCCCGCACGGGTGCGGCGCTCAGCAATGGATCGGGCGATTATGCGCTGGCATTTTCCACTGCAGACGCAGTGCGACGCACGCCTTTGCGCCGTAAAGAGATTTCCGACATTGCCACGCTGTCCAATGACGTTGTTTCGCCGCTTTTTGAGGCTGTGATTGAGGCAACCGAAGAAGCCATTCTCAATTCTCTCACCATGGCCCATACCGTCACCGGCTATAACGCGGGCACGGGCAAGCCCTCCACTTTTGAGGCCATTTCGCTGGACGCGATCCGCCGCCTTTAAACTTTGCAAGCATCAGGAGCTCCCATGTCCAACCCCGCCATTCGTACCGTTTATCTTAACGGCGCATTTCTGCCTGAAAACGAGGCGCATATTTCTATTTTTGACCGTGGCTTCCTGTTTGGCGATGGCATTTATGAAGTGACCGCCGTGTTGGAAGGCAAGCTGGTGGATAGCCCCCTGCATATGGCGCGGCTGGAGCGCAGCGTGGGCGAAATTGGCGGTTTTCTGCCAATCTCCACCGATGAGATTGTCGAGATCGAGCGTCGCCTGATTGCTGAAAACGGGCTTGTTGAGGGCATGATCTATCTGCAATACACCCGTGGCGCAGAAGATCGGAATTTCTTCTATTCCAAGGATTTGCAGCCGACGTTGTTGCTGTTCACCCAGTCGAAAAAGCTGGATGTGGCCAGTGTGATGGAAACCGGGTTGAAGGTGAAAACCGTGCCGGATCAGCGCTGGGAACGCCGCGATATCAAGAGCGTCTGCCTGTTGCCGCAAGTTCTGGCCAAGCGCATTGCCAAGGACGCGGGCTGCGATGAAGCGTGGATGGTAGAAGATGGGTTTGTCACGGAAGGTGCGTCTTCCACCGCCTATATCATCACCGCTGACGACAAGATCGTGACCCGCGCCAACAGCAATGCAACCCTGCCGGGCTGCACCCGCTTGGCCGTGCTGGATCTGGCGCGCGAACATGGCTTGACCATTGAAGAACGCCCGTTCACCGCGGAAGAAGCACTGAACGCGCGCGAGGCGGCGCTAACAAGTGCCTCGAATTTCATCGTGCCGATCACCGAGATTGACGGCAAGGCGATTGGTGGCGGTAAGCCGGGGCCGATGATTGCCCGGTTGCGCACGCTTTACATGGACAATGCCCGCAAGACGGCTGTTTAACTGCGGGGGTGAAAACCCCTCGCCAACCCTCCCCACAAGGGGGAGGGGGCCTGTTGCATTCTAGGTAAGTCTCTCATTTTGCGAATAAATTTATGAATTGCCACAAGGGTGGCAAAGTTCTCAACCTGCTCCCTCCCCCTTGTGGGGAGGGTTGGGGAGGGGTCTTTTTTACTCTATCGATCCTCCCGCTTATATTCCATCATCCGCGCACGGTTTAGCACCAGTTCCACGCGTTTCTCACCCAGCACATTCAGGCACACCCGCTTGGTCCATGGGCCATCATGCAGGGTGAATAAAAACCGACCGCCACCCAAAGCCTGAAGCGGCATGCGGCGGCGGGTGGGGCCTATGCCCATGATCAGCTCTGATCCATCAATTTCAAAGCGTGCCCCTTCCGAGGACAGCCAGCGCCCGCTTAAATCGGCTGGCACGGGTTCGCTTGTCGCAAGATGATAGCGCTGCGCGGCATGGCCAACCTCGCCAACAATATCTTTGCCGTCCATCCGCAGCCGCAGGGGTGAGGTGGAAGAGCGCGACGAAATCCAGCCATCGCCATCATCATAGGCTGTGTCATCGGCATCCAGCGAGGTCACGGTGCTGCCCTTGACTTTAATCCAGTTAGCTCCGGTTTTGGTCACGTAAAAGCCATCGGCCAAGGCGGTTGATGGGGTGGGCAGCGGCAGATCAAGCAGGGCGGCCATGGCACTTTGGGCAATCTTGGAGCCATTGGTGTCTTCTCGATTGGAAACAACGACGAAGCCGACACCATTTTCCGCATCCAACAGGAAATAGGTCTTGTAGCCGGGGTGCGAGCCGCCGTGGCCAATGAAATCGCGCTCACCAATCGTGGTTTTTGCCATGCCAAGGCCATAACCGCTCAAGCGGCCATCTTTGAGGGGGCGAGGTACCGCCATTGCCGCAAGCCGTCCCATAAGCCGACCATCGCCCTTGAGAAGTGCACGCACCCATTGGGCCAGCGACTCCGCACTGCCCGTCATACTGCCAGAGGCGGAAATATGCAGGCCCGCCGCTGAAAGCTGCCATTTTTTGCCATTGTGCCAATAGCCGGGCACGAGCCCGGCAACCGTATCATTCCACACATCTGGCGCGTCCAGCACCGCGCCAAAGTCCGCACCGGCCTTGGTGATATAATCGCGAAAAAACACGCCTTTGCGTTCCAGCGCTGCTTCCACCAACCGATAGCCGGTGTTCGAATAAGACACTTCCGTGCCCGCTTCGAAATTCAGCCGTGTCATGCGCGCCAGAAAATCCAGAAGGTCGGAGCTTTGCGTTTCCGTATAAACGGAAAGCCCCAACAAACTGAGGGCTTCTCGGGTATCGGGCAGGCCACCGCTCATATCCAATGCTCGCCCAACGGTAACGCTGGCCAAAGGCTCCTGCAATTGCGGCAGATGCGCGCCCAGCGGATCATCAAGGCTGATCAGGTCAGGGTGGCTCAGCACAAAAGTGCAAAAGGCGTGTTTTGTCACAGAGGCATAGCGCACCACGCTTTTCGGCGTGAAGGCATTTCCCGTGGTCAGGCTTTCCGCGCCACCACACAGGGCAAAGCGAATGCCATCGCGATCAAAACCCAAAACCGCACCCCCCGGCGCATCGGACGCCCATTGAGAGGTGAATGTTTGCACTGCTGTTTCAGCAGCGGTCCAATTGAGGGGAGAAGCCATAGCAAAGTCCTTCATGCCTATTTCAAATTCCGCTTAACACGAAACACGGGTCATATGCCCCTGTCATTTTAAGGGTCTTCCATGCAAGCAGTGCATTGGCCTTGGCTCTTATTTCTTCTAGAAAGGATTGATCCATCTTTTGCTTTGATGGCTTTACAATCATTTCAAGGAAATACCATGTCCGCTTCCTCCCTCATGCCGGTTTTTGATGGTCACAATGACGTTTTGCTGCGGCTGCGCCGATCTGGCAAAATGCCAGCCTACAAAGCCTTTCTGGAAGGTGAGGTAGAAGGCCATATTGATCTGCCAAAGGCAAAGCAGGGCGGATTGGCGGGGGGGGG
>DNPN01000273.1:631-2495 GCA_003501385.1 Rhizobium sp. | reverse complement strand
AAGCAGGGCGGATTGGCGGGCGGACTTTGCGCGATTTTTGTGCCACCGCCGACCATGAAGCCCGATGCCAATGGCGATTTCGTTGCTCCATCACAACCCGATGCCTTGAATGAAACCGTGGCTATGGCCCGTATTTTGTTCGACATCGAAGCCAATTCCCAAGGTCAGGTGAAGGTGTGCCGCACGGCGCAGGATATTCGCACCTCGATTGATCAAGGCGTGTTTGCCGCTGTTTTCCACATTGAAGGTATTGAGGCCGTGGCGGCTGATCTGGATGCGCTCTATGTGCTGCACCAGGCGGGGTTGCGCTCCCTCGGCCCGGTGTGGAGCAGGCCGAATATTTTTGCCCATGGTGTGCCCTTCCGCTTTCCTTCCTCTCCCGATATTGGCCCGGGCCTGACCGATGCAGGCAAGGATTTGATTCGCGCCTGCAACGAGCTGAAGGTGATGATCGATCTGTCGCATATGAACGAGCTGGGCTTTTGGGATGTTGCCAAGCTTTCTAGCGCGCCGCTGGTGGCATCGCACTCCAACGTTCACGCGCTGACGCCGCACAGCCGCAACCTCACCGACAAGCAGCTCGACGCGATTCGTGACACAGGCGGTCTGGTTGGCATCAATTTCGGTGTGCTGTTCTTGCGCGATGACGGCGTGAAAAACCCCGATACTGATCTGGATGTGCTGTTGCGCCACGTTGATTATATTGTGGAACGTATCGGCATTGACCACGTCGCCCTCGGCTCGGATTTTGACGGTACCACCGTTCCGGCGAGCCTGAAAGATGCTACTGGACTGCCGATTTTGGTGAAAGGTCTGGAAGATCGTGGCTATGATGCCGCCTCGGTTGCCAAAATTTGCCATGGCAACTGGATTTCGGTGCTGGAGCGCACCTGGGGCCAGTAAAGCCAATTAACCATTGACGCCGGGGTCCACCCGGCTCTATCATCTGTGCATTCACCAGGGGTGTCCCGCAAGGGGCTGAGATTCCGCTACGCATAAGCAGGATTTCCGAAAAGTGGTTCCCGGTTTTCGGATAAAAATCCTGCAAGAAATGGCAGCGCGGTGACCCGTTGAACCTGATCCAGTTCATACTGGCGTAGGGACGGTGCAAGCGCGTTGCGATTCATGGTTCGCCATGTTTGTTATTTCGCGTCTTCTCATCATTCCGGCTGTCATGACTGGGTCTCCAACTTTAACACTTGGAGCCTCAAGATGAATATTGCCCCGCAATTCCCAACACCCGAAGTCACCACGGGTCCGCTTCCTGCCTCCACCAAAATCCATATTGCTGGTGAGCTGCACCCCGACATCCGCGTGCCCATGCGCCAGATCGCACTGCACCCTACATCCGGCGAGCCGCCAGTGAATGTCTATGACTCATCTGGTCCTTACACCGACCCCAAGGCCACCATCGCCATCGATAAGGGCTTGCCGCGCATTCGTAGCCAATGGATTGCGGCTCGCGGCGACGTGGAAGCCTATGATGGCCGCCATGTAAAGCCCGAGGACAACGGCTTTGCCACGGGCGAAAAGCTGACGCCGGAATTTCCGGTGCGCCATCAGCCTTTAAAAGCCAAAGACGGCAAGGCTGTAACTCAGCTGGCCTATGCCCGTGCAGGTATCATCACACCTGAGATGGAATTCATCGCCATCCGCGAAAACATTGGCCGTAAAGCCGCCAAAGAAGCCTTGATCCGCGATGGCGAAAGCTTTGGCGCATCCATTCCCGATTACGTCACACCGGAATTTGTCCGTCAGGAAGTGGCCATGGGCCGCGCCATCATCCCGGCCAATATCAATCACCCCGAAGCCGAACCGATGATCATTGGCCGGAATTTTCTGGTGAAGATCAACGCCAATATCG
>DNPN01000273.1:0-373 GCA_003501385.1 Rhizobium sp. | reverse complement strand
ATATCGGCAATTCCGCCGTCACCTCTTCCATGGCGGAAGAAGTGGAAAAGATGGTCTGGGCCATCCGCTGGGGTGGCGATACCGTGATGGACCTGTCCACCGGCCGCAACATCCACAATATCCGCGACTGGATCATCCGCAATTCTCCGGTGCCGATTGGCACGGTGCCGCTCTATCAGGCGCTCGAAAAAGTTCACGGCATTGCCGAAAATCTGACATGGGAAGTCTTCCGGGATACGCTGATTGAGCAGGCCGAGCAGGGCGTGGATTACTTCACAATCCATGCCGGGGTGCGGCTTTCCTATATCCATCTCACCGTCAACCGCGTCACCGGTATTGTCTCGCGCGGCGGCTCCATCATGGCCAAGTGGTG
>DNPN01000226.1:6570-29198 GCA_003501385.1 Rhizobium sp. | reverse complement strand
CTCCCCACAAGGGGGAGGGGCTTTGTTGCCCAAATTGATCGCTTACATGCTCTGTAGGGCGTTGCGACATATGTTCTCCCCCTTGTGGGGGAGATGGCGGCAGCCAGAGGGGGTATCGCAGATTTGGTGAGGAGATTTTCATGGCAATTGAAGCAAGCAAATCCGAGCAACGCACCCCAAAAATCCGGCTTGGCATGGTGGGTGGCGGGCAGGGCGCGTTTATCGGCGCTGTCCACCGTATGGCAGCAAGGCTGGACGATCATTACGATCTGGTGGCAGGGGCGCTATCGTCCACGCCCGAAAAAGCAACGGCCTCTGGCCGCGATCTGGGGCTTGATCCGGATCGCTGCTACGCCTCCTTTGCAGAAATGGCCGAGGCTGAAGCTGCGCTGACCCATGGCATTGAGGCCGTATCCATCGTCACCCCCAACCACCTGCATTACCCGGCGGCCAAAGCCTTTCTGGAACGCGGCATTCATGTGATTTGCGATAAGCCGCTAACCTCCAATCTGGACGACGCCAAAAAGCTGAAAGAGATTGCCGACAAGGCCAAGGCGTTGCTCATTCTCACCCACAATTACACCGGCTATCCCATGGTGCGACATGCCCGCGAACTGGTGCAAAATGGCGATCTGGGCGAGATCCGTCTGGTGCAGATGGAATATCCGCAGGATTGGCTGGCGGAACCCGTGGAGCAAACGGGCGCAAAGCAAGCCGTCTGGCGCACGGACCCAGCCCAATCGGGCGTTGGCGGCTCTACCGGCGATATTGGCACCCATGCCTATAATCTCGGCAGCTTCATCTCCGGGCTGGAACTGGAAGAACTCGCCGCCGATGTGCATACCTTTGTTGAGGGCCGCAGGCTGGATGACAACGCCCATGTGATGCTGCGTTTCAAAGGCGGGGCCAAAGGCCTGCTGTGGTGCAGCCAGGTGGCCACCGGCAATGAAAACGGCCTGAAAGTGCGCATCTATGGCACCAAGGCCGGGATTGAATGGACGCAGGCTGATCCGAACTATCTGTGGTTCACCAAGCTGGGCGAGCCAAAACAACTGATCACCCGAGGCGGTGCCGGGGCGGGGGCTGCGGCAAGCCGCGTCACACGCATTCCCGGTGGTCATCCGGAAGGCTATCTCGAAGCGTTTGCCACCATTTATAGCGAGGCCGCGCAGGCCATCAATGCCATGAAAGTGGGCGTAGCGGTTGATCCGGCGGTGATTTATCCAACCGTGGATGACGGGGTGAAGGGTGTGGCTTTTGTGACGGCGTGTATCGAGTCTTCGAAGCAAAACGGGGCTTGGGTGCGGGTTTAGCGCCTTTGTTGCGTGTACCGTCTATTCGCTGGATGGCGCGCGGGAGAAGGATACAGTCATTATGATTTTTTCTTTCCCCCGTCACACGGTTGGTTTAAACCACTTTGACCGCAGAAGTGGTGCGTTGCGTATGCCAATGATTGACCCAAACGGGAGTGCCCTATGACCGACCCCAAGCTTCTTGCATCCCGCTTTCCCGGTGACTTCCAGTTTGGCGTGGCCACGGCCTCCTATCAAATCGAGGGCGCCGCCAAGGTTGATGGCCGCAAAGCCTGCATCTGGGATGCGTTTTCCAATATGCCGGGGCGGGTCTATCAGGGGCATAATGGCGATGTGGCCTGTGATCATTACAATCGCTGGGAAGCCGACCTTGATTTGATCAAGGAAATGGGCGTTTCGGCCTATCGCTTCTCCATCGCCTGGCCGCGCATTATCCCGGATGGCACGGGCCGGGTGAATGAAACGGGGCTGGATTTCTACGACAAGCTGGTCGATGGCCTGAAAGATCGCGGCATCAAGGCCTATGCCACGCTGTATCACTGGGATTTGCCCTTGGCGCTGATGGGCGATGGCGGCTGGGCGGCGCGCTCCACGGCTTACGCTTTCCAGCGTTATGCGAAATTGGTAATGGCACGACTTGGCGATCGGCTGGATGCGGTGGCGACGTTTAACGAGCCGTGGTGCTCTGTCTGGCTGTCGCATCTTTATGGTGTTCATGCGCCGGGTGAGCGCAATATGGATGCGGCGCTGCATGCGCTGCATTACACCAATCTGGCCCACGGGCTTGGCATTGATGCCATTCGGCAGGTGGCTCCGCAGGTTCCTGCAGGATTGGTGCTGAATGCCCATTCCGTCATTCCCGGCTCAGAGAGTGCAGAGGACAAGGCGGCGGCTGAGCGCGCCCATCAGTTTCACAATGGCGTTTTCTTCGATCCGGTCTTCAAGGGCGAATACCCCGCCGATTTCATGGCAGCGCTTGGGCATCGCTTGCCAAAAATCGAAGAGGGTGATCTGGCTATCATCTCCCAGCCGCTCGATTGGTGGGGCCTGAATTATTACACGCCGATGCGTGTGGCCGATGATGCCACGGAAGGTGCGGAGTTTCCGGCCACGGTTGAAGCGCCGCCCGTATCTGATGTGAAAACCGATATTGGTTGGGAAGTTTACGCGCCAGCTCTGAAGTCACTGGTGGAAACACTCTATGACCGCTACACCCTGCCGGTTTGCTACATCACCGAAAACGGTGCCTGCTACAACATGGGCGTTGAAGATGGTGAGGTCGATGATCAGCCACGGCTGGACTATTACGCCGAACACATCGGCATTGTCGCCGACCTGATTGCCGACGGCTTTCCCATGAAGGGCTATTTTGCCTGGAGCCTGATGGATAATTTCGAATGGGCGCAAGGTTATAAAATGCGCTTTGGTCTCGTGCATGTGGATTATGAGACCCAAGTGCGCACGGTGAAGAAGAGCGGCAAATGGTATTCGGCATTAATGTCGTTCGCGTGCACGAGTTGATTCAAGCGCAGCTAATTATTGATTTTGCATATGAGTGCGCTTAATGAATATGTTGTGAAATTCGCAACGTATGATATACCTCATATCGTAAGATATACGTCGTAACGTATGACGTGTATCATAAGGCATGATAATTGACGCCGTTGCATGTCGCGGAATTTGGAGGCCAGCATGGTTGCTCTTTTGAAAGATGATGGTGAGTTTACACCTATGCCTGTGGTTTTTGACACGGCAAAATTTGAGCAATTGCAAACCGAATGTTCAAAGCCTGCGAAACCTGTTGCAAGCTTGGTTGCGTTGATTCGTAAGGATCGTGAGACGTTTCGTTCTTCAGAAAAGTAATCTTGTGAGACTGCATGGATGATATTTTGATTGAGCCCCTCGGCGAGCATAAGCGAGGGGTTTTTTGTTGCGGTAACAATAGTATTGATAATTTTTTTAAAAATAATGCGCGCAAAGTTCACGAAGCTTATTCTATGCGTGTTTTTGTTGCCCGTCGTGCAGACGACCCCTCACCTCTCGGCTTTTATGCGTTAACGACGATGACGTTCCGCGTTGGGATGAATGATGAGGCCGATAAAAAATTCGGTCGCCACGATGCAATACCAACAATCTATCTCACGATGATTGGCCGAGACAAAAGCACCCAGAGTGGATTGGGCGAGCATATGATGCTAGACGCATTTAAGCGAGCTTTGATGGTTCGAGAAAATGTCGGTGTCTATGCTCTCACGCTCCATGCCCTCAATGACAGGCTGAAAGCGCGTTACGAGGAGTTTGGGTTTCAATCATTTTCTGACCACGCACATGACGACACTGACGGTCATACCGCTATGTTCATTCCGCTATCTGTTGTGGCGGCATCTTTCAATGCCGCCTGAAAACCTGTGGTGATGTCTTCACCACAGGAGCTAATCAACTACCGATATGCTTCTCGCCACGCTGTTTTGCCAGTTCAATCTGCTTTTGGCGTTGGCGGTAGCGCAGGCGGTCTTCTTGCGTGCGGGTCTCGTAGCAATTGGGGCAGGAGACACCGGCTTCATAATGAGGTGATGCCAGTTCTTCGGCGGTAATCGGGTGGCGGCAGGCGTGGCAGAGCAGGTGGTTGCCTTCCTTCAGGCCGTGGGTGACTGAGACGCGCTCGTCAAACACAAAGCAGGCCCCATCCCACAGGCTTTCTTCTTCCGGCACGTTTTCCAGATATTTCAAAATGCCGCCCTTGAGGTGATAGACATCCTCAAAGCCCTGTTGCTTCATAAAGGCCGTGGCCTTTTCGCAGCGGATGCCGCCGGTGCAATACATGGCAATCTTAGGCTTGTTGTGCAGGCCGGGATTGTTTTTTACCCAATCGGGAAACTCACGGAACGTCTTGGTGTTGGGGTCAACCGCACCCCGGAAAATGCCAATGGCGGTTTCATAATCATTGCGGGTGTCGATCAGAATGGTGTCCGGGTCCGAGATCAACTCGTTCCAGTCCTTCGGGTCCACATAGGTGCCGACGATCTTGTTGGGGTCGATATCCTCGACGCCCATGGTGACGATCTCTTTTTTCAGCTTCACCTTCATGCGCAGGAAGGGCATTTTCGAGGCGCGGCTTTCCTTATGCTCAAGATTGGCAAATTCCGGCTGGGCGCGCAAAAATGCCAGCATCTTGGCAATGCCTTCGTCCGTGCCTGCCACAGTGCCGTTGATGCCTTCGTGGGCAATCAAAAGCGTGCCCATGATGCCTTGCGCCTTGCACAGCGCAAGCAGAGGCTCGCGAAAACTTTCGAACCGCGGGAAGGAGGCAAAATGATAGAGAGCAGCCACGCAAAACGTGCCGCCCTCTTCATGGCGTGGAATGTGAAGATCATCTGTCATGATCTGCGAAATACTGCCTCTTTCACCGAGAATCAATTGATTTTAGCAGGCAGACGTTGCTTTGAGTTTTGTCAAGTCAGGCGGGTGGGTTGAAAACCCGGATGCGGTGGCCGTCATGATCAAGAGCGGTAAAGGTACGGCCAAAGTCCATCTCTGTCGGTGCTTGCAGAATACGGATGCCGAGCGCCCGCCATGCGGCGTGGGTGGCATCAACATCTGCCGCACTGGGGGTGCGAATGGCAAGCTTGCAGCCGCCACCCGTGGTGATGGCCGCAGGCTCCACCGTGTGGCGCGACCACAGACCGAGAACCAGCCCGCTGGGCAGCACAAACATGGCAAAGGTGGCCGATTGCTCCACGGGGTCAAGGCCAAACAGCTTTTGATAAAAGGCGGCGCTGGCCAGTGGCTGATCGACGTAGAGAATGGTCATTGCCGGCGTGAAGGTTTGCGTGAAAGTTTTGGTCATGGACTTGTCTCCTTGTTGACGCCAAGTGTAGTCCAAGCTCCTGCCAAAAAATGGCAGCAATGTTCAAAAGATCCGATCCGGAATGGTGTTTTGTTGCCGCCATTGTTTCAAAAGAGCGGCGCGTCGTTTCGGGCTTCGTTGCTCCAGCATGTGGCATTCCGTGATGCGATCGGTGCGAAAATGTCGAAAATCCTGCCGCAGACAGCACCAAGCCATCAGCATCCGCGCACCTTCAAAGAAACTGAGAGCGAAAGGCCAGATCTCACGCATGGTTTGCGCACCCTTTCCATCCTGATAGGTGATGCGAAGCACCTGCTCATTGCGGATACTCTGCCGCAATTGTGAAAGCTCCACCGCCTGCGGTGCGATGGCAGGGCTGGGGCCAACAATCATGGTGATGTCTTGCAGGCTGTGGCGCAGATCCCCGGGCAAAACAGCGGTAATTTTTGCCAAAGCATCATGGGCGGCACCAGCTAGGTGTGCGTCGGTGCGCTGGGTCACAAAGCGGGCACCCAGCACCAGCGCCTCGATCTCGTCCCGTGTCAACATCAGCGGCGGCAAGAGATAGCCGGGGCGCAGCACATAGCCCACGCCTGCCTCGCCCTCAATATCAGCGCCTTGCGCTTGCAGGCTTGCGATGTCGCGGTAGAGCGTGCGGATGGAAATGTTCAGCTCATTGGCCAGCGTCTGACCACTCACCGGCGTGCGGTGGCGGCGTAGCACTTGCAGCAGTGACAATAGGCGTTCCGAGCGTGACATGGGCGTCAATCTAGCACTGTTTTTCTGAAGATTGATAGCGGATGCATCGGGCGCGGTGTGATCGGGGGGGTAGATGTTGACTTATTTCTGCGTAAAATGTACCAAATGGTACAGTATGTTAAATTCAGTACACAAGAGGCTTTTATGCGCAGCTACCTGCATCGCCATCAACCGCCGCTCCGGCTCACCAAAGCCCTTCTTGCTGGTCTGGGAGGAGGTCTTGCGATTGCCGTCCTTGGGCTTTTGACGTTGCAAACTGGCTATGCCCTGCTGATGGCACCGTTTGGTGCGAGCTGCGTGCTGCTGTTTTCCCAACCTTTCAGCCCCTTGTCGCAGCCCTTGAATGTGTTTTTTGGTCATGTGGTGTCGGCTGCGGTTGGATTGCTGTTGTGTGCCGTTTTGCCCAATACGTGGTGGGCGGTGGCTTTGGCGGTAGGGGCTGCCATTGCCTTAATGGCGGCTTTGCGGGTAACGCATCCGCCCGCCGGGGCCAATCCGCTTGTGATCTTTAGTCTTCATCCCGGCGTGTCGTTTTTATGTCTACCGGTGGCTCTGGGGGCGCTTGCGTTGATCATCTGCGCTGTGATTTTTCATCGGCTAAGTGGTCAGGTTTATCCGCTGGGTAAGAGCGATTGAGGGCAGATTTTTGGTGAAAATACAGCTGGAAAGGCAGGACGCCGTGTCGATGATTGCGGACGTGTTTCGCCAGCACGGTTATGCAGGCACGACGCTTTCGATCATCACCGCCCGAACCGGGATGGGCAAGGGCAGTCTCTACCACTTCTTCCCCGGTGGAAAAGCAGAGATGGGAGACGCGGTGCTGGCCCATATCGGCCGCTGGTTTGAGGAGCGGGTGTTTGCGCCGCTTGATGCTGCCGATGATCCGCTGGCGGCAATCCATACCATGCTTGACAGTGTCGATACCTATTTCCAATCGGGCCAGCGCGTCTGTCTGGTCGGGCTGATGGCGCTGGATGCCAGCCGTGATGCCTTTGCGGTTGCCATTGCCGGTTATTTTTCCCGTTGGCACCAAGCTTTGAGCCTTGCCTTGAGCCGGGCAGGCGTAAGTGAGGCTGATGCAGACCTGCGCAGTCATGAGATGCTGGCAGCCATTCAGGGTGGGCTTGTGCTGGCGCGGGCGCTCGATCAACCTTCCATTTTTGCAGAGACGCTGTCCCGATTGCGCGCCAATCTGACGTTGCTTTCGGTTCAGTTTTGAGCAAGATCGGCGTATCGCAGCCAAAGCCCCATGACAATGGCCGGCTCCAGTTCTGGCCCATCCCTAAAGAGAGCCTCGGCTGCGGCCAAGGCGTCGGCGCGTAACACCTGTTGCCTTCGGATAATCATCCCCAGCAGATGAGACAGGGTTTCGGCGCTGTCAAAGCTGGCCGCCTGCTGATCGAGTGCTGCTGCCAGCATGGAGAGATCGTTCTCATGGCCCAATTGATCTGCCAGTTGCTTGGCACACTGACGCTTAAGCAAGAAGGCGCTGGGCCATAAATCGCGCAGCAGTGAGAGATACATCCAGTAGGTTTGCGAGGTCTTGCGCAAATCGTGGAAGCTTTCGGCCTCGCTACCGGTCTGGCAGATTGCGATGGCCTCCTGGGCCTGGATCATCAGCTTTCGCCAGGCCTTTTGCAAAATGCGGCCAGATTTTGCTGTGCGAACGGTGATATCTGCCTGGGCCAAGGCTTCTGCCGCTTCCCGGCAGTTGGCTGCGGCTGTCAGGATGCAGTCATCGCAGCTTTGGTTGGTTTCCAACGTTTGTTCAGACTGTGCTTTCAGCAAAGACAGGGCGGTGGTGAGGGCCTTTTGCTCCTCCTCCTCTTCCGTCCATGCCTGCAAATAGGTCACAGACTCCACCAGTGCCGAGGCGTCGCGCAGGCCCGCCAGACTGCGGGCGATGTCGCGCAGCCGGATGTTTTCCTGCTTTCGAAAGTCTGGAGCCGCGGCTGCGATCAGCCGATAGAGGCCACGGGCGCGCTTCAGCTTCCTGCGTGCAAGATGCACTGCCGCGTCACGGCCATTGGCGGGGTTTTCAAGAGAGTGTGCTGCAGACACCAACTGCTCGGTCAAAATGGTTCTGGCGCTGTCTATGAGGCCGTTTTCAGGCCTTAACTGATAGGTCATTGCGCCGCGTTGCCTTGGTGGACGACATCGCCATCCATTGGTTGGAGTAGCGTTTGTCGCCCGTCACCTCACGGCCAATCCATGGCGGTAGCGGCGGATTTTCCTCAGGATGATCCAGCTCCACCTCGGCCACCACAAGCCCCTCATGCACGCCTGAGAACACATCGACTTCCCAAAGATAGCCACCATATTCAACATTGTAGCGCGTTTTTGTGATGACGTTGCCGAGCGATTTTTCAATCATCTCCTGCCCATCACCGAGCGTAATGTTATATTCGAATTCATCGCGTGTCAGGCCAACATGACCGATTTTGATGGTCAGGGTTGCGCTCACATCATCCTTGATCCGCACACGCACGGAACGGTCCGTCTCAGAGAGAATATAACCTTGCACAAAGGAGGACGCATGACTGACATGTGCTCGCCAGACATCGCTGCGCACCAGAAATTTTCGTTCAATTTCCTTGGCCATGACGATTTTTTCCCGCTTACCTAAGGCTAGTCTATAGAAATGCGATATATTGGCAAGGGTTGCATTGGCCAATGCGTCTTTGTCGCAGGGAGGTGCTCGCATTTGCCTCGACATGGGCGGTTTGTCGCGCTAATCAGGATAAATTCAATCGTTTGAAAGGTGGAAATCCTATGGGTGCCAAGACTGATAAACTGCTGGCCGTTCTCAAGCTTCAGCCGGTTGTTCCGGTGCTGATTATTGATGATGCAGCCCATGCGGTGCCTTTGGCCAAAGCGTTGGTGGCCGGTGGTCTGAAAGCCATTGAAATCACCATGCGCACTGCGGCTGCACTTGAGGCGGTCAAGCGCGTGGCCGGTGAAGTGGAAGGTGCGGTTGTTGGTGCGGGCACCATTCTGAACCCTGCCCATTTTGAAGCCGCCGTTGCTGCGGGCTCACAGTTCATCGTTAGCCCCGGCACGACGGCTGAGTTGCTTGTCGCCGCCGCTGCCTCCGACATTCCGCTTCTGCCGGGTGCTGCCACCGCCAGCGAAGTGATGAATCTTCGCGAAAAAGGTTATGAAGTTTTGAAATTCTTCCCTGCCGAACAGGCGGGTGGCGCTGGCTACCTCAAGGCTCTGTCTTCGCCTTTGGCTGGCACGCTGTTTTGCCCAACTGGCGGAATTTCCTTGAAGAATGCCAGGGATTATCTGAGCCTTCCAAACGTTGTTTGCGTTGGCGGTTCCTGGGTTGCGCCGAAGGAATTGGTGGCTGCTGGTGATTGGGCTGGTATTACCAAGCTGGCGTCGGAGGCCTGCGCTCTGCTGGGCTGATTTCGCTGTTCTTATGTTAAAATGACGCCCGCGCCTTGGGAAAAGGCGCGGGCGTTCCTATGTGTCTCATCATCTACAATGGCTGAGGAGACCATAATGTTTGACGCGAAAAAGCTGCTTGGACAATTTTTGGGATCGCAAATTCCCGGACTGGGCGGAACGCTGGGTGGCAAAACCCGCGATGCTACCGAGCTTGCCAAAGCCAACCCGTGGAAGACCGGAGCCTTGGCCACCGTGTTGCTGGGCACCAAAACCGGGCGCTCGCTGGCGGGCGGTGCCCTGAAGGTTGGCGGCCTCGCGCTGATTGCCGGTTTGGGCTATCAGGCCTACCGTGCCTATAAAAATGGCAATGCGCCAGAGAATATTCGCTCGCTGCCCGAACTTCCTGCGCCTCCGAAGGACTCGGCGTTTAATGTCGAGACCGGCATGAGCAATGATTTTGCCCTGACCTTGATCAAAGCGATGATTGCCGCTGCCAAGGCAGACGGCCATATCGATGCCGATGAGCGTGCCAGCATCATGCAAAAACTGCATGTGGAAGACTTGGGCGCTGAGGCGGAAGCGTTTATTGACGCGGAACTGGCCAACCCCACCGATCTGGATGCGCTGGTGGCAGCGGCCCGCACAGAAGAGCAGAAGGTGGAGCTCTACACTGCGTCTCGTCTGACGATTGAGCCCGATACAAGGGCAGAGCGCGGCTATCTTGATCTTCTGGCTGGACGCCTCGGTTTGGCTGATGGCTTGATTGATCATATTGAAGCAACGGTTGCCGCTGCCAAGGCGGATCAGCCGGTTGGGCAGGTTTAAGCAGGCGGCGCGATTTTCCTTTGCCTTCGCAGGCGTGCTGGCCTAATCCTCTTTCAAAGGTTGAAGAGGAAAAACCATGCAGGATCTGCGCCATTACAAGGTCTCCGCACCCGGCCCCGTTACGCTGGAGGGGCGTTATGCGGTGGTTGAGCCATTTGTTCGCCATCAGCATCTCGACGCCCTTTGGCAGGGTTTGGGCGGAGATACGGGCGTGAATGGCTTGCTTCGCTATTTTCCCAATGATGATTTTAGCGGGGCGGAAGTCTTTGGCGATTGGTTGGATGCTGCCAATGCCAGTGGCAGCCTGATCACCCATGTGTTTCGCGCCAAAAGTGATGGGGCGATTGTGGGCATGGCCAGCCTGATGCGCCCGGATCCGAAAAACGGTGTGGTGGAAGTGGGATCCGTTGCCCATGGTCACGCCATGAAACGCTCGCCTCTATCCACGGACGTGCATTATTTGCTGGCGCGGCACGTGTTTGAGGATCTTGGGTATCGTCGCTACGAATGGAAGTGCCACAACGAAAATGCGCCCAGCAAGATCACTGCTGCCCGCTATGGCTTTACCTTTGAAGGCGTGTTCCGCCAGCATGTGATTTCCAAAGGTGCCAACCGTGATACGGCATGGTTTTCGATGATTGATGGCGAATGGCCACTCTTGAAAGCAGCGTTTGAGGTCTGGCTTGATCCGCAGAATTTTGACGATCAGGGTCAGCAAAAGCAACGGTTGGAAGATATTCGCGCGGCATTGGCTGAGGGAGCCGTATCATGACCCCCAGTGATAGAAATGCCATCAAAGCGGCTGCGGTGATTGTTCTGGGCTTTGGCCTTGCCATGGCTTTTTTGCCAAAACTTGTGCTGTGGATCGGTGACTTTTCACCGCTTTTGGCAGCGGTGGTGGGATCATTGATCCTGCTGTCGTTCTTTGTGATTTTCTGGCTGCGGGCTCGCTATCAGCGGCGTCACATGGATGACAGGTGATAACCCTGCAAAGATGCCGCCAACAATAAGCTGCCGATCACAATCACGAACAATGCACCGCCGAGCTCGATGGCCAGCCCAACCCTGTGGGCGGTGGCCGAGCCGGGGCCGGAAATGCGCACCGCCAACCCCTTGGCACCCACAGCAATGATCGCAAGCGCGGATACGGTAATGGCGGTTCCGGCTGCCATGGCAAATACCGAGAGAATGCCGCCGAGATATAGGCTGTTGAGCATTGAAAAGGTCATCACCAGCAACGCGCCGGAGCAGGGGCGAAGCCCCACGGCCATAATAGCCGACCATGCTTCTTTCAGGTTGAAGTGCTCAGAGCTGACCATGCTTGGGTCTGGCAAATGGCTGCGGCCGCAATCCACACAGACCTCGCCATCACCCAGCGCCGTGTGGTCGTGATCCAGTGCTTGCGCCTGAAACTTCAATCCGGTTTTTCCGCTCAAAACAGGGGCGGATGCATCGCCAAACAGGCCAGCCATTGCACCGCCTGAGACCTCTAGAGCATCGTGCCGAAAATCGGAATCGGCATGATGCTCTAGATTTTTGCTTTTACGCATTTCGGGACGCAAAACCGCAACACACTTTTGCTCGAAATGCTCTATGCGGGGAACGCGCTCTTGTCTTTGCCAGATATCGTGCAGCTTTTTAAACAGCAACCACAGACCAAACAGCACCACCAGCGCAAAACTGGCGGTTTCCATCGTGTTGGTGGCCTGGGTCAGCGTAATGCCGCTGCCGCGAAGAGTGAGAAAAATCACCCCGACCGTGGCAATCGCGACAAAGCCTTGCAGCAGGGACGAGATGATCGAAATAACAATGCCGCGTTTCAGTTCCAGCTCATTGGCAATCATGTAAGACGAAATCACCGCCTTGCCATGGCCGGGGCCGGCGGCGTGAAATACGCCATAGGCAAACGACAATCCAATCAGGGTCCAAAGAGCATGGGTGTTTTCGCGCATATCTCTGAGAGATGCGGTGAGTGTACGGTAAAACTCCTCCTGATGGATGTTGATCCACAGCATGAACGGAGCCAGCGGGCCATTCATCTGAAAGGATGGCTCCGCGGTGCCAATGCCCAGCGGTGATCCAGCATGGGCAAGGGTGGGGAAGAGGAGCAGTCCAAAACCCGCGACCATCCAGTGCGAGCGTAGATATGCACAGGATTTTGTAACGACCGTTTTCAACATGCCAGATCAAGCCTCGTGGCGTATAATTTGCCCATATCCGTGCCGGTTGGGTCGTTGAAGAAAGCTTCCGTCAGACTGGCCTGATTTTGTTTGATCACATCATCCGGATTGGGCCGCACCACGGTGGCCTTGCATTTTTTAAACCCGTCACCGGTCACCACAAGGTCGCTGTCGCTTTTGAAGTCGATGGCCGTATAAAGGGTCGGGTCATGCACGCCAAAGCTCAGGTTCCCCTTGATGGGAATGGGCTTTTCCGGCTTGGTGATGAAATAGACCAGCAGACGGTTGTTTTTATAATCGGCATTAAACACCAGCGGCTTGGCGGCCTTGATGGTGGCTCCGCTGGCCGTGATAAAGGTAAAATAGCCATAGTCGCCCAAGGATGAGCGGATGGTGTTGGCAATATCATGCAGCTCGCTGGCATCCAGCTTCAAATCGGCGTTCTTGTCAAAATCCATCAACACGCTGGAAGAAAACACCTCATCAAACCGCCAGGTGTTGCGGAGTTCCTTGACGGTGTTGTCGGGACCAGCCACCACTTCCAATTTGGCATCTACAAACACGTGCGGGTGGGCAAACACCGGGGCGGCACATGCGCACAGGAGAGCCGTGAGAAGGAGCTTTTGGGCTGTTTTCATCATCTCAATTCTTTATCGCCGATTGTCTCGTCTATGGCTTCGCATTCCGACGGAAATGGGGCGCGTCTCTTTATGGATTGGTTCCGTTTGAGCTGACTGAACAATTGCCGTTACGCTTGAACCAATTGTGCATGAAATCCACCAGCGCCCGCACTTTGGCGGGCAGGTAGCGCCGGTGCGGGTAAACGGCATAGATACCGCGCCCCGTTGGCATATATTCCTCAAAAATCGAGATCAAAGCGCCGCTTTGAATATGCGAACGGGCCACGAAATCCGGCAGCATGGCAGCACCCAGACCCGACAGCGCCCCCCGTAAGGTGGTCTGTGGGCTGTTGACCTCCAGAGGGCCGGAGATGTTGACGGTAAAGGCTTCTCCGTTGGGGCCTTGCAGGCGCAAGGTATTATGGCCGCGGCCGTTGGTGTCGATCAGCATAGGAATTTTCGACAGATCCTGCGGGTGGGTCAGCGGACCATGTTTCTCCAGAAACTTCGGACTGACGCATGCATAGATTTTGAAATCCGCCAGTTTGCGGGCAATCATGCCCGAATCATCCAGCTTGGTCACGCGAATGCCAAGATCAAAACCCTCTTCGATCAGATCCACGAATCGGTCTTCGGCGGCGATTTCGATGGAAAGGTCGGGGTGTTCCAGCGCAAAATCAATCAGTGATTGGCCCACTTCGGCATCGGTAAAGCTGCGCGGCACGGTAATGCGGATTTTGCCGCGAATGTCGGCATTGTTCTCACGCACCAGATCAGCCAGATTATCGATCTCTTTCAAAATGTCGGCAGCGCTGCGAAAATAGGTGTGTCCGGCCTCAGTCATGGAAAATTGCCGGGTGGTGCGGTTGAGCAAAAGCGCGCCCAGCTCGTCTTCCAATTCGCGAACATACTTGGATAACAAGGCCTTGGAGCGTCCGGTCTTGCGGGCAGCAGCCGAAAAGCCTTCGGCTTCCACAACGTCAATAAAGGCGCGTATACGGGTGAGGGTGTCCAAAACGATGTCTCCAAATCAGGCCGGGTTACTGTGAACAATAACCTATCATTGTTCAATTTTCACGGCACGGAAAAAGCGATAATAAAAAAATTTGCTCTCTTGCAAAAAGTGCTTGATTATGACGGCGTGTTTTCATACATCCCTCCTTGCCCAAAGTCGCACGTGCCTGTGGGTGTCCGCCGACCCTCTATTTGGTGAGGAATCGGTAAGGTACCTGGAATTAACCCCTCCAGTCGCTATCTCGGCCATCCGGGAAATGCGAGGACATCTTGAAGCAACGACGGTGCGGGCCTTTCTAGTCTCTTCCGGCTTTCCATCAGCCGGGATAACTGTAGAGGCACACCATCATTGCCGGAAGTGCGGTAGGGTCTACCTTCCAATCCATGGCAGACAAAGCGGATAATAGGCTCTCAGGCAAGAGGGCGTTTATCCACCGTTCCGCGTTCAATCGCTCACACGTCGCCAGTGTCTCCACCAACTGGCACCGTGAGAGCAGTTGTCGCACTTTGTCCATCTGGCGCTGTTATACAGCACCGGTAACCTTTGGAATATGGAAGGGATCAGCCGATGACCACCGCTCGCATCCGTGACTTCATCAACACCCACCGTCCAGAAGGCCCTTGCCTTGTTGTGGACCTTGATGTTGTGCGTGACAATTTCGGCGCATTCCGCCATGCGCTGCCCGATAGCGCCATTTACTACGCTGTAAAGGCCAATCCAGCCCCGGAAGTGTTGTCTTTGCTGGCGTCGCTCGGCTCCAACTTCGATTGCGCCTCCGTGGCTGAAATCGAAATGGCGCTGGCCGCCGGTGCAACACCATCGCGCATTTCTTTTGGCAACACCATCAAGAAAGAACGGGATGTGGCCCGTGCGCACGCGCTCGGCATCAACCTGTTTGCTGTCGATTGCCATGAAGAAGTCGAGAAGATCGCCCGCTCCGCTCCCGGTGCCCGCGTCTTCTGCCGCGTTCTGACCGATGGCGAAGGCGCTGAATGGCCTTTGAGCCGCAAGTTCGGCTGCGTGCCACAGATGGCTGTTGATGTTCTGGTCTATGCTCACCAGCAGGGTCTTGAATCCTTCGGGGTTTCCTTCCACGTTGGTTCGCAGATGACCAAGGTTGATGCTTGGGATGCCGCTCTTGGCGATGCCAAGCGTGTGTTTGCGCAGCTGGCCAAGCAGGGCATAACGCTGAAAATGGTCAACATGGGTGGTGGTTTCCCAACCAAGTACCTGCGCGACATTCCATCGGCTGAAGCCTATGGTCAGGCCATCAATGCATCTTTGAAGAAGCATTTCGGCAACAACATTCCGCAGACCATCATCGAGCCCGGTCGCGGCATGGTGGGCAATGCTGGCGTGATCAAGGCCGAAGTGGTGCTGATCTCCAAGAAGTCCGACAACGATGCACACCGCTGGGTGTTCCTCGACATCGGCAAGTTTGGTGGCCTGGCAGAAACCATGGACGAAGCGATCCGCTATCCGATCCGCACCGACCGTGATGGCGATGAGATGGAGCCTTGCGTGTTGGCTGGCCCCACCTGCGACAGTGCTGATGTTCTCTATGAGAAGAACATGTACCCGTTGCCGCTGTCGCTGACGATTGGCGATGAAGTGCTGATCGAAGGCACGGGCGCTTACACCACCACCTATTCGGCGGTGGCATTTAACGGTTTTGATCCGTTGAAGGCCTATATCATCTGATCCAAACCGTGCCGGTCTGAACCCGGCACGGAAAAACAACAAGATATTTGGAAACTCCCTTGGATAGGAGGTCACGATGGCCGCTGTTCTCAATACCGTGCGCGCTTTTTTTGCACAGCCAACCTTTAAAATTGACGCTGAAAACCCTTCTGACGTTGTGGCACGCGAAGCGCTGCTGGACCGCGTCATGGGCGCTGAGCGCACCAAGAAATCCTCGGAAAAAATCCGCCGTGGCCGCATTCCAGCCGAAGGGCTGGCACTGGTGGCGCGTGATCGCAAGGGTCATGTGATCGGCACCGTGCGCCTGTGGAACATTGAAGCCGGTGTGAATGCGGAAGGCCATGCCGTGGATGCGCTGTTGCTTGGCCCGCTTGCCGTCGATTGCACGGTGGAAGGCAAGGGCATTGGTTCGGCCCTGATGCGCGCCGTGTTGCAGGAAGCCAAGCAACGCGGCCATGGTGCCGTGTTGCTGGTGGGCGATGCCGCTTACTATGAGCGTTTCGGCTTCTTTGCCACCAAGACCGCGCATCTTCTGATGCCCGGCCCGTTTGCCCGTGATCGCTTTCTGGCACTGGAACTTGTTCCCGGCTGGCTGGATGGCGTGGCTGGCATGATCACCGCCTCCGGTCGTCGTCTTGCTCAGGCCAGCAAGCGCAAGGCGGCCTAACTGAACCTGTAAGCCCAATGACCTCCAGTCTGTTGGCCGGAAAAGCCCTTTCCATCTTGGAAGGGGCTTTTCTGATTCAGGGTTTTTGCGCATCCCAGCCGTCGGTGAGGGTCTTCAAAAAGGCCACGACATCCTTGATTTCGTCCTCATTCAGCGCTGGCGGTTGGCCCAATTTGCGATCCATCGGTGCATCAATCACGTCGATATTGCCCTTATAGCTGTCCGGCAGGTCGTTGAATTTATCCACGCTGCCATCCGGCTTTTTCGGGTAAATGCTGGCCGGGTCGGTATCGCGGGCCACATAAAAACGGGTGGCGTCTTCCAGCGTTTTGTAAACGCCATTGTGGAAATAGACGCTGCGCTCGGCCACATTGCGCAAGGTGGGGGTTTTGAACAACCCGCAATTTTGCGGTTGTTTGGCAAAGTCATCCTGCCGGAAGGGGCCGCAAATGCCGAGATCATAGAATTTCGGATCGGCATTGGCCGGAATGGCCGGATTGCGCGGCACGCCAAGCGCTTCATACTCATAATCGGTCAAATTCGGCATCTGGCCATCGCCAGTCATCTTGTCCAGATGGCAAGAGGCACAATTGCCCTTCTTGGGATCATCAAACAGTTTGAGCCCACGGGCTTCCGCATCGCTCAACTGCACCTGACCGCGCAGATAGGCATCGAATTTGCTGCTATAGGGGTGGAAATCCGGGGCTTCCACCTGATAGCGCGCCAGCGCAAACCCTACCTCCGAGAGGGTCATGGATTGGTCTTGCAGCACTTGAGCGCCAAACAGGGCCTCAAGCTGCGCACCATAGGCCTTTTTGATTTTCTGATAGACATCGGCCTCATCGTGATTGGCCATTTCAAATGGCGATAGCATCGGGCCAAGCGCCTGTTCCTCAAGGCTATCCACGCGCCCATCCCAGAACATCCCGCCTTGCGGCACGGCATTGTCCGCCGGAGCGTCAGCCTTCACAACAGGTTGTCCGGCAACCGGGCCTGCGGTGGGCGTTGCCTGATTGGCAAGTGCCACGCCAGAGGCTTCGGCCATGGGGGCTGCTTCTGCGGCTTCTTCCGCCGAATTTTCGACGCCAACCGAAAAAGCTGGTGTTGCCATTTTATAGGCAAGGCTCGGCGGCGGGCGAATACCTGGCTGATCCAGATGCGGGCCGCCAAGTTGTACGGGCAGTGCATTGGCGGGGGCATAGTGGCGGGCGGGATCATGGCAACTGGCGCAGGACATGGTGCCGCTGCCCGACAGGGCGGTATCGTAAAACATTGCCTTGCCCAGCTTGGCCACGGCACTGAGGGGTGGCGGGTTTTCACCCTGTGAAGCCGCGCTGAGACCAGCACCCGCGAGGCAAAGCCCCGCGAGCACCGAGAATGTCAGGCCGGATTGTCTAAAGGTGGGTTTCATGCATCCGGTCCTGTCTGTGTGGTTAGCCCTTGAGGCCGGTCTTGGGGTCAAGGATCAGCGTGTCGGTGCTGGCCTTGGACCAATCGAACATGCCGTTCAGAGAACCAGCAACGGCATCAAACGAGCCGCCACCCAGACGCTGGCCCGCCATCCAGTTGTCTTCAATGAAGCGCATCACGGAGGTCTGATCGGTCACAGTGTGATCGACATAATTCTGCTTGGCATAAGGCGACAGCACCAACAGAGGCTGACGTGTGCCATAGCCGCAACGGCCTTGCGCTGGCTGGCCATTGACGCCGGGCAGGGGCGTGCCGGTGCCGCAAGCCGCACCGTTCAGCACGTCATAACCCTTCACCGGAATGTTGGAAGGATTGACGACGTGATGGGCGTGGTCATACCAGCCATCGGAATCATCGTAGAGAATGATAACGGCTGTGTCTTTCCAATCCTTGGACTGCTGCACCTTGTTGACCACATCCGCGACAAATTCCTGTTCGTCCAGCGGATCGGAATAGCCCGCATGGCCATCCTGATAGGCCGGGGCCTTCAGGAAGCTCACAGTAGGAAGATTGCCGTTTTTCAGCACGGCATAGAAATCATTGATGTCATACTGGTGGTTTGCGCCGCCATCATTGCTTGTGCCAATCACATCCACCGAACTGGGGCGGATGTGCTTGGGATTGGCCGTGGAGGGGTAGTATTGGAACGGCTGGTGGTGGGGGATGTAATCCACCTGATCCACCTTGGTGATGGTGGAGGTGGTGGCGCGTTTGCAGCCGGTGGTGCCATTGGGGTTCTTGACGGTCAGATCAAAGCCGCCTTCGAAAAAGCCCCAGGTCAGGCCCTTGTCATTGAGCATATCGCCAATGTTGCGGCCGGTCATCAATGCGGTCTGGCCTTCCGAGCAAACGTCGCCGGTGGGGTCAAGGTCGCTGATCATTGTCCAGTTGCCATTGCCATCCGGCACCACGCGGCCCTTGGAATAGGTGCCATCCTTTTCCAGCGCATAGCCGGGCGGCAGGCTCATGCCATTGGTCTGGCCGGAGATCAGGTTGACAGCACCGGGAGTGGATGGGCCGAAATTGGTGGAGAAGGAATGATCGTTCAGGGCAAAATGCTGGGCATAGTTCCAATAGGCGGTGACGGTGTTGCCGTCATAATAGCCCATCACCTGACCCTTGGTACCGAAAGCACCCGCAGCACCCTTGGTGCCGCGTCCGGTGTTGGCCGGGAAAAGATCCATGGCAAAATTATTGTAGGCCGCCTGTTCGGCAGTGTAGCCGTGGTTTTGCGAATTGGTGGCCGCCTGGGTGCGATCAAGCCGGAAAGGGGCGCTCGCATCAGCGCCGTTGGCAGCGTTGGTCTTGTTCGGGTTGTTATCGAGCAGACCGGCATTGGCCAGCGTATCAATATCCTTTGGGGTTTCTGGAGCCGCTGTAAACGCTGGCTCACCCTCAACATTGGCCGCTTTGGGGTAGGTGGCAAAATAATGGTCGAACGAGACATTCTCCTGGAAAACCACCACGAGATGCTTGATCGGCGTTGCCGTATTGGTCTCCTGCGCCGCGGCCAGGCCGGGCGAGCTCAGACAGAGTGATGCCAGTAAAACGGCGGTGCCCGTTTGGAGCGACATGCGGTGAGGATGAAGAAGCATGGTGTTGTCCCTCTTTGTGAAAAGTCCGGCTGTGCTGCAATGACATCGCCTGGAACTGTTGATGACGCTTAGGAGCGGTTTTTATCAGTTCCGTGACACAAGAGAGCAGGATGATGTTTGGTGCGTGATTTGCTCATCACAAGTTGTTGATCTGAGCAGGCGCGCTGTCGTTCTTGATAATTGTCAAATGAAGTGATGCAAAGCAGCAACAGGGTGCAAAAGCATGCCCTTTCCACATCAGAGTTTGTTACAATATTGATTTATCTCAAGGGAAAAATCCCAGCGGTTGTGAATAGTCTGGTCATAGTGCGGCGGGTGTTCCTGTTGCGCAATCGATTATCAGGAGAGACTACAATGTCATTGAAGCGGACCTTGCGCCTGTCAGCCGTCATTCTCGCAGCCACAGCCTGTGCTGCCCCCATCGTGTCGGCTGCCGATCTTTCACCTGTGACCAAGGCCCCCGAGGCTGAATCGCCCCTGACACCCCAGAGCCCATGGCAGGTGCGTGTGCGGGCGCTGGGCGTTGTCACGAGAGACAAGGGGTCGGTTGATGGCATCGCAGGCTCCAGCCTGTCTTCCAGCGATAGCGTGATTCCGGAAGTGGACTTCAGCTATTTCTTCACCGACAATATTGCGGCTGAACTGATTTTGGGCACAACATCGTCCAAGATCAGCGGCAAGGGCTCGATTGCAAGCCTTGGCACGCTCGGCAAGACTTGGCTTTTGCCACCAACCCTGACCCTGCAATATCACTTCACCAACTTTGGCAATTTCAGGCCTTACGTTGGCGCGGGCATCAATTACACCGTGTTCTACAATCAATCTGCCCGTGGAGCTGCAACCAATCTCGATGTTAAGAACACCTTTGGTGCCGCCTTGCAGGTTGGTTTCGACTATATGATCGACAAGCATTGGGGCTTGAACGTCGATGTGAAGAAGCTCTACTTGCGGCCTGACTTTGATGCCACAGTGGGTGGCACCAATGTCAAGGGCAGCGCCAAGCTTGATCCTTGGCTGATTGGTACGGGTGTGACCTACCGCTTCTAATCAGTCCAATCCTTGAGACCAAAAATGGCGACCATCTGGTCGCCATTTTTGTATCAGGCTGCCCGTTGGACGTTGACGCTGTGGCGCGGGGAATTTTCGGCCAGTTGGAAGCGATTGACAAGAGCCGCCAGCGTTACTGCACCATCGGCAATGGTCTGGCTGATGGCGTTGGTTTCTTCCACCATGGCGGCATTCTGCTGGGTCATTTGATCAAGGCTATGCACAGATGTGCTGATCTGTTGAAGACCAGCGGCCTGTTCTTCTGCTGCATTGGCCATGGCGTCGATATTGTCGTCAATCTCCGCGACAAACACACCAATCTGCTGTAGAGCATCGCCGGTGGCCCCAACCAGTTCCACACCCGTGGCCACTTCTCGGCCAGAGCGGTCAATCAAGCTTTTAATCTGGCGCGCAGCACCGGCAGAGCGCTGCGCCAGCTCGCGCACTTCCTGTGCAACCACGGCAAAACCCTTGCCTGCTTCTCCGGCTCGGGCGGCTTCAACGCCTGCATTGAGTGCCAGCAGATTGGTCTGAAACGCAATTTCGTCGATCACACCAATGATGGAGACAATCTCGGACGATGCCGATTCAATCCGTTCCATTGCCGTTACGGCATTTTTGACGACGCTGGAGGAGGTGGTGGCACATTGCCGCGCTTCCTTGATCAGGTTGCGGGTCTCACGGGTGCGATTGGCGGAGGCGCTGACGGTGGATGTCACTTGCCCCAGCGCGGCTGCTGTTTCTTCCAATGCTGCCGCCTGCTGCTCGGTGCGTTTTGCCAGATTGTCCGAAGCATCGCGCATTTCGCGGCTGTTGGTTTGCAGATGCGTGGTTTCTCCCAGCACGTTTTGCAAGGTGGATTGGAAAATGGCGATGGAATTGTTGAAATCGGCGCGCAAACCCTCAAAACGTGGATCAAATGGCATATCGATCGCCATGCGAATGTTGCAATCGGCCAGACGGCGTAGGCCCGCGCCCAACTCTTCCACCACAAACCGCAGGGTTTCTGCTTCCTGTGCGCGCTCAGCGTCGCGTACTCGGCGCTGTTCGCTGGCTGCGGCACGGGATAACTGGGCCTCGTCTTCCAGATCACGCTTTTCCAGCCCGGCATTGCGGAAAATGGCCAGCGCCTTGGCAATGTCACCAATTTCATCGTGCCGCTCAAGATAGGGTGGTGCAGATTCCAGATTGCCGTTGGCCATGGTGGTCATGGCTGCAGTCATGCCACCCAGAGGATGAAGCACACGGCGGCGGACAAAGAAAACCGAGCCAAGCGACAGAACAATCAGCGCAACGCCAAGGCCGTAGCTGACATTTTCCAGTCTTGCGGCTTCAGCTGCGGCATCCGTCTCTTTCAGCTTGCCATAGGCATTGCCCATGTCCACCAGTTCGTTCACGGCTTTTTCATGGATGTGGAATGCAGTTCTCAACACAGTCAGCCGATCTTTTCCCGCGGGATTGTCGCGATTGGACAGCGAGCGAAGATCAAGCCCATCCAGAATTTTCCAAAACGCATCGCCTTTGACAAGCACGTCCGATTGCAGCTTTTGCTTCATGTCGTCGGGCAGTGTTGATGTTTTCCAATAGTCGCGGCGTTCCTGATACTGGCTTTTTAAAACTCTCAAGCGCTCAAGGTTGGCGTCCGCCAAATCTGGATGGAGCGCTGCTTCACTGACCAGCGAGTAGGATTCAACAACATAAAGCGGCGGTGGCAAAATATCGGCAATCAAGTCCTTGCTATCGACGATCTGTGTGTAAACCGGACCATTGACCTTCAAGCGTTGAAGTGTGCCCATGGCCGTTGCCAGCGTAAGGACAACGCCGATTGCCAGAATGAGGCCGCAGGCTGTCACTGTCGATGAAATGCTGAATTTCATGGTAATGTCCTGATGATGGAATGCAGCTTGTTCATGCATTGCGACTGAAAATCTGTCGGGTTCATGTTAAGCTAGACAGATTTTCGGTTTCTTTTGGATTTTGTCTCTTTTGAAAAGACACGGTTGTCGCTTTTCTGTGACAAACTCTCGATTTTAATTGCTGTTAATTTTTCATCTATTGCGAGTAACAAAAGCAATGCGTATTCGATGTTCTTGCGCGGTTTTATGAATGAATTCAACCGTAAACGCCAGATGAAACGTTAGCCTCTACTGTGTTTCTTTTCTATTAAAGTTGACATTAGAGTTTGTCAGGGAAAAG
>DNPN01000226.1:2004-6239 GCA_003501385.1 Rhizobium sp. | reverse complement strand
AATCTGAACCTGACAGACTCTAAACAAGCGGTGCAAAATAAAAAAACCAGAACTTTCGTCCTGGTTTCTTGTCATGCTTGCGAATTTTTAAATTGTTTTAACCGGAGATGTCGATAACCCCGCAATCGCCGGCTTCCGATGCAAAGCAAAGCAACTTTCCACTGGCACTCCAGCCCATGCTGGTGATGGCTCCCTTACCGGGACGGCGCAGCAAAGCCTCTTTGCCATCGGCGATTCGCACTGCCAAAATCATGCCGTCGATAAAGCCAATGGCCAGAACCTCCTCGGCGGGATGAAAGGCTACCTGCGTCACCATGATGTTGGCGCGGGTGCCAAGTTCCTGGGGAGCCTTGCCCATCGGGCCATCCTTGCCCGCAAAGGGCCAGACAATGGCCGCAGGGGCACCGGACGATGCCAGCCACTTGCCCTTGGCCGACCAGGAGGTGGATTTGACCTTGGATGGATAGCCGGTCATACGCATATGGCGGGTATCGGTGCCAGCCCCTTCTAGCTTCCAGCCGTGCAAGGCATTTTCCTGCATGCTGGTGACAATGAAGCGGTTGTCTGGCGAAAAGCTGACGCCGGTATGGGCACCCTTCCATTCCAGATCGACCGGCTTGCTCTCGGCTCCGACAAACCGCAAAGTCACGCCATTGTAGCGGGAAATCGCGAGACGCAGGCCCTTTGGTGCAAAGGCAAGGCCCTCGACGCTGCGCTCTTCACTATATTCGTGCACCACGCCGGTGGACAGGCGCACAAAGGCCGATTTGCCATGGGCATAGGCTACGGCCCCTTGCGGGCCTGCGGCCAGCACGGAAATCCATTTGCGCGGAACATGGGCAAGTTCGGTGGTGCTGCCATCATGGGCAATGCGCAGCACCTTACCATCCTCGCCACCGGTCAGCAGGGTTTGGGTATGATCGTCTTTGATGGCTATCAAAAGGCCAGAATGGGCTTCAGTCACCTTTTCACCGCCATCCAGACGGTGAATGGAGCCTGAGGCGGTGGCGAACACGGGGGTGTCACCCAAGAAGGCCGCGGTCAGAACGTGGCCTTCCAGATCAAGCGGAGCAACAGTTGGCATCAGGCAGCAGCCTCACAAGCCTTGAAGCTCTTTTCCAGCTTTTCGCGGTCCAGTTCGCGGCCAATGAACACAAGACGGCTCTCGTGCTTTTCGTCTTCTTTCCAAGGGCGCTGGTGGTCGCCTTCAATAATCATATGCACGCCCTGCACCACATAGCGTTCCGCATCGCCCTTGAAGGCAATAATGCCCTTCAGGCGCAGAATATTCGGGCCATCGGTCTGGGTGATCTTCTGAATCCATGGAAAGAACCGTTCCGGGTTCATTTCGCCACCGCGCAGCGATACCGATGTAACCGTCACATCATGGATGGCCGAGGGGGCATGGTCGTGGTGATCGTGCCCATGGTGATCATGCCCATGGTCGTGATGATGGTGCCCGTGGTCATGATCGTGATCATGGTGGTGATGGCCATGATCATGGTCGCAATCAGGGCCGCAGACATGGTCCGGCTCATCGTGGTCCAGAAAATGCGGGTCATTTTCCAAAGCGCGTTCCAGATTGAAAGCACCTTGATTGAGCACTTTCGACAGATCAACGCCGGAGCGGGTGGTGGTGTAAATCCGCGCAGACGGGTTGATGGCGCGAACAATGTCTTCAATCCGGTGCAGCTCGTCGTGGCTGACGAGATCAGCTTTGTTGACCACCACCACATCGGCAAAAGCAATCTGATCTTCGGCTTCGCGGCTGTCTTTCAGGCGCAGCGGCAGGTGCTTGGCATCCACCAACGTCACCACGGCATCCAGCTCTGTCTTGGCGCGCACATCGTCATCCATAAAGAAGGTTTGGGCGACAGGGACTGGATCGGCAAGGCCGGTGGTTTCGACGATAATCCCGTCAAAACGGCCGGGGCGGCGCATCAGGCCTTCCACCACACGGATCAAATCGCCGCGCACCGTGCAGCAAATGCAGCCATTGTTCATTTCATAGATTTCTTCATCCGATTCGACAATGAGATCATTGTCGATACCGATCTCGCCAAACTCATTGACGATAACGGCGTATTTCTTGCCGTGGCTTTCCGTCAGAATGCGGTTCAGCAGCGTGGTTTTGCCCGAGCCGAGATAGCCGGTCAGCACGGTAACGGGTGTGGGTTTTACGGCAGCTTCGCTCATTCGAACCTCGATAGATGGGAGGGCAATCGGTTGCCCAATTGTTATGGTGTAACCTCATATAGGGGCTGTTTCACGTCAGTTCAAAGGCTTTCTCAACATTGAAGGCGTGGATGTCGCAAAGCAGTTCCACAAGGCCGTCTATGGCGTGTGTGAGGAGGGCTTCACCCTTGGCCGCAGTTGCAGCCTTGGCATTCCCCGCCACGCCATCCGCATTCAGATCCGACATTTTCCAGCCAAAGGCATGGGGGCCATAGGCGCGCAAATGCTTGAACTGTTCGATGAAATCCGATTGGCGCGAGGGGAAATTGTCCGCCTTGTCCATACGCACGAGATCCGGGCGAAGCGCCAGCATGACGGAGGTTTCAATGTCTCCACCGTGGATGTCGATGGCCTTGTCTTTCGGGTCAATCAGGCCCGCAGGTTGACCAAAGCGGGTCCAACTGGTGGCCACCGCCAGCATGTTGAAGCGCACACGGGCCTCGGTTGCCACGATTATCATCAACGGTGAATTGCCGCCATGGGCATTAAGCATGACGAATTTGCGAATGCCCATGGTGTGCAGGTGCTCTGCCACGCCCAGCCATCGTTGGACGGCTTCTTCATGGGTGAGCGTTTTGGTGCCTTTCACATCCATATGCTCAATGGAATAGCCAATGGCTTCCACGGGCAAAAATGTAGTGGGCAGGGTGTCTGGCAGAGCGTTGATCAGCCGCTCGACCACGCCTGTTGCAATGATGGTATCGGTGTCAAACGGCAGATGCGGTCCGTGTTGCTCATGGGCACCCAGAGGCAGAACGGCGATCCAATCGGCCCGATCTTTGGCCCGAAGGGCCGGATCGTTCATTTCAAAGCGCGGGTGTGGGCTAAGCATCTGGTTTCTCGTTTGGTTTTTGGCTATGGATCATACGGTTGAAAAGAACTGACGGTGATAACAGCACTCGCGCCTGTGACTGTAGAGGAAAAATGGCCAAAAAGGACAAATCCGACAAGAAGAAAAAGTCTGGCAAGCTGAAGGTGGCGAGCAAGGACGAGATGCTTGTTGTTTCCCATCTTCCTGTCAAAAGCATGTTGGGCATGGCAATGACGCAGGCCGCGCGCAGTTTTCGCACAGTACAGACGCGAGGGCTGATGCAATGCGGCCTTTATGCAGGTCAGGAAGGTGTCGTGCTGTTGCTGGCCGCTGAAAATGGTTTGACCACCGGCCATTTGGCGCAGAAGCTCGGGGTGAAAGCCCCAACCATGACCCGAACAATTGGGCGGATGGAAGCACAAGGCTTTCTGGAAAGACGCGGCTCGGATACCGATGCGCGGCTGACACGGGTCTATTTGACGGAGATGGGCCAAGCCACCGTGGAGCGCATTGCCGCCGCCAATGCGGCTGCCGAGGATCTGGCGACGCAAGGCATGAGCAACAAAGAGATCCGGTTGCTTTTGAAACTGCTGACTGAGATGGATCGCAATCTGCATGGTGTTGCCGCAGAGCCTGTGCAGGATCTGGAGGCGGAGCCAGAGTGAACGATTTTTTCACTTGAAATTGATTGCTTTCAAGCATTCAAATGTTTAATTAAAAATTTTAAGCGATATGCCTTTGCCGGTTTGCAGTGCGATCCGGCATGGGAGGAGGAGGAAACGTGGCTCAAAAAATCAAACTTTCCACCATTGCCGACAGTTTGGGGCTGTCGACAGCAACAGTATCGTTGGCCTTGCGCGACAGCCCGCTTGTGGCCGCAGAGACACGCGACAAGATCAAGGATCAGGCGCGGGCGCTGGGTTATATCTACAATCGCCGTGCCGCCAGCCTGCGCACCTCGCGCTCGGGCATTATCGGTGTTGTGGTGCATGACATCATGAACCCGTTTTATGGCGAAATTCTCAAAGCGATTGAAAGCGAGCTGGACCGCAGCCGCCAGACCTTCATTCTGTCCAATCATTATGACTCGGTGGAAAAGCAGCGCACCTTCATTGAGACGCTGCTGCAATTGGGTGGCGATGGCGTGATCATGTCGCCCGCCATCGGCTCGCCGCCGGAAGATGTGATA
>DNPN01000226.1:0-1754 GCA_003501385.1 Rhizobium sp. | reverse complement strand
CGCCGCCGGAAGATGTGATGCTGGCCGAAGATAATGGCATGCCCGCCATTTTGATTGCCCGCTCTATGGAAGGGCTGGCGCTGCCCACCTATCGCGGCGATGACACCTATGGCATTTCGCTGGCCACCAACCATCTGATCGGCCTTGGCCATCGGGTGATTGCCATGGTGGGCGGCACAGATCAGACCTCCACCGGGCGAGACCGTTATCAGGGCTATGTCAACGCGCTGCGCAAGGCGGGCATTGAGGTGGATCCCGAATTGCGCATTCCCGGACCGCGCACCAAGCAGGGTGGCTTTGAGGCGGCGGTGAATTTTCTGTCCCTGCCGCAAAAGCCAACCGCTGCCGTGTGCTGGAATGATCTGGTGGCCATTGGTCTGATGAACGGTATCTCTCGGGCCGGACTGGTGCCTGGGCGCGATATTTCTGTGACCGGCTATGACGATCTGGAAGAGGCATCGATTGCCACGCCATCTTTGACAACAGTTTGGAACGGGCAGGCAGAAGTGGGAAGGCTTGCAGCGCGCGCACTTCTGGATAAGCTGGCGGGCAGCCATGAGCCGGATGGCATGCACCTGATCAAACCGGAAATGCGGATTCGCCAGTCCACCGGGCCGATCAAACATCGAGATTGATAGAGATTGAGATTGATATGACCGCTGATAAACCCGTCATTCTAGCCTTGGGTAAGATTCATCCGCGTGTGCTGGAGCGTTTGGCTCCGGTCTCCGAGGTTTTGCGGATCGCGCCCGGCCAGCCTGTGGACATGAGCGCGGCTGATTTGGCCCGCGTGAACGGCATTGCCGTTGCGGGTACTGTGTCGGCAGCGTTGATCGACACCCTGCCGAATTTGCAAGTCATTGCCAACTTTGGCGTGGGTTATGACGGCGTGGATGTTGAGGCAGCAGCCAAGCGCGGCATTATCGTCACCAACACGCCGGAAGTGCTGGATGATGAAGTGGCCGATACCACCATTGCGCTTTTGCTGAACACGCTTCGCCAGTTTTATGCCGCCGAGAGCTATTTGCGCGAAGGCCGCTGGGAGAAGGAAGGTCCGTTTCCGCTCTCGCCTCTGTCCTTGCGCGGTCGTCACGTTGGGCTTTACGGTCTGGGCCGCATTGGCGGTGAAATTGCCAGCCGTCTGGAGCCGTTCAAGGTCAAGATCAGCTATCATACCCGCAATCCAAAGCCCGGTGTTGCTTACGGTTATCAGCCAACATTGAAGGCGTTGGCGGAAGCCGTGGATACGCTGATCTGTATTGTGCCAAAGACGCCTGAAACCCATAAGGCCATTGATGCCGATGTGCTCAAGGCACTTGGCTCGAACGGTGTTTTGATCAACGTTGGTCGCGGCTGGAGCGTGGATGATACGGCGCTGATTGCCGCTCTGAAAGAGGGCACCATTGCTGCGGCTGGCCTTGATGTGTTCTATGATGAGCCAAAGGTGCCATCAGACTACCTGGATCTGCCCAATGTTTCGCTGCTGCCGCATGTTGCATCGGCTTCGGTGCATACGCGCAATGCCATGGCCGATCTGGTGGTGGAGAATTTGACGGGCTGGTTTGACAGTGGCGTGGTGAAAACACCTGTGCCGGAAACGCCTGTGAAGGGGTAATGTGCTGGGAGGCGTGGTTCACCGTCGGTGACATTTTGGCCGCTGTAAAACCCCTCCTCCTTGTGGGGAGGGTTGGGGAGGGGCCTTTTTCTGAGCGTCATATCTCACGAAATGGGCTTAGAGTTTGTCAGGGAAAAGT
>DNPN01000136.1:25451-25952 GCA_003501385.1 Rhizobium sp. | reverse complement strand
CCGGAATTTTGACACGCAAAACCGGGTGTCCAACATTTGACGCCGGTCAGGTCTTCTTCTGCGCCAGCACGGCACGGCCAAGACGCTCTATCGCCTGTTTCAATTTGTCGCTCTCAATGCCTTCTGTCATCTTTTGCAAACGCTTGGCCTGCACCGCATCCAGCCGCGGCGGACCACGCCGATGTTTGGCGGTATCCGACACCGGCTTTTGCACAATGCGAATCTGGCCAATGGCCGGATAGCCAAAAAAGCCGTTGATACGGGCAATCAATTCACCTTGGGCATGATTGAGAAACAGCGCGCGCGCGCCTTCACAGGCAATGGTCAAAACCCCGGCCCGATGGCCGGCATCTTGGCCCGCGTAATCGCGCCGTGGCCACGCAATCTTTTCCGGGCGTGTGCAATCGGCAAAATCGGCTCCAGCAATTTCATCCCAGGAAGAAAGCAGGGCTGTGTTGATGCCAGCGCGGCGCGCAATCACCGGATCGATGATGCCATTGG
>DNPN01000136.1:24793-25213 GCA_003501385.1 Rhizobium sp. | reverse complement strand
ATCACCGGATCGATGATGCCATTGGCCAGTTCAGAAATCTGGGCAGCTCCGCGCCTGTAAGGCTTCACACAGTCCATCCGGTTTGCTTGGGCAATTTGCGTTGTGGTGATTGCCGATTCAAAGTCTTCACAACATCATAGCGCATAACGGTGAAAACCGGAATCGGTTTAAATTCAACGTGGCACCATTCAGCACAGGCACTTTCGTTTGGCCCCATCATGCTATAGACAGCGTGGTCTGTGGATCGCCTTTCCTTTTCCTATCAATGCAGCCCTTAAAGATGACAGATCACGCCAACTTGTTGCTTCATTGGTACGACCGCCACCATCGCGATCTGCCTTGGCGCATTTCACCACCCATGGCCGCTGCCGGACGACGGGCCGATCCCTATCACGTCTGGCTCTCCGAGGTGATGCTGCA
>DNPN01000136.1:24382-24538 GCA_003501385.1 Rhizobium sp. | reverse complement strand
TCTGGCTCTCCGAGGTGATGCTGCAACAAACCACCGTGCAGGCGGTCAAACCCTATTTTCAGAAATTCCTTGCCCGCTGGCCGAAGGTGACAGACCTTGCAGATGCACCCACAGAGGATGTGATGGCCGCATGGGCGGGCCTCGGCTATTACGCCC
>DNPN01000136.1:0-24133 GCA_003501385.1 Rhizobium sp. | reverse complement strand
GCCTCGGCTATTACGCCCGCGCCCGTAACCTGAAAAAATGCGCCGAAGCCGTGGCAGCGCAGCACGCTGGCGTTTTCCCCGATACCGAGGAAGGCTTGCGCGCCCTGCCCGGCATTGGCGATTACACCAGTGCTGCCGTTGCTGCCATTGCGTTTAACCGTCAGGCGGCAGTGGTCGATGGTAATGTCGAGCGCGTCATCACTCGGCTTTACGCTATTACAGACGCGCTTCCAGGAGCGAAACCTGCCATCAAGGCCAAGGCGGCGGCGATAACACCCAAAGACCGACCGGGTGACTTTGCCCAAGCCATGATGGATTTGGGGGCCACCATTTGCACGCCCAAGCGCCCCACTTGCGCGCTCTGTCCGTTCAACGGCCACTGTCTGGCACTCAAAAGCCATGAGCCGGAGCATTTTCCGGTCAAAGCCTCCAAGAAAGCCAAGCCTGTTCGGCTGGGCGCTGCCTTCATCGCGCTAGATAATAAAGGCCGGATTTTGCTGCGAAAGCGTGAAAACAAAGGCCTGCTGGGCGGCATGACCGAAGTGCCGACCACAGAATGGACATCGCGCGTGGATGGCGACCACACCGATGCCAGCGCGCCGATGCAAGCCGATTGGCAGGCCTGCGGCACTATCACCCACGTCTTTACCCATTTCGAGCTGCGGCTCTCGGTATTTCGGGCCGACAATCTGGTGGCCCATGCCAGCAATCACGGATGGTGGGAGCCGCTTGCAAATCTTGATGAGCAAGCCCTGCCAACGGTGATGAAAAAAGCCATATCGCAGGCTATTCCAGAGGCGCTTAAATCAACAAAGGGATAAGGCATGACTGAGATCAAGCATATTGTTTTCGACATTGGCAAAGTTCTGATCCATTACGATCCAAATCTGCCGTTTAGCCGGATTATTCCCGATGCCGATGAGCGGCAATGGTTCTTTGAGAACGTCTGCACCCACGATTGGAACATTGAGCAGGACCGGGGCCGCACCTGGGCAGATGCCGAGGCCTTGCTGATTGCTGACCATCCCGAGCGTGAAGAGCATATCCGCGCCTTTCGCAAACATTGGCGCGAGATGGTGCCCCATGCCTATGACGGCACAGTCGAGCTGTTTAACGGCCTGATTGATGAAGGGCGCGATGTGACCATGCTGACCAATTTCGCCGCCGACACTTTTGTCGAGGCCCGCGAAATATTTCCTTTTCTCAACCGCCCACGCGGCGTCACCGTGTCGGGTGAGATCGGGTTGATCAAGCCGGATGTGGCGATTTATCATCGCCATGCTACGGATTTTGAACTTGACCCCGCAAGCACGATTTTCATCGATGACAGCCTGCCCAATGTGGTGGGTGCCAAGGCTGCGGGCTGGCAGGCCGTGCATTTTACCAACCCGGAAAAGCTACGGGATGATCTGAAATCCTTTGGAATTCTCAACTGAGGGAAAGCTGTTATGGCGGACGCCAAAGTCTACCTCGATGGCCATATTGACGTGCCACAAGCCCGGCTGGATGCCGTGACGGCTGCCCTGCCCGTGCATATTGCCCTCACGCGGGCTGAACCGGGCTACCTCTCCTTCAACGTTACGCCCTGCACAGAGGTTGCGGGGCGATTGCTGGTGTCAGAAGTGTTTGCTCATCAAGCAGCCTTCGATGCCCATCAGGCCCGCACCAAAGCATCGGAGTGGTTTCAGGTGACGAAGGATATTCCCAGAGACTATAAAATTCGGATTGGGCAGGGGCTATAACTCTCCGCTCAATCTCCAAAGTTGAGATCCCGACACGCTGTGTGAAAATTTCACCATTAAGTAGAATTCAATTTACAACCATTGCGCTTTTAAGTAAAAAATAAATCGCAAATAGTTGCATTTTGATTTCAGGGGTCTCAAATGCTTAGAAAATTGCTGATCTTGTCCTCCACCCTTCTGGCCATGAGCGGAACAGCCTATGCCCAGTATAATCCTGCGGCAAGCTGTTCCATCGGGCCGACAGAATTTCAATCCTGGTTTAAAGGCGGGGCTATATTAAAGAACGGTGCCGTTACTTTTGCCGATAGCATCGCCTTTCCAGAAAACAACACCAAGTGTGACTTCTACAAGTGGGGCCACCAGATGTTTCTCTGGATCACCTCCCCCGTGGGGGGTGGCATCAACATAACCTCGGCGCAATTCTACAACGTCAACTTCATTAACGATCAAGGCGTTTATATTCAGGGTGACGATACCGGCGTGCTGAAAGGCGATAAAACCGGAAAAATGACCGGGATGCGGGCATCGGTCAACACCAAGCTGCTCAAGGGATTACAGGCAGATACGATTCAACCCGGCGGCCAGGCCGGCGGCAGTGATGGCTTGATGTCCATCAACGGCTCACTGGTTTACTATGCGGTTCATACCAATGATGTTTATGCCTGGTTCAACACGGCCGTCAGCAACGGTGTCATTCCGGGCACGGCCCCCTTTCCGAACACCAAGCAAGACCGGGACGCCGTTACGGCTTACGCAAAAAAGAACGGTGTGACGCTGAATGACGCCGATGCGCTGACGGTGGAAATCAAGACATCATGGATTGATGCAGCAAAGGTCAATGGTGATCTGGCTGACTATGTTGTCATCACCGCCGATGTGCCAAATTATGTCGGTGCTGTTGGTGACAAGACCTGGACGATCTCGCAAACGCAACCCACCATCACAAAGCGGATTGCGCTTGTGGGCATGCATGTTGTTGGCACCGTCAAAGGCCATCCGGAAATGGTGTGGGCAACGTTTGAGCATAAGGCAAACGCACCAAACGACTCCTACGCCCTGTCCGTGCAGCAGCCGGGTTTCGAACCCCAAACCGTGACTGTTCCTTATAATTCCTCGGGAAAATGGAATTTTATGCAAACAAACGGCACACAGGATGGTGCCTTGGTCGCCCAGATGAAGGTGAATGATGATGGCGGCATATCAGCGACACCGGGCAATGCCATTCAACCCAACAACACCTATCGTGTCCATGCCTGGGGCGGCCCATCTGATGCCAGTTCAGCCAATAACAACACGCAATTGGTGACGTTGAACGAAAATATCGACTTTATGCTGGCCAACACCCCGAACGGCAAGGATGTGCGATCCAATTATGTTCAGGTCGGCGGCGTTTGGACCAGCAATGGCTCGATTCCATCCAACGCTTCAGACAATGTGGCTCAGGTTGGTTCACTGCTTCTGGCCAATGCCACAATGGAAACCTACCACCAGAAAACGGGTCAGGGGATTATACCTGCCTTCCAGAATGGCTGCTTTGGCTGCCACAATACCGGCACCACCAAAAAGAACCCCACGCCTCCGCCAACGGCAATCAGCCATTTGTTCTCGGCCAGCAACGTGCCACTCGTGCCGAAGTAAGCTGATCAGATGGCAGCATCGGACCGAAAACTGGGAACCGGTTTTCGGTCCGATCAGTCGATAGGCTATAAAAGGGCTTCGGCAAAGCTATTCCGATCAATACAACGTGGCCTTCACCCGTTCTGGCAACGCCCTATCATAAGCCTCACCGTCAAAACCATTGAGGATATTTTTCAACATCCGGCCCGGCGATGGCAGAGTGGAGCACTCTACATGCAAGGAGGGGTCCCACAATTGTGAGCGCACAATGGCTTTGGAGCAGTGGAAGTAAACGCTGTCGATCGATACGAGAATGACGGTGCGGGGCAATTTGCCGTCCACCGGGAAGCGTTCCAGCATTTTCGGTTCAACCGTAATGCTGGCGCGGCCATTGACACGCAGGGTTTCGCCAACACCCGGAACCATGAAAAGAATTGAGACCCGGCCATCGATGAGGATGTTCTTGAGATTATCGATGCGGTTGTTGCCGGGGCGATCAGGAATGGCCAGAGTTTTATCATCAATGATCTGCACAAAACCCGGTGCATCGCCTTTGGGCGAACAGTCGGTGCTGTCCGGGCCAACGGTTGCCAGCACAATAAAGGGCGAGGCTTTGATGAGCGCCGCATAATCCTCGTTTAACTGCGGGATTTCCTTGGCCAGGGACGTTTCCCGCGCAACCCCATAGAGTGCGCTTAACTGCTCCACAGTGGTGATGGTCATCGCTCAAGCCCCATGACGTGTTGATGAACACCATATTCATGGATTGCCGAGGCAATGCAACCTTTTTAGCCCTTCAACCGGCAGCAGAGAGACGGGCTGCCTCTGCGCAGATGTCTTCCAGCGCCGCTTCAAAATCCTTGGTGAAGCGGGCCGTGTCAAACAGCGGCGCAGTGCTGCGCGCATCAATGAGGTGCTGGCGCAGGTGGAATTGGCGGACTCCATCCTGCGCCAGATCGATCGCCAGGCGACCGAATTCGGATATATCATCGGCCACCAGTTCGGATAAGCCAACGGCATTCAAAAGGCTTTCGCTGACACGCGAAGCAAAACTGGTTCCCTTGACGGTCACAACCGGCACACCCGCCCACAGCGCATCTGCCGTAGTGGTGTGGCCATTACAAGGCGAGGTGTCGAGGGCAATATCGGCATAACAAAGGCGCTTGACATGCTCCGGCATCGGTTTTTTGGGTGCAAAAATGATCCGCTCGGGATCAACGCCCATCTTGAGCGCTTCAGCGCGCAGATTGTGCTGCACGGCCGGGCGCATATCCAAAAGCCATAGCACCGAGCCATCCACGGCTTTCAAAATCTGCATCCAGCATTGAAACACATGATGGCGAATTTTGACCGTTTGATTGAACGAGCAAAACACCACGCCCTCTTCCGGCAGGCCATGCACACTGCGCGGGCCATTGCGAAACGCCTGAACCCGCTTGTTGTCATTGGCCTGATAGCTGTTGGGCAGGCGGATAATTTTTTCCGCGTAGAACGGTTCGGAAGACGGTGGCACCACAAAGCGATCAGCAATGGCGTAATCAATGCCCACACCAATCACGCTACCCGGAAAACCGAGATAAGACACCTGAATGGGTGCGGGTCTGCGGCAAAACAGGTTGAGGCGGTTGCCAAAGGTAAAGCCCTTGAGATCAATCAGAATATCGAGGTCCAGTCCGCGAATTGTTGCATCTGCCGCATCATCATCCAGCGCGAGAATATCCACATAATGGTCAACGCAATCTAGAAACCGTTGGCGTACAGGCCCTTTGCGAAGTCTTTCCGGGGTATGGCAAATGCCAAACACTTCGAAACGATCGCGATTATGGCCTTCGAGCACACCTGCCAGCAGCGCCATGGTGGCATGGTCATAAAAATCACGGGAGACGTAACCGACGCGCAACCGATCGCCCTGTTTGGGTCTATAAGGTCGCCGTGGCGCAACCTTGCTCATATGGGTCTCTGCGGTCTTGATGGCACTGAGCACGTGATAAGCCTCATCGCCAGACCAATGTAACGAGCGAAAAACGTTTTCACGAATATCAAGCGTCGTCCCATCCGCAGCATAAGCCCGTTCCAGCTCTGCCTGGAGCCTGGCGGATAGTTCAAACTCGCACAGGTTGATAGCGCACCAGAACAATTCGGTCAGCGCCAGCCGGTCCGTGGGCCGTGCCGCATAGGCCGCTTTCAGCACAGGAAAGGCTTTTTCCACCTGCCCAACGCCCAGCAGCACCACACCAGCATTGAGCCAATTGTCGAAATCGCGACCAATCACCGCCAGCTTTTCGGCGTAGGGTGCCGCATCGGGATAGCGGGCACTCTCGCGATACAGACTGCAAATGGAGTGATTGACATCCACATCATCTGGCACATGCCGGTGCAGCTTCAACAGCGCAGCCAAAGCCCGCTCCGGCTGCTGAAGATCCATGTAATGGGAGCAAGCGCGGAACGCGACTTCCCGCTTGAGCGTTGGCGTCAAATCAATAACGTCTTCAAACAGGCGGGCCGCCTCAACGCGATTACCCTTCAGCTCCTGAATGGTCGCTGCCAGAATATAGGCATCCGCAGAACCATGCGCAGGTTGCAACAGGGGCGAGATTGTGGACAGGGCCAGATCATAGGCACCCTCCTCAAATTCCTTGCGCGCCTGATGATACAATGCTGCCACGTCCTGCCCCCTGTTGTGGAAATCAGGAAATAGAGATGCAGACTTGCCTGAAGCTGGCCCTTGCGCGCAAAAATAGCCATGCCAAGTCTATAAAATAACTCACTAATTTAACAAGGCTATTCCGCTGGCACTCGAAATGCAATGCTGCCTACGCGGACCGCTTGATTGATCATTACGTTATAAACGCACAACAAATCCCGGAACGCCTCCGTTCCGGGATTTGTGACTTTATCGGGACGCAATACCAATTCCGACGAAGAACAACTGGTCGCCGAAGCGCCAATCAAAATTGCTCAAACCTCACCCCAGCTTGCCCATATCAGCGCGAATAATCGTGCGCAGATCATCTATGGGCTTAAGTTTGCCTTGTTCTTCATAATGCCAGAAGGTCCAGCCATTGCAGGCATCAAGGCCACGCACACGGGCACCAACACGGTGGATAGAGCCAGATTCGGTGCCAGACACCAGCGTGCCATCGGCGCGCACAATCGCCGAGTGGCGGCGCTTTTCGCAAGTCAACACCTGACCGGGCTTGAGCAGGCCACTATCCAGCAGCGTGTTGAACGCCACCCGTGGCTCCGCCTTTTTGCCGGTCATCACCGTCAACTCGATCTTGCCCAGAGGCTCAACCGCATCGATACGGGCAGAAGCCGCATCAATATAATCCTGCTCACGTTCAATGCCGACGAAATTGCGGCCCAGACGCTTGGCCACGGCACCCGTGGTGCCGGAGCCGAAGAAGGGGTCCAGCACCACATCACCGGCCTTGGTCGAGGCCAGAATGATTCGAGCCAGCAGCGCTTCCGGCTTCTGGGTCGGGTGAATTTTCTTGCCGTCGTCGCCCTTCAGGCGTTCGCCGCCGGAGCAGATGGGAAACAACCAATCCGAGCGCATCTGCACATCGTCATTGGAGGCTTTCAGCGCATCGTAATTGAACGTGTAGCTCTTGGCCTTGGCATCGCGTGAGGCCCAGATCATCGTTTCATGGGCGTTCTGGAAGCGACGGCCTTTGAAATTGGGCATAGGGTTGGTCTTGCGCCAGACAATATCGTTCAAAATCCAGAAATTCAGATCCTGAAGCGTCGCGCCAACCCGGAAAATATTGTGGTAGGAGCCAATCACCCAGATGGTGCCATTGGGCTTCAACACGCGCCTGCACGCCAACAACCAGGCGCGTGTGAAAGCATCATAGGCCTCAAACGAGGCAAACTGATCCCATTCATCATCCACGGCGTCGACAACAGACTGATCCGGCCGATGGAGCATGCCGCCGAGTTGCAGATTATACGGTGGGTCCGCAAAGATTGCGTCCACCGACTGATCCGGCAACGCCTCGAGCGCAGAAACGCAATCGCCCTTGATGATACTGTTCATCCAGGCAAAAGGATCGTTAGAGCGACGAAGATCGGCGAGCGGGAAGACAGAAGCCATGGGATACTCACTGGTTACGCTGACGCAGCACAATTGGAATGGCCTTATGGTTACCGAACTTGGTTACCAAATGCTGAACAGCGTCCCAGATTTCGACGATTTATCCGTCAGATAGGATTTTGGCCCCGATGTAGCCACCGCTGGCCACACCATCACAAAGGCCCGACCACTCGCAGCCCGAACAGGCCTTGCGAACAGAACCTTCAGAAAAGGCCAGCCGCAAGCGCTCCAGCAATGCCGCATCGGGCACAATCACCGTGCCGAGAGCTATGGGTTGCTGCAAAAGCTCACTCACCGCCCTTGCTGCCTGCGCATCGCGCACCAGCACACTCTCTCCAAAACAATGTGCATCCGCGGCATGGGTCAGCGGCTGGCACAGATCATCCGGCCCCTCGATGATCTCAATCGCTTCACCAGCACTCAATCGCTTGGCAATTTCAAGATAGTTTTCGACAAAACCGGGCGTATAGCCTTTGCCGATAAAGGTCAGCATGCAAAGCAGATGATGGGGTCTGAGTCTGATCACCACGGTGCGGCTGTCCTTTTAGCCAACGATGGCGAATCGTTCCGGCTGTTTCTCACCCGAAGGCGGCGTCGGCGCACGGCCAATGCGGCCCACATGACGCTCCAGAATGGCGCAGGCCTGCTGCACATCGCCCTGTCGCAAGGCTTTCAGAATGGCTTGATGATCATGATCCGTCTGCCGCTCCCAGCCACTTTGCCAGCCTGCCAGCAGAAAACGAGCGCTGACGGCATGAAGATCATCAATCGCGCTCAACAGCCGTGGCATGTCGCAGGTGGAGATGATCAGGCGATGAAAACGCCGGTTGGCAGCCTCCCAGCTTTCTACATTGTCTGCGACATCACATTCATTGGTGGCGGCTTCGGCCTGCGCCAGAATGGCAGGGGTCAGATAAGGCGCTGCGTGTTTCAAAGCCAGCACTTCGAGGGCGGCGCGCATGTCGGCAACCTCCCTCACCTGTTTCAGATCAAAGCTCGCGACGCGCACGCCCCGGCGCGGCAGGCTGACCGCCAAACCCTGCGCTTCCAGCCGCCGAAACGCCTCGCGCACGGGCACGTGGCTGGCAGAGAATTCCTCCGCAATATGGTCTTGCGCCAAGCGCATGCCGGGCTGCAATTCGCCGCGCACAATGCGTCCCGCCAGCACCCGCGCAATTTTTGCGGCGATTGTGTCATCTTTACCTTTGGTCATAGCCTGATTTAAGTCCAGACGACTGATTTGTCGAGGTGTGCAGGGCTGCCATGAGCCATGAACATGCGGCAGGAATTGTTCTTTTGGCCATCTTCGTGTAGTCAGCCACCTTTGTTGCTCTACATGCTCTACAGGATGTTTTCCCCATGGCTGGTTTCGACCTTATCCTTTTCGATTGCGATGGCGTGCTCGTTGATTCTGAAATCATTGCCGCCAAGGTCGAATCCAAACTGCTGACCGAAGCAGGCTATCCGATTTCGGTCGAAGAAATGGGCGAGCGCTTTGCTGGCATGACCTGGAAAAACATTCTGCTGACCATTGAAAAAGAAGTGGATATTCCGCTTTCCGCCAGCCTGATTGATAAATCCGAAGTCCTTTTGGACCATCGGCTGGCTCGCGAGGTCAAGATCATCGAAGGCGTGGTGTTTGCCCTGTCGCGCCTGCCCGGACCACGCTGCATCTGCTCCAATTCGTCTTCTGCGCGGCTGGATATGATGCTGACCAAGGTTGGCCTGAAAGAGTCGTTTGCGCCGCATATCTATTCCGCCAAGGATCTGGGTGCAGATCGCGTCAAGCCCAAGCCGGATATTTACCTGCATGGTGCCGCGCAATTGAACGTCGATCCGAAAAAATGCGTGGTGGTGGAAGACAGTATCCATGGCGTCGAAGCTGGCCGCGCCGCAGGCATGCGCGTCATCGGCTTTACCGGCGCATCGCACACCTACCCATCCCATGCCGACCGGCTGACCGATGCAGGGGCTGAAACCGTGATTTCTCGGATGATGGACCTGCCCGCCGTGGTGGCCGCCATGGCCGAGTGGCAAGGCGCGCTTTGAAAATAGTGCCAAACATTTTATGGTAGGATGCGCCAAGGTCTTGATGCCTTGGCATATCCTGACACCTGAATCTTAAAAAATGCGCCATTAAAGTTGCGCGAACTGGAGATAATTACAACCATTTGGTAAGTTTGAGACACTAATCAGTCTATCGCTTGTGCTTTTATAAAGGGCGCGAGATCATGAAACTTACCAAAATATTGATAGAATATGAGAAAGAAATCTGATGAGCGATGCGCTTCAAACATTGAAATATTGGTTTGATGTCGAGGCGCTGACGGCCCCGAATGCCGAAGAGGATGACGACAAAAGTGAAAACCACTTTGTCACCTATGTTCGGGATGGCGTGTATCCATGGGAGTCAGATTTTCGATCCCCGAAACGCGATCAACAGGAACGACAATACAAGCACTTTGTGCGCTTTGGTATTCTTGCAAGAGCATCTTATGATCATGAACTTCTAACAACCTTGCAAACAACGGCTGCACCGGACTACGATTCAGGCGGCCGACAAAACACCAGCGATTTCACATTCCTAGGCGTGTTTGAAGTGAGCGCAGGGGGTTATGTGCAAGCCGAAACGCTGAAATTAGCGTCTTTCGCGCAAGCCTTCTCTGCGCTGAAGAATCATCAAACGCTGCAATTTGCGGATTATAGCGCCACGCTCGAAGAATATTTCGACAAAGAAGCAGGGCGATTGGTAGAGGAGCAGGTTCCCGCATCAGGTCTCTTTATTCAGACATTGCAGGAAAAAGCCATTCAGCTGCTGAAGTGGACGCCTGCTGGCATCGACCGAGGGCCGCAAGCGATTGTTGTCAGCAAGGCGACCCTTGAAAAAGACGAAAAGCCGATCAACCCACGCATCGACCCGATAAACAGCTTTTTTCTGGACGATCTTGGAGCGGCGATCAATAGTGTGAAAAACAAGCAACCTGCGGGCCTTGTTCTTCCTTATCTGGCTGAGCCGAGTGAAAGCGGTCGCGTTGATTCGACAAGCATCGAGGCTATCGACGAAAAGCTCTCGTTAGACCTGCTGCCAGACGGTCGTTGGCCATCGCAATTTTCGCTCACGCTCATGCAGCAGGTCGCGGTGAATGAGGGATTGCGCGCCCTGCATTCTGGCGGATTGTTCTCTCTCAATGGGCCGCCGGGAACCGGAAAAACAACATTGCTGATGGATGTGGTGGCCGCTATTCTTGTTGAGCGGGCCAAAATTCTCACCACGTTCTCCACACCCAACAACGCTTTCAAGAAGTGTGGTGAGGTAAAATATCCGAACCAGCCTAATCCTGCCAACATTTATGCCTTGGACGCGCGTTTGCATGATTTTATCATGGTCGTCACCAGCGCCAACAATGGCGCGGTCGAGAATGTGACGAGAGAGTTTCCACTCCAATCCAAAATCGATCCCCAATATCATGATATTGCCGACTATTTCTCGCCCACTGCCACTGCTTTATTGAAGAAAGGCAGTGATGATGAGAGCGAAGACACCGCTGGCGAACACAACACCGTAAACGCCTGAGGATTGATTTCAGCGGTGCTCGGCAACGCCAAGAACAGGAATAGATTCAAGGCCATATTGACGGCTACAACAAAAGACGACCAACCGGATATCAGCAATATATTTCTTCAACTGGAAGATAGGAGCGAAGCCGTGGACTGGGCCACAGCGCGTCGCGACTTCGACGACGCGCTCGCAACGGTTTCTCGTCTTAAAGACGAGGTAAAACAGGCTGACGCTCTATCCAGCGAGGTATCTCACCTCAAGAACCTCGCGGAAGTTTGTGAGCAAAAATACATCAAGGCGCAACAAACCGTCGAAGAGGCAAAAGCGGACATCCATCGCGCAGCCATGACGTTGAAGGATGCTGAGGATGACCTCAATTCGGCGGATAAGAATGCGACACTGCACCAGCCGAGCGGATGGGCATATTTCGGGGCGTTGCTGCCCGCATCCTGGGCAATCTCCCGGTCCGCACGAAGCCGAATCGCCTTGTTTGAGACAGCTGTCAAGCACCGAGCACAGTGCGACATTTTAAGAACTGGTGCCCGGGCCAATCTTCGGACATTGGAAGCGCTTGTCGCAACAAACACGACGGTTATGCAAGAGGCAAAACAGGAACGCGATCACGCGCGCCAAACCCTCTCGATCAAAAGCGCCCAACTCGAAACCTTGAAGGATACACTCTCGGGTGTGGTGAGTTTCGAGGATGTGCTCGCGGCAACGGACGATGACCGCCAGCAGATGCTGCCTCGCATGTGCGATGCGCTGAATGACGCCCGCGCCATGGTGTTTATCAAGGCAATGGCTCTGCACCGCGCCTTTTTGCGAGGGGCCGAAAAGGTCTTCTTGCAAAATTTGAAACGGGCGCTCGGAATGTTAACGGGTGATCCCTATTTAACGCCGGTCATCAAAGATGTCGGCATTGATCTTTGGACAACATTATCCCTGCTTGTTCCGGTGGTGTCCTCCACATTTGCTTCCTTTGGGCGCTGTTTCGAGCATATGCAAACTGGCGGCATCGGTTGGCTGTTCGTTGATGAAGCCGGTCAGGCGGCACCACAACAGGCCGTTGGGGCTTTGGCGCGAGCGAAACGCGCCTTTATCGTGGGAGACCCGCTGCAAGTGGAGCCTGTGGTGACCCTCGACAAAAACGTTGATACGAAATTGCTTGAGCGTCACAAGGCCCGGATCAGACATCTCGCAACCGCAAGCTCTTTGCAAGCCATTGCCGATCAGCACAACACATTCGGCTCCTATCTCGTGTCGCACCAGAATGAGCCGGTGTGGGTAGGCTCACCTCTCAAGGTGCATCGACGCTGTGTGGAGCCGATGTTCTCCATTTCCAACAAAATTGCCTATAATCAAACCATGGTGCTTGGGCGCGGCAAGGTTGAGCAGGAACGCAAAATCACGACAGGAAGCGAAACCGCACCGCCAAGACCCTTGCTTGGCCCAAGCTGCTGGATCGATGTGCCGGGAACGGAAGGATGTGAAAAACACCATATTCCGACACAGGCCCATTTGGCTCTCGATATGGTGAAATGCTACATGGACAATGGCTGGGTTCATCCACACACGGGATTGCCTGACCTTTACATCATTTCACCGTTCAAGACGGCCGCTGCAGGCATGCGAGAGCTGCTGAAAAGGACCCAAAAGGATTGGGCCGATCATATCACTGTGAAAAACCTCGCAAAGTGGGTGGCGCAATCCGTCGGAACTGTTCACACGTTTCAAGGCAAAGAAGCAGAAAGTGTTATTCTCCTGTTGGGAGGCTCTACGCCCGGTGCCATAAAGTGGGCCGCATCGACGCCAAATATCTTGAATGTCGGTGTTACCCGCGCGCAACGACGTCTTTACATCATAGGCGATTGGAACGAATGGCAAAAACATGATCTCGTGCGCAACAACATGGGTATCGAAGGCTGGCCGATTTCTCGAGACGCAGCCCTTAATCGGATGACGTCCAATCATCCGGCAGGCGTACGGATAGCGCCTGCGGCAAAATAGTGATGCGGAAGGCCTGATCGTTCTTGCCGAGGCCAGCCTGCACCAATTCTCCATCCGCTTCGATGGAAATCGCCTGCGGCCATGGCTCGATCTCCATCACCTTGCCCCGGCAATGGTGGATTTTGCTGTGGTTCACATGCCGTTCTGATGCGAAGGCCATGAAGGTTTTCACATTACCGAACCATCCGCGATCAACGGCATAGACAAGATTAAGTTCTCCATCATCTACCCGTGCTGCGGGCGAGGCATGCAGACCACCGCCAAACCAGCCGCCATTGGCAATCGCCGCCACCAGAACAGGCCCGGCATAAACTTGGCCTCCATCGACAACAAGGCGCAGACCATGGCCGGGATGGCGCAGGATATGGCGCATAGAAATCAAACGATAGCGCAGACTATGGGGCAAACGCGATGTGCCGCGGGCGGCATCCATGCCAGCCACAATGGCCCCGGACACGCCGACGCTGGCGATATTGATAAAATGGCGCTCGTGTGACCATTCAACCTCATCGCCCATGGAGCGCTTTTGCAGCAGGCCAACATCAATCCGGCGCGGTTGGGCGTCAGCAATGACTTTTAGCCTTGCTGTCACATCCGATGGAAACCGAAAATTGCGGGAAAAATCCGATCCCGTCCCGCCGGGCAAAAAGGCAAATGCTGTGTCTGGACGGTTGGAGGACAAGATTCCATCCACCACCGGCCCCACGGTGCCATCACCGCCAACCGCCAAAACCAGATCGAAAGGTTCAGCCAGCACCTCCCGCACCTGATCTGCGGTCTGGCGCGGGCGGGTTTCAACCAACATATATCCGGGAAAAACAAGGCTCAATGCATGGGCTGTGGCAGGCCATGCTTTTGCACCACCTGCCACAGGATTGCGGATAACTGCGACTTTCATGAAACAGTGATCGCTCTGTAAAAACCGAAATTACTTATGCTTCTTCACCGGCGTCTTCTTGGCCGGTGCCTTGCTCTGTGGCTGATCATCAAAGCCAATCACCACCTGCGTTGTCGCAGAAGGGTTGGCCGCAATCGACACATCCTTGGTGAACAGGAATTGCACGGGCTGATCGGCGCTGGCAAGCGTGGCGCTAAACGGCACGGTCTGGGTTGAAATTGTCTGATCGCCATCCATCACAGTAATGCGAATCGGCATAGACAAGGTGCCCGCGTGGCCCTGCGGCCCAGCAATCAGGCGTCCTGCCACCTGCGCCTTAACGGTCATACCGGCTTCCGACTGGGTGCAGGCGCGGGTGGTCTCGGCCAAGGATGCCTGGAAAGCCACATCCTGATCCGACTTGCTGCCAGCGTTGGAATAAGTGCGATAATAGGCACCGCCATCGCGGATCACCACCTGCGGGCATATGCCTTGCACAATAGCGCCCGCAGGCGCGCTTGCCGTTGCCGCAGGCGTTGGAGAACTGGTGCCAAACAGGCCACCAATACCAGAACCATTGGCGCTCGAACCACTGGTACTGCAACCAGCAAGAATGGCGACCAAGGACAGGGCGGCTGCACCGCGCACGACATTTTGAAACACCGGATCACACCTTCTGTATCATTGCTCTGCATTATCATTTTTTAGATGTACCGGCATAAAACCGGCACAAATCGGAAAACCGACCTGTCATCAGGCCTTTCCATATCTGTTAGCGATGGTCTATACCAGCGGCGCGGACAAAAATCGATCCAGCACCTGCTGCTTTGTAACAAATTGCGACAAAGCTTCAATGGAATGCTGGAAACGACGGACAGCGTTTGAATTTTAGACCAAGGATATTCGGCATGGACTTCATTTCCACCCGCGGCGAGGCACCTACTCTCGGCTTTTGCGATGCGCTTCTGGCAGGCCTTGCCCGCGATGGCGGTTTATATCTTCCCAAAACATGGCCGAAATTCAGCAAGCGCGAGATTAAAGCTTTGCGCGGCAAGAGTTATCAGGAGGTCGCGTTCGCGGTCTTGAAGCCATTTGTGGAAGGTGACATTGCTGACGATGCCATGCGCAGCATGATCAACGATGCTTACGCCACCTTCCGCCACCCCGCCATTGCGCCATTGGTGCAGACTGGCCCCAATTCCTACATTCTGGAATTGTTCCACGGCACCACGCTGGCCTTTAAAGATGTGGCCATGCAATTGCTGGGTCGTTTGATGGACCATGTGCTGCGCGAGCGCGGCCAGCGCGCCACGATTGTCGGTGCCACCTCCGGCGATACCGGCGGTGCGGCCATTGATGCCTTTGCAGGCCTTGCCAATGTGGATGTGTTCATTCTGTTTCCGCACGGCAAGGTATCGCCCGTGCAGCAGCGCCAGATGACCACCTCCAAGGCCGACAATGTGCGCGCTCTTGCCGTTGAGGGCAATTTTGACGATTGCCAGAACCTGGTGAAAGCCATGTTCAATCACGCAGCGTTTCGCGATGAGGTGAAGCTGTCTGGCGTCAACTCCATCAACTGGGCGCGGATCATGGCGCAGGTGGTCTATTATTTCACCTCGGCACTCTCGCTGGGTGGGCCGGATCGCAAAATCTCCTTCACAGTCCCCACTGGCAATTTCGGCGATATTTTCGCAGGCTATGTGGCCCGCGAAATGGGTCTGCCCATCGACAAGCTGGTGATTGCCACCAATGACAACGACATTCTGGCCCGCACGCTGAAAACCGGGCGCTATGAAATGAAGGGCGTGAAAGCCACCACCTCACCATCGATGGATATTCAGATTTCCTCGAATTTCGAGCGTCTGCTGTTTGAAGTCTCTGGCCGCGATGCCGGCGAAATCCGCAGCCAGATGGCAGGTCTTGCGCAATCCGGCGCTTTCGAGATCAAGCCGGAGGCGATGAAGGAAATCAAGAAACTCTTCCGCGCTGGCCGCGCCACCGAGAAGGATGTGGCCAAGACCATCAAGGATACGCTGGCTGCAACCGGCTACCTTTTGGACCCCCATACAGCTTGTGGTGTGGCGGTTGCGGCAAAGTATGAAAAGCCGCAAAGCCCCATGGTAACGCTGGCAACCGCCCACCCGGCCAAGTTCCCGGCTGCGGTGAAATCAGCTTCGGGTATTGACCCCGCGCTTCCAACGTGGCTTTCTGACCTGATGGACAGGGAGGAGCGTTTCGATATTCTGGCAAGCGATCTCGGTGTGGTCGAAGGTTTCATTCGCACCCATGCCCGCGCCAGCCGGTGAGAAACGCAGAAAGACAGACGATGAGTATTGAGTGTACCCGGCTACCTTCGGGGCTGACGGTCGTAACAGAGAAAATGCCGCATCTGGAAAGCGTCGCGCTGGGCGTCTGGGTAAAATCCGGCTCGCGCGATGAAACGGCAGGCGAGCACGGTATTGCTCATCTTCTGGAACATATGGCATTCAAGGGCACCAAGCGCCGCACAGCCCGCCAGATTGCCGAGCAGATCGAAAATGTCGGCGGCGAGTTGAATGCCGCCACCTCGACTGAGACCACATCCTATTACGCCCGCGTGCTGCAAGACGATGTGCCGCTGGCTGTGGACATTCTGGCTGATATTCTCACCGAATCCGTGTTTGATGACGAAGAATTGATCCGCGAAAAACACGTCATTCTGCAAGAAATCGGTGCGGCCTGCGACACGCCCGACGACGTGGTGTTTGACCGCTTTGCCGAAACCGCCTTTCAAAACCAGACCCTTGGCCGCTGCATTCTCGGCACGCCGGAAACGGTGGAAAGCTTTTCTAGCGATCAGATTCGCGCATACCTCGCCCGCAATTACACCACCGACCGGATGTTTGTGGTGGCTGCCGGTGCGGTGGATCATGACAGCTTCGTGCGACAGGTTGAAGACCGTTTCAGCTCGGTTCCCACCAAGCCGGATATTTCGCCGATCATCACCCCTGCCCGCTACACGGGCGGCGATGTGCGCGAAAGCCGCGATTTGATGGACACACAATTGCTGCTGGGCTTTGAAGGCCGCGCCTATCAGATGCGCGATTTCTATGCCTCGCAGGTGCTGGCCAATATTCTCGGCGGCGGCATGTCCTCGCGGCTGTTTCAGGAAGTGCGCGAGTTTCGTGGCCTCTGTTATTCGGTCTATGCCTTCCATTGGGGCTTTTCCGATACCGGCATTTTCGGCATTCACGCAGCAACGGGTGGCGACAATCTGCCGGAGCTGGTGCCCGTGATCATCAACGAGTTGCGCAAAAGCGCAGACCGCATTGATCAGCAGGAAATCAACCGCTCTCGCGCGCAGATCCGCGCCCAGCTGTTGATGGGGCAAGAAAGCCCGGCTGCCCGCGCAGGCCAGATTGCCCGCCAAATGATGCTCTATGGCCGCACAATTTCCAACAGTGAGCTGATGGAACGGCTTGAAGGCATTACGGTTGAGCGATTGACCGATCTCTCTGGACGCCTGTTCTTCAATGGTGCTCCAACGGTTTCGGCTATTGGACCGGTGGAAAAGCTGGCTCCAATGAATGATATTCTGGAAGCCCTTTCCGGCCCCAGCGGCAAGATTATGAAAGCCGCGAATTTGTGAGCCAATGGGTTGGGGCTTGGGGTTGGGGCTTGGGAGGCGTACCGAGAACGTTAACAAGATGCTGAAAAAAGTCAGATGAAACTGAAACGAGGGTGTTTTGGGGAGAAAAATCGCCAAAACAGACTCTTTTCAGATCAGATTGAGTTTTTGAGCAGCTTGCTATCTTGATTTTGCTTGCGCCTGTGAGATCAAAGTATCGCTTTCATCTCACTCTCCGTCTTCTATATTTTTCGCCGTTTTGACCCACGGGAATTTTCGATAGAGAGGCGGAACCTCCGGCAGGATGGCGAGTTCAACCTGCCTTGTAAGTTCGACGTTAATATTGGTGAGCATAACGCTATCGTCTATAGAAAAAGCGTCGCTTATCGCAAAATGAGTTGCCCACCGGAAGTGATCATCCATTATTAACTTTTCATATTCTCCGTTTCTGAAATCTTCTTTAGCGTCTGGATTATCCTCTAGATATTGATTGAACCAGATAAACTCCCAGATCAAATCGGGCCGGTTTGTTTTGAGAAATTCAAAGAAATGCTCAAAATTCTCTTCAGGCCGTCTTGGCTTGATCCAGCTGAAATTCGGGAGCGGTGGGAAGTTTTCAATGCCGACGCCATCTCGCATATCAGGATAGAGCCGCTGGTAGCGAAGCTTATCTCGCCATTCCGTGGCGGAGACATCGACGGGCAATGTTGTTTTCGAGTCTTTCATGAGTTCCGCCTTCATTTCAGATGACATGCTGACACTATCAAGAGATCGATACAGATGTCTGCAAGCGATGTAACCTGCTGAGTTGGATGTCGCCACATCCAACATGACACTCACACCATCGAAAGACGCCCCCCGGATTGGGCTTGAGTGGGCTGCTGAAAAGCAAGGGAAGCAGCAACGAAATACGTTTCCATCGCCTCCTGTAGCGTTTCCCAAAGATTTGTTCTATATCATTGTTTTAATGCATTTCCGGGCGCAAAACCGCTGCACACATCTGGTGGAAATGCTTCGGGGGGAGCGCATGACACGGTCAGTCTTTCGGTTTTTATCCCGTCAGCCGGATAGCCCGGAGCTGCGTGATGACGCACATCTGCTGCGTCTTCCCCGCTACAGCGATTATAGCCAGTGGTACAAGCTGCGCTCGAAAAGCCGGGCGTTTTTGCAGCCGTGGGAGCCGCTGTGGCGACCGGATGAGCTAACAGAAGGATCATTTCGTGCCCGCGTTGTTCGTAACACACAGGAATATTCCAGCGGGCTTGCGGTGCCATTTCTGCTGTTTCGGCAATCGGATGAGGCCTTGCTGGGCGGGCTCACCATTGGCCTTATCCGCCGTGGTGTGTCGCAGGCTTGTATGATTGGCTATTGGATGGGGGAGAATTTTGCCGGGCAAGGCCATATGTTTGCCGCACTTCAAATGGCAATACCGTATATATTCAAAGAACTTGAGTTGCATCGCATTGAAGCCGCCTGTATTCCTGACAATCACAAGAGTATCAGGCTGCTGAAGAGTGCTGGTTTTGAACGGGAAGGTCTGTTGCGCGGATATCTGAACATAAACGGCGAATGGCGCGATCATGCGCTCTACTCTCTTCTGGTGCCGTCGGATGGACAATCCGGCAAAAAACTCTACTCATGACCAGCAGTTCTGCCCGCGTTAACGCCAAGGCGGTTTTTCGTGCCAAAGAGAGGCTGAAGCGATTGTTTTTTCTGTTTGCTGAGGCTGAAAGCCAGACGTTACCCCGCGCCCGCTCCAGACAGGGTCGCGGCTGGACCTCCTGGCTGCTCGCATTGGTTTTTATGCTCACCGTGCTGCCGTTTTCACAGGCCAACGCCATTGAGCCGGTAAAAATTTCCCGCGATGACACGGCGGTCGATCTGACCAAAACCACAGAAATCGATCTCAATCAGGGTGAAGCCTTTCAGGTGTCCACGGCGGCTGGCAATGATGGTATTCGCCGCCGCATCGAAGTGCGCGCCTCCTCCCCCAACCATCAGGGTGATTGGGCGGTGTTTGCGCTGGCCAATGTTTCCGATGAGCAGTTGGAACGCGTGATTGTTGCACCTCATTACCGTCTGGTGAACTCCAAAGTGTTCTGGCCGGATCTGGGCTCGCAGCGCATTATTTCCATCACCCCCAGCGAAGGTTTTTCGCTGGACCGCCTGCCCAGTGATGACGCCGACGTGTTTCGCATCACGCTCAATCCCGGCGCGGTAGTGACATTTGTGGCCGAACTGGCTTCACCGAAATTGCCGCAGCTCTATCTGTGGGAGCCGGATGCTTACAAGGACACCATAAACGCGTTTACGCTCTATCGCGGCATTGTGTTAGGTATTGCGGGCCTTTTGGCGGTGTTTCTCACCATTTTGTTCGTGGTGCGTGGCACATCCATGTTGCCTGCGGCAGCGGCGCTGGCTTGGGCGGTTCTGGCCTATATCTGTGTGGATTTCGGCTTTCTCAGCAAGCTGATCAACATTACCGCCAGCAGCGAGCAAATCTGGCGCGCCAGCGATGAAGTGGCGCTGGCGTCCAGCTTTGTGATTTTCCTGTTTGCCTACCTCAATCTCAATCGCTGGCATGTGCATCTGGGCTATGCCACCTTTGCGTGGATTGTGGGTTTGGCGCTGCTGTTTGGCGTGGCGATTTACGATCCGTCGATTGCCGCTGGCATTGCGCGCCTGTCTTTTGCGCTGACGGCCACGGCGGGCATTGTGCTGATCGTCTATCTCGGCATCAACCGCTATGACCGCGCCATTTTGCTGGTGCCGACATGGACGCTGATTATCCTCTGGCTGATTGCTGGATGGATGACGGTGACGGGACGCCTCTCCAACGACATTATCCAGCCGGCCCATGGCGGTGCACTGGTGCTGATTGTGCTTTTGATCGGCTTTACCGTGATGCAGCACGCCTTTTCCGGCAGCTCCTTCAACCAAGGTCTGTTTTCCGATCTTGAGCGGCAATCGCTGGCGCTGACCGGCGCTGGCGAAACCGTGTGGGATTGGGATGTGGCCCGCGACCGCGTGGTGACTATTCCCGACGTTTCCCCCCGGCTTGGCCTGTCATCGGGCGCGCTGCATGGCGCGGTGCGCACATGGCTGCCCAACCTGCACCCGGATGACCGCGACCGTTTCCGTGCCACGCTGGATGTGCTTCTGGAGCACAAGCGCGGCCGCCTGAACCATGAATTCCGCATTCGTGCCGATGATGGGCATTTCCACTGGCTGCATATTCGCGCCCGGCCCGTGCTGGGGGCCAATGGCGAAATCATTCGCTGCATTGGCACGATTGAAGACTGTACCGAGCAGAAAAACACCATTGACCGCCTGCTTCAGGATGCCATCAACGACAATCTCACCGGCCTGCCCAATCGCGGGGTGTTTCTCGATCGTCTCCAGACGCTGCTGACGGTGGCCAGCGCATCGGATGCTGTTCGGCCCACGGTGATGATCATCGATATTGATGATTATGGCCGCATCAACGACAAGCATGGTATTTCGGCTGGCGACAATATTCTGATTGCCTTGACCCGGCGGCTGCGGCGGCTACTCAAACCTCAGGATACCTTGGCGCGGCTTTATGGTGATCAATTCGGCCTGATTCTCACCTCGGAGCGAGACCCGACGAGGGTTGCGGATTTTGCCGATGCCATCAGCAAGGCCATCATGGTGCCGATCAATTTCTCCAACCGGGAAATCCACCTCACCGCCTCTATTGGTCTGGTGTCGTGGGTGGATCAGCAAGAGAGCGCGCTGGGCCTGTTGGCCGATGCCGAATTGGCGATGTATCGCGCCAAGCGCGGCGGCGGCAGCAAGGTGGAACCGTTCCGCCCCGCCTTTCGCGAAAGCACATCTGACAAGCTCCAGCTGGAAACCGACCTGCAACGCGCCATTGAGCGCGGCGAATTGACCATGGTCTATCAGCCCATCGTGCAGTTGACCGATGGCGAGTTGGCTGGCTTTGAGGCGCTGATGCGCTGGGAGCATCCCAAGCGCGGCACCGTATCGCCGCTGGAATTCATTCCGCTGGCGGAAAGCTGCGATCTGATCATGCCGCTTGGCATGTTTGCGCTGGAACGCGCCGCCAGTGATCTGGTCGAGTGGGAAAAGCAGAGCGGTACCACGCCGATTTTCGTGTCCGTCAACCTGTCCAGTGCGCAGCTGATCAACAATTCGCTCTATAGTGATATTCGCGCCCTTCTCGGCCGGGTGAATTGCGATCCAAAACGGCTGAAGCTGGAATTGACCGAATCCGTTGTGGTGGAAAACCCGGAACAGGCGCGTCTGGTGCTGACCAAGCTGAAGGAAACCGGCATCAGCCTGGCGCTGGATGATTTTGGCACGGGCTATTCCTCGCTCTCCTATCTGCGCCGCTTCCCCTTCGGCAAGCTGAAGATCGATAGCTCCTTCATCCGCGACCTTGGCTATGAGAAGGCGGACAGCTCCATCATCCTCGCGATCATCGGCCTGGCCGAGCGCATGAACATGCTGGTCACGGCGGAAGGTGTGGAAACCGAGGAGCAGGCGGAGATCCTGCGTTCCTATGGCTGTCCACAGGCGCAGGGCTTCCTGTTCTATCAGCCGATGAGCGCGGGGGAATTCGCCAAGCTGGTCACCACCCAAAACAGTAGCGGACAGATCGCCCCGGCGCCGCAAAACACCGCATTTTAATCCGCTTCGTCCCCTTGGCCTGGCAGGCGGGCAATGGCTTAATGCGCGCCCATGAAAGAAGCTACGGGTGCGTCGCCGGCGATGGCGCAATGGTTCGCCATCAAGGCACAGCATGAAGATGCGCTGCTGTTCTTCCGCATGGGCGATTTCTACGAATTATTCTTCGCCGATGCCCAGGCCGCGAGCGCGGCGCTGGATATCGCCCTCACCGCCCGGGGCCAGCACCAGGGCCAGCCGGTCCCGATGTGCGGCGTGCCTGTCAGCCAGGCGGAGATCTATCTGGCCCGGCTGATAAGGCGCGGCTTTCGTGTCGCTATCGTCGAGCAATTGGAAGACCCGGCCGAGGCGAAGAAGCGCGGGGCCAAGGGGCCGCTGAAGCGCGGGGTGGTGCGGCTCGTAACCCCCGGCACGCTGACGGAAGAGGCGCTGCTGGAGGCCGGGCGCGCCAATTTCTGCGCCGCCATCGTCGCGCATGAGGGCAAATTCGGCCTCGCTTGGGCGGACATTTCCACCGGCCAGTTCGAAACCGAGCAGGCGGGGCCGGACGAGCTGACCGCCATTCTGGGGCGGCTGGACCCGGCTGAAATTCTGGCCTCCGAAGAAATCCCACTCGGCGCCCATGCCACGCGGCGCGTGGAAACCAAGCGCATGGCACTCGCTTTGCCCATTAGCGCCGAGGCGGCACGGCGTGGTCTGGCGCAGAAATTCGGCGCCGCCAGCCTGGATGCGTTCGGGGATTTCTCCTCCGCCGAGGCGCTCGCGGCGTCCTTTGTGCTCGCTTATATCGAGGCGACGCAGATGGGCAGCCTGCCCCGGCTTTCCCGCCCCGCCAGCGCCGGGCTTTCCGGGCAGCTCGCCATGGATGCCGCAACCCGCGCCAGCCTGGAACTTGCCAGCGCCCGTGGCGGTACGGAAGCAGGCAGCCTGCTCGGCGCGGTGAAACGCACCGTTAGCCCGGCGGGGGCGCGGCTGCTGGCAAGCTGGGTCACGGCCCCGCTCTGCCGGCTGGAGAAGCTGCTCGCCCGGCAGGAGGCGTGGCTCGCCTTGCGCGACTCCGGCCAGCACGAGGCGGTGCGCGCCGCCCTGCGCGGCACGCCGGACATGGCCCGCGCCCTGGGGCGCATCGCGCTGGGCCGCGCCAGCCCGCGCGACCTCGCCGCCATACGCGGCGGGCTGGAGGCAGGTACGGCACTCGCCCCCTTGCTGCCGAAAGGCGCCAAATTGCTGGAGAATGCCGCCACGGCGCTTATCCCTGCCCCGGCTCTGCTCGCCACGCTGCAAGCGGCCCTGGCCGAACCGGCCCCGCTGCGACTGGATGAAGGCAACGCCATCGCACCCGGTTTCGATGGCGAGCTGGATGCCGAACGCGCCCTGCGCGACGATACCCGCCGGATCATCGCGCAATTCCAGACCGAACTCGCCCAGCGCTACGGTGTTGCCAGCCTGAAGATCCGCCACCACGCCCAGCTCGGCTACGTCATCGAGGCGCCGGCGGCGGCGGTGGAGAAGCTGCGCGCACACCCCGACCTGACGCTGCGCCAGGCGATGGCCAACGGGGCGCGCTTCATGTCGGCCGAACTGGCCGACCTCGACCGCCGCATCACCGAGGCCGCCGACCGGGCGGCGGCGCGCGAACGGGCGGTGTTCGCCGACCTGGTCGGCGACGTGCTGGGCGAAGCCGCCGCGCTCGGACGATGCGCCGCCGCGCTGGCGGGGCTCGACGTGCCGCAGTCGGCCGCCGCGCTGGCCGGACCCGGCACCTGGTGCCGCCCCGAAGTGACCGACGAGGCCGGGCTTTTGATCGAGGCCGGGCGCCACCCGGTGGTCGAGGCGGCGCTGGTTGGGGCGGGCAGCTTCGTGCCCAACGACTGCGACCTTTCGCCCGACCGGCGCGTGCTGCTGCTGACCGGACCGAACATGGCGGGCAAATCCACCTTCCTGCGCCAGAACGCGC
>DNPN01000241.1 GCA_003501385.1 Rhizobium sp. | reverse complement strand
CGACCCGATTGCAAAGGCTCGAACAGCGGCAGCCGCCCGCCATGCAGCAGATTATGCACCAGCGATGAAATAAAAACCGTTTTGCCCGCGCGGGACAGGCCTGTCACGCCCAGTCGAATGCTGGGGTAGAGCAGGTTTGAGGCGCGATCGGTCAGATTGTCGAGGGCAATGCGGGTTTCATCGGCAAAGCGGGTCAGAGATGGCGGCACGGTGAGCGTTTCCTCTTCTTCTCCACTTCATATAGGGTCGGATTGGGGCTGATTGAAGAGTGCTTATGCGTCGAGAAAATCGATGACTTTCCAAGCGGGCTGCGTGGGGCGTGCATTGTCCGTGCGTGCCAGCACCGCAAGGCCGCAGGTTGGATACCCATGTGGAATAATATTTCCAAGCTGCTGCGGCCCGACCAGAGCCTGTAATGTCTCACTCATGGCCGGGTTGTGACCAATCAGCATAACGGAGTCTACGTCTTCAGCTCCAGCTAGAATTTCCATATAGACCCGAAGCGGGCTGTCATAAAGCTCATCGACAAATCGAAAGGCAACATCTTCGCCACACATGTTGCGCCGAACGGCATCCGATGTCTGGCGGCAGCGCATGGCTGTGGAGCAAATCACCAGCTCCGGTCGGTAATTTTTGTCTGCGGCCCTGTCAGTGACCACCTCGGCCTGTGCATATCCTGCGTCGTTCAACGATCGGTCAAAATCTTTTTGCCCATTTTCTGGCCAGCCAGCTTCTGCATGGCGCAGCAGGTAGATGCGTGAAAGAGATGGCGAGACAACGATCATGCGCGGGGTTTCCGTTGAGGCTTGTCTTGCCTATCGCGCCTGATCCGCCAACGTCAACTGCTATGTGTGCCGACCTGTCGAAAGCATGCACTCCCGGCCCGTCAAATACGGTTGATCAATCCCGAAACAGAATGAGTCGGATTTTTAAAATGATGAAAATATAGCCCTTTAGCCGATTTTTGTGACAAATTTAAAAATCACAGAAAGGCAAGACTAAGGCTTGAATGAGACTATTCGAAAGGTTATACGTCCGCCAAGAGATGTTCTTCAGGAGAATCGCGTTGAGTGAGAAGATCGATCTTATTGAGCCAGTGCTCTCAGACGACGATGAGTTCATGAATGCTAAGCAGCGTGCATACTTTCGTGCAAAACTGATTGCCTGGAAGAATGACATTTTGCGGGAAGCAAAAGAAACACTCGGTCACCTTGCCGAGGAAAGTGCCAATCACCCTGACCTTGCAGATCGTGCTTCGTCCGAAACGGACCGAGCCATTGAATTGCGTGCCCGTGACCGGCAACGCAAATTGATCTCCAAGATTGACGCTGCGTTGACACGCATTGATGAGGGCACCTACGGTTACTGTGAGGAAACCGGAGAGCCAATCAGCCTCAAGCGTCTTGATGCCCGCCCGATTGCCACCCTCTCCATTGAGGCGCAGGAACGGCACGAGCGTCGGGAAAAAGTATACCGCGACGAGTGAGCCTTGTTCAGGTGGGCATCTGCCTGATCTGGATGATGGCAAGATAGTCGATGATATAGTGTTGCTGTCGTTTCGGCATATCGTTCATCATATGCTGGTGCGTATAAAGCTTATAAAAGCACGCGGTGCAGATGATGCCCGTGTGCTTTTTTGTTGGCTGTTTTGGGCTCGCTTCTGTGATGGCAGGACCGCTGCTTTTGCCGTGTCTCTCACGACGGCAGCCTTGCGTTTGGCGGCATTGCGGAAGTTCAGGACCTTAAAATCTGTGCCCGTGTATTACCATCGCTCACTTTCCATGGGGCGTGGCGAAGTGTTCAGCCATGCTTTGCACAGGCCCAAGCATCGCTTGGAAACATTGTAAAGCTTGCCAAACAATGTCGGACGGGCAAAGCCCGTCCTTACTCTCAGTTAAAACACTGAAATTTCACTTCAGTCTTTGCGCGGGGCACCCATCTCACCAAAAATGCGGGCAATCTCGTTTTGCAGATTGCTTTCACTCGCGGGGGCACCAGCGGGTGCACTGGTGGTGGTTGGAACAGGTGGCTTTACGGCTGAGCCGATCTCCATGGACGCCATGGACGGAATGGAGCGCGCGACAGGTGGCTCCACGGTTGGTCGAGGCCGCGATACGGGTTGGCTTAACACTTCCGTATCCAGGATTTTTTCGAACTCGCTTTTGATGCTGTCCATATCCGGATCAACCCGAGGCGGGGCTTCGGTCTTCAGCGCAATATCGTCTGGCTCGACAGGTGCCTTAAAACGCTCAGCCGCAAAGGGTTCTACCTTCGGTGCCAAGATCCGCTCGCGCGCGGCATCCAGCGCCAAAGCGGCATCTTCAACGCGCACGGGCGGCACGGTCTGCGTGGCGGCAGGTGCAACGACAATCTCAGGCGCTTCTGTCTTGGCGGGCTCTGGTGTCGCCACTGGCACCTGTGGTTTGGCTTGTACAGGTGCAGGAGCCGGTTGTGACCGTTCTATAGGGCTTGGTGTTGTCGCCAAGTTTGGTGCAGCCGTTGGTGGCGATGCCGGTTGTGGGCGCCGCGCTTGGACTCTTTCCGGCGCAACTTCGGGGGTTGGTCTTGGCTGAACCTTGGCAATAGGTGGTGCAGGCCGTTCTGCCGCAACTGGCTTTGCCGGGGTTTCAGCCGGCAGGATCAGATCAACTGCTGCCGCTTCTTTTTGCGGCTCGCGCCTGATGGGAGCGGCGGGCTTGGCGACGGGTTGTTCGACTGGCAAGGCGGCAGGCGGTGTTTGCAAAGCGGCTGCTTCCTGCCGCGCCAGAAATGCCTCAGCGTCTTCACGTTGTTGCAATGACGTTTCCGCGGCAAGCTCACCCGCCAGATAGGCCTTGGGTTCACCAATACCGCTTTCAATCACGACATCCGTGGGACCGCCAATCAAAATCAGATGTTCAATATTGTCGCGACGCACCAGAACAAGGCGGCGACGAGTATCAACAGCTGCGGCATCCAGAACTTGCAGCCGGGGTTGTCGGCTACGTCCGCCGCGCACGAAAGGCGAGGGTGCCTTGTTGCGAATGATCCATAAAACGATAACGAGCACGATTAACGCCAAAAATACGCCACTGGCGGCAATGACAAAGCGTGCTCCATAGGCGTTCAGGATTTCGTCTATCATGGTCACTGTCTCCGTCCGAATCTTCAGGCTACTTCAACGATGTTTCCGCAAGCGAGGCAAGCAGCCAGAACTTTCTGTCCGCTGATTTCTCACGATGCGGGGTGAAGTAGGGCAATAATATCGCATAACAATACGGCAACGGTGTGAGATTGTCTGTGAATGATGGTTTATGTGCTCATCGTCACGCTTTTTGCGCCTCACACAAGTTGGTAAAGACTATATATAGACAGCGATTCTCGGCATTGCTGCCGGGACAGGGCGCATGCAACACGCTAGAGTTCGTCAGGGAAAAGTGGAATCCGGTTTTCCCGATAAGACAAACTCAAACAATTGTAACCGTAAATGCCGTTGATGATGAGGACCAAATGACACAGCAGCCGCAGACTGAGCATAGCGCGGGGCCGCTGGTTGATCGTAGACCCAACAGCGGGGCCGCAGTGCGGATTATCATTCTGGCGATTGTGTCGCTGGCGGCCGCCGGGGCCCTTGTGGCGTTGCGAAACGAGCTGGACAATCAAATCGTTCTGGGTGTCTTGGGTGTTCTGGCCATTGTTGGCATTTTCTTTCTGGTCTCGGCCTTTATCGGCTTCATCGAAATCATGCCGCAGACGCCATCAGACGGTCTTGGTCGCGCGTTTCTGGACAGTCAGAATGAAGGCACGCTGATCACGGACCCTCGCGGCCATATTGTCTACGCGAACGCCGCCTATGGTCGGATGACCGGCGCACGTCGCGCCACGGAAGTGCAGACGCTGGAGGTTTTGCTATCGCGGCACCGCGAGGCCGGAGAGGCGCTCTACCGCTTGATCAATGGCCTTCGAGATGACCGCGATGGTTATGAGGAATTTCGTTTGCTCAAACCGCTCGGCCCGGTGTCTGACAATGGCTCCGGTGCCCATTGGTATCGGCTGCGCGCCCGCCGCCTGATTGGTCCTGGCAGCCACAAGGGCCTGCAAATCTGGCAATTTGCCGACATCACCACCGAGCGAGATGATCAAGAGCGGTTTTTCAAGGAATTGCAAAATGCCATTGATTATCTCGATCATGCTCCGGCCGGTTTCTTTTCCGCAGGCCGCAAGGGCGAGATTTTCTATCTCAATGCAACGCTTGCCGAATGGCTGGGCATTGATCTCACCCAGTTTTCGCCCGGCTCCATCTACTTGAAAGATCTGGTAGCAGGCGAGGGCATGGCCCTGATCCAATCCGTGCAGGCCGAGCCTGGTCTTTCCAGAACCGCAACACTTGATCTGGATTTGCGCCGTGCCGATGGCCGCAGCTTTCCGGCCCGCCTCGTGCATCGTGTACGCTCGGCGCGGGATGGCGCGCCGGGGGAAAGCCGCACCATCGTGCTGGCGCGCCACGAGGCCAGCAGCGGTGATCGCTCGGATTCCTCGGCATCGCTGCGCTTTACGCGGTTTTTCAACAACACGCCGATGGCCATCGCCTCAGTGGATGGGCAAGGCCGGATTTTGCGCACCAATGCACCTTTCCTGAAATTCTTCTCCAGCGTCATGACTCGCGATGATATTGAGCGCAAGGCCAAGCTGGATGTTGTTTTGCATGAAAACGAGCGCAGCCAGTTTGAAGATGCTTTGTCGGCAGCGCGCGATCGACAGGTTGATATTGCCCCGATTGATTCCCGCCATCCGCAGGACGACAACCGCCATTTCCGATTCTACGTCAATGCCGTTATTGACCAGAGCGACGAGGCCCCGGAAGAGGCAGCCATTGTCTATGCCGTTGATGTGACCGATCAAAAGGCGCTGGAAAACCAGATGGCCCAAACCCAGAAAATGAATGCGGTGGGCACATTGGCAGGCGGCATTGCCCATGACTTCAACAACGTGCTGACGGCCATTCTGCTATCTTCTGACCATCTTTTGCTGCAAGCCCGGCCTTCGGATTCGAGTTTTGCGGATCTGATGGAAATCAAGCGCAATGCCAACCGTGCCGCCGTGCTGGTGCGCCAGTTGCTTGCGTTTTCCCGTAAGCAGACCATGCGTCCGTCTGTGCTGAATCTCACCGATGTAATTGGCGATCTGCGCATGCTGGTGGACCGGTTGATTTCCGGCACAAATGTAAAGCTGTTTGTCGATTATGGCCGTGATCTCTGGGCTGTCCGCGCCGACCTTTCACAGTTCGAGCAAGTGCTGATTAATCTGTGTGTCAATGCGCGTGATGCCATGCCTCAAGGCGGACGCATCACCATTAGCACCCGCAATGTATCGGGTGCCGAGGCGTTGGCCTTTAACTATCGTGGCCTGCCCGGCGAAGAATTCGTGTTGATAGAAGTTGCCGATACCGGCACGGGTATTGAGCCGGAAATTATCGACAAGATTTTCGAGCCATTTTTCACCACCAAGGATGTGGGCAAGGGAACCGGGCTTGGGCTTGCCATGGTGTATGGCATTATCAAGCAATCCGGCGGCTATATCTATCTGGATTCCGAGGTGGGTGAGGGCACAGTGTTTCGCATCTTCCTGCCCCGCCATGCGGTCGAGACGCCCGCAATCTCGGCGCTGGATGCCGAGGCCAAAGCGGATGCCGCAAAGCAGGCGTTGCAAGCACCCGCGCCGGACAAAGACAAAGAGCCGGAAGATCTCACCGGTAATTCCGCTGTCGTGCTCTTGGTGGAAGACGAAGATGCGGTGCGCCGTGGTGGCAAACGCATGCTGGAAACGCGCGGCTACACAGTTCATGAGGCTTGCTCAGGCGTCGAAGCCTTGGAGATTATGGAAGAGCTGAGCGGCAAGGTCGATATTGTCGTCTCGGATGTGGTGATGCCGGAAATGGATGGTCCTTCCTTGTTGAAGGAATTGCGCAAGAACTATCCCGATCTGAAATTCATTTTCGTTTCTGGCTATGCCGAAGATGCATTCGCCCGAAATCTTCCGGCTGAGGCCAAATTCGGCTTTCTGCCAAAGCCGTTTTCGCTCAAGCAATTGGCAATTGCGGTGCGGGAAATGCTGGATTCGTGATGAGATTGTTCAGCGCACCACGTTGATCAAACAAAAAAGGCAGCCGATCAGGGCTGCCTTTTGAATTTGAACGCGCTTTTTAATCAGCTCATTGCCACCGCAATTTCCGCCGCCAAGCGTGCATTGTTCTCAACCAACGCAATGTTGGTGGTCAGGCTGCGGCCTTCTGTCAGCTGGAAAATCGTATCCAGCAGGAAGGGGGTAACGGCCTTGCCGGTGATTTCCTCGCGCTCGGCGCTGGCAAGTGCTCGGCCAATGTAGATTTCCATTTCTTCACGCGAAATCTCGTGCTCTTCCGGCACAGGATTGGCAATCAACATGCCGCCATCAATGCCCAACTGATCACGTACCTTCTGGAAATTGGCAATGGCTGCCGGGCTTTCCAGCGTCAGCGGGCTTTTCAAACCGGATTCGCGCGACCAGAAGGCTGGGAATTCTTCGCTGTCATAGGTCACAACGGGAACGCCGCGTGTTTCCAATACTTCCAGCGTCTTTGGTACGTCGAGAATGGATTTTGCGCCTGCGCAAATGACAATCACCTTGGTGCGTGCCAGCTCCTCCAGATCGGCAGAAATATCAAAGCTTTCTTCCGCGCCGCGATGCACGCCGCCAATGCCGCCCGTGGCAAAAACGGTGATGTTGGCGCGGGCAGCGGCAATCATCGTCGCAGCCACTGTGGTTGCGCCAGACCGGCGTTCGGCTATGGCAAAGGCCAGATCAGCACGGGAGACTTTCATGACGTTTTTCAGCTGCGCCAGCTTTTGCAATTGGTCTTCTTCCAGGCCGATATGCAAAACGCCTTCAATGACTGCGATGGTAGCAGGCACAGCGCCACCATCATGAATAATGGCCTCAACGCTTTTGGCCATATCAACATTCTGCGGATAGGGCATGCCATGGGTAATGATGGTGGATTCCAGCGCAACGATGGGCGCATTACGCGCCTTGGCGGCAGCCACTTCATGGGAATAGACGATGGGCAGAAGCGGGGAGATGGCTCGGGTCATGAAATGTCCACTTGTGTATCAGGTAAGAGAGTGGGGCTCGGGAATTTGCTCAAGGCGCGCAGCAAGGCGCTCCTGCGTCAGATCCTCGGCTGTTGCATGAGGAGATAGCAGGGTCAGCCCCGCCAAGGCAACACCATGTCGCAGTGCCTGCGATAAACTCTTGCCTTTTATCAACTCTGACACCGTGCCTGCGCAGAGCGAATCGCCGGCACCCGTCACATCCACCACTGCATCCAATTGCGGTGGCAGCAGCGCATAATCGCCGCTTTGGTCAAAACCGATGACCGGGCCGGAGCCATTGGTGACAACGCCGCCCATCAGGCCCATGGTGCGCAATTGCTCTGGCCATTGGCGGGGGTCTTCAGGCACGGTTCCGGTGATGGTTCCAGCTTCGGCACGGTTCAGGAAAAGGTAATCCATCAAGGGTAAACAGTTGCGATACCGCACCACTTTTGCAGGGGATATGCCAATGCCGATCAGCCGTTTGCCCAAGGTGCGGGCCTGCTGCGCAATGGCTTCCAATGTGTCTTGCGGCAGGTTGGCGTCCACTAGAATGGTGCTGGAAGCGGCCAGTGTTTCACGCACGGCACGCACTTTCAGCCGACGCGGCGTGAACAGCTTGTAGAGATCCATATCGGCAATGGCGATCACCAGATTGCCGTCGCGCTCCAAAATGGCCGTATAGCTGGGCGTGACCCTGTCCAGAAATGTGAAAGGTCTATCATCAATGCCTGCCTCCATGGCGGCATCCGCCACGCGCTGCCCAATGGCATCGCCGCCCCGGGGGGAAATCATCGTAACCGCCAAGCCAAGGCGTGACAGCGATCTTGCAGCATTGAAGCCGCCGCCGCCCGGCTCTTCAATCCAGCCGCCGGGATTGCTGGCACCCGGAACAGTCTCGCCATCAATTCTGCCGCGGCGATCAATATGCGCGCCGCCCAAAACAGTTACGTCGATTCCCATGCGCGAGCTCTCCAGAATCATTGAATTTCGAATCACCAACCGGCTAGCCAATTGTCTGAAATGCCATCATCTCATGCCATGTCTGCACCGGGTAAGTCCATGGAAACATTACAAGAACAAATTGGTTTTTCGGAAACAAACACAAAAGCTTAAGTGGTGCTTGAAAAATAAGAACAAATCATGTACACAACTGCTGTCTCCACTTTCGTTGCCTACGCGGCTTCAATAACCTAAAGGTGTTTCAAATGTCACAAAATTCTTTGCGGCTCGTAGAGGACAAAACGGTGGATAAAAGCAAGGCATTGGAAGCGGCCCTGGCGCAGATCGAACGCTCGTTCGGTAAGGGGTCGATCATGAAGCTCGGCGCGAATGAGAAGATTGTTGAGGTTGAAACGGTCTCGACTGGTTCCCTCAGTCTCGATATCGCGCTGGGGATTGGCGGTCTGCCCAAGGGCCGCATCATTGAAATTTATGGACCTGAAAGCTCGGGTAAAACCACGCTTGCGCTGCAAACCATTGCAGAAGCGCAGAAAAAAGGTGGCGTTTGCGCTTTCGTGGATGCCGAGCATGCCCTTGATCCGGTCTATGCCCGCAAGCTTGGCGTTGATTTGCAAAATCTTTTGATTTCGCAGCCGGATACCGGCGAACAGGCTTTGGAAATCACCGATACTCTGGTGCGCTCCGGTGCTATTGATGTGTTGGTTATTGACTCGGTTGCTGCCTTGACACCAAAGGCCGAAATTGAAGGCGAAATGGGCGACAGTCTGCCGGGTATGCAGGCACGTTTGATGAGTCAGGCGCTGCGCAAGCTGACGGGTTCCATCTCTCGTTCGAACTGCATGGTGATTTTCATCAACCAGATTCGTATGAAGATTGGTGTGATGTTCGGCTCGCCGGAAACCACCACGGGCGGTAACGCTTTGAAGTTCTACGCCTCCGTGCGCCTTGATATTCGCCGTATTGGCGCTGTGAAGGATCGCGAAGAGGTTGTTGGTAACCAGACCCGCGTCAAGGTCGTTAAAAACAAGATGGCTCCTCCCTTCAAGCAGGTTGAGTTTGACATCATGTATGGCGAAGGCGTGTCCAAGACTGGCGAGCTGGTTGATCTTGGTGTGAAGGCCGGGATTGTTGAAAAATCCGGTGCTTGGTTCTCCTACAACAGTCAGCGACTTGGGCAGGGGCGTGAAAACGCCAAGACCTTCCTGCGAGATAACCCTGCGGTTGCCGATGAGATCGAAATGGCGCTGCGCCAGAACGCCGGTCTGATTGCCGAGCGGTTTTTGGAGAATGGTGGCCCTGACTCGGAATATGCAGCGGGCGGCGACGACGCTTGATCGTCTTTTTAATCTGATGATTTTGAGAGACGGCCGGAGGTGTATCTTCGGCCGTTTTTTTGACACAGACTGGACAGGCGGCATCCCGGACGATAAAAGCCGTTGTTTTCTTATGTTTGTCCGCGAGCGGACATTGAATTCCAAGGGCACCTCATGAGCGGCGTAAACGACATTCGATCGACTTTCCTGAATTACTTCAAGTCCAATGGGCATGAGGTTGTCGCATCGAGCCCGCTTGTGCCCCGCAATGATCCGACATTGATGTTTACCAATGCTGGCATGGTGCAATTCAAGAATGTGTTCACCGGGCTGGAGAGCCGCCCCTATTCCACCGCGGCGACAGCGCAAAAATGCGTTCGCGCTGGCGGCAAGCACAATGACTTGGACAATGTTGGCTACACGGCCCGCCATCACACCTTCTTTGAAATGCTCGGCAATTTCTCCTTTGGCGATTATTTCAAGGAAAATGCCATTGAGTTGGCATGGAACCTGATTACCAAGGAATTCGGCGTTGATCGTGAGCGCCTGTGCGTGACGGTTTATCATACCGATGACGAGGCCTTCAACCTTTGGAAGAAGATTGCGGGTCTGCCGGATCACAAGATCATTCGCATTCCCACCAGCGATAATTTCTGGGCCATGGGGGACACCGGCCCATGCGGTCCATGCTCGGAAATTTTCTACGACCACGGCGATCATATCTGGGGTGGCCCTCCGGGTTCGGCTGATGAAGATGGTGACAGGTTTATCGAAATCTGGAATCTCGTTTTCATGCAATATGAGCAGATCAGCAAGGAAGAGCGGGTTGATCTGCCGCGTCCGTCGATTGATACGGGCATGGGTTTGGAGCGCATTGCGGCCCTGCTTCAGGGGAAGCATGACAATTACGATATCGATCTCTTCCGTGCATTGATTGACGCTTCCGTAGATCTCACCGGCGTTGCTGCCGAAGGTGAGCGTAGGGCAAGCCATCGCGTGATTGCCGACCACCTGCGCTCATCTGCGTTTTTGATTGCTGACGGCGTTCTGCCATCCAACGAGGGTCGTGGCTATGTGCTGCGCCGCATCATGCGCCGTGCCATGCGCCATGCGGAGTTGCTGGGTGCACGTGAGCCGATTATCTACAAGTTGCTGCCGGTTCTGGTGCAGCAAATGGGTCGGGCTTATCCGGAACTGGTGCGCGCCGAATCACTGATTTCCGAAACAATCAAGCTGGAAGAAAACCGTTTCCGCAAAACGCTGGAGCGCGGTCTGTCGCTGCTGTCGGACGCGACTGCTAATCTCAATAACGGCGATAGCCTTGATGGCGAAACGGTGTTCAAGCTGTACGACACCTATGGTTTTCCGCTCGACTTGACGCAGGATGCGCTGCGCGCCCGTGGCATTGGTGTGGATATCTCTGGCTTTACCGATGCCATGGAGCGCCAGAAGGCCGAAGCCCGCGCCAGTTGGTCTGGCTCTGGCGATAAAGCCACGGAAACGGTCTGGTTCGAGGTTAAGGACAAGCACGGTGCAACCGAATTCCTGGGCTATTCTGCAGAGACCGCAGAGGGCGAAATTCAGGCGCTGGTGCGTGACGGTGCCTTGGTGGAAAAGGCGACGGCTGGCGAAAGCGTGCAGGTTGTTGTCAACCAGACGCCATTCTATGCGGAATCTGGCGGCCAGATGGGTGATACTGGCGAGATCGTCGGTGAAGGCTTTGTGCTGGATGTGACGGATACGCAAAAGCGCGGCGAGGGGCTGTTTGTTCATATTGCCACTGTGCGCGAAGGCACTGTCGCTGCGGGTGGAGCTGTGGTGTTGAACGTATCGAATACGCGTCGTTCGCGCCTGCGTGCCAACCATTCGGCAACCCATTTGCTGCATGAAGCGCTGCGCGAAGTTCTCGGCACGCATGTGGCGCAGAAGGGCTCGCTGGTGGCACCGGACCGTTTGCGCTTTGATATTTCGCACCCCAAGCCAATCTCTGCTGAAGAGTTGAAGGTTGTTGAGGACATGGCCAACGAAATCATCTTGCAAAATTCGCCCGTTACCACCCGTTTGATGGCCGTGGATGATGCCATTGCTGAAGGCGCGATGGCGCTGTTTGGCGAAAAATATGGCGACGAAGTGCGTGTTGTGGCCATGGGCACAGCCGTTCGCGGTGAGAAAGCTGGCAAGCCTTATTCCATCGAGCTTTGCGGTGGTACGCATGTTTCGGCAACAGGTGATATCGGTCTGGTGAGGCTGTTGTCCGATAGCGCGGTCGGTGCGGGCGTTCGTCGTATCGAGGCTTTGACGGGCGAAACGGCGCGGGCTTATCTCTCGGAACAGGATGAGCGCCTCAAGGCTTTGGCAAGCACACTGAGGGTTCAGCCCGTTGATGTGATTGGCCGGGTGGAAGCGCTGGTGGATGAGCGCCGCAAGCTGGAGCGCGAACTGGCTGACGCCAAGCGCAAGCTGGCCATGGGTGGCGGCTCAGCCGGCGAGGCAGAAGCGCCACGTGATATGAATGGCGTGAAATTTGTGGGCAAACAGCTTGCCGGGATTGATGCCAAGGACCTTAAGGGCATGGTGGATGAGGCCAAGACCATCTTGGGGTCTGGCGTTGTGTTGCTGATTGCCGTTGCGGAGGATGGCAAGGCCAGTGCCGTGGTGGGTGTGACGGCGGATCTGAGCGACAAGCTTTCCGCCGTTGATCTGGTGCGGGTTGCCTCTGTGGCCTTGGGTGGCAAGGGTGGCGGCGGTCGCGCCGATATGGCGCAAGCCGGTGGCCCAGATGGCACCAAGGCTGATGAAGCCATAGAAGCCGTGGCTAAGGCAATCGCTGCGGTCTAGAGGCTGTCAGGTTCAGATTGAACCAGACAGCCTCTAATCTCTCTTGTTTTCGTTTGTCTTTTC
>DNPN01000039.1 GCA_003501385.1 Rhizobium sp. | reverse complement strand
CCGACGGCCGCTTCTCCGGCGGCACATCGGGTCTTTCCATCGGCCACGTTTCGCCCGAAGCCGCCAACGGCGGCACCATCGGCCTCGTGCGCAACGGCGACACCATTGCCATCGACATTCCAAACCGCACGATTGAACTGGTGATCTCGGAAACCGAACTCGCAACCCGCCGTGCCGCCCAAGATGCCGCTGGCTGGAAGCCAACCGAGGTTCGTAAGCGTAAGGTGACAACGGCGCTCAAGGCCTACGCAGCTTTTGCAACGTCGGCGGATTTGGGTGCTGTGCGCAAGCTGCCTGAGTAAATGTTGTGGTCGTTGCCGCAGTTTCTAACTATGAGCGACATCTTTTAATTAGAATTTCTTAATTTGAGCGTTCACATGTTATAGTACGCCAAATAGGATTATGGAGATGATTCTTGTACTTCAGAAACTGCGGTAAAGACGACATATCCGATGTTTGTCTGGACGCTATTTTCTAGTTAAATGTGTGCGGATACTGATTGTAGGGCTGGAAGGAGGAGCTTGTAGAAATGCCAAACCACAAAGCTGTAGCAATCGCAAATGAGTTTCTTAAGCTGCGTGCAGATAACACGTGGCCACGCCAGATGTATATTCAAAAGCTATGCCATATTGCAAATGGTTGGATGCTAGCCGTCAGTGGACAGCCTTTGATTGAAGAAGTGCCTGAAGCGTGGGATAACGGCCCAGTATTTCGTTCAATTTGGAAGCATATAAAAGAATATGGATACAGAGGTCAATATAATACTCTCATGGATCCTGATAATCAAAACGTTGTAGAGGAACAACTTACTGATGACGAGAAGCAAGTTATAAAGCACGTCTGGGATAAATACGGCCATCTGTCTGCGGCTAAGTTGTCGCAGCTTACGCATGAACCAAATACGCCTTGGGAGAAGGCTTACTTTAACAAAGGACGTAATTCGCCTTTGGATTTGGACGATATAAAGAATCATTACATCGATTTAGCTATGGCGGGGCGCGCGGGAGTATGATGTGACCGAGAGGCCAACAAGCGTAAATATTGCTGATATTACAAATGCACCTTTGTCGTCTCCAAATACGGATTCTAAAGTTACTGTTGAACAATGGCGAGATAAGCATAATTCGGTAGCTGAAGAAAACTTTTCGTTGAAAGAAGAAATTAGCGAGTTAAGGCAGAAACTTAAAACAAAAAGTATTCTTGATGATATGCTTAAACCTTACGCTGGTTATGCATATAAATTTATGTGTTCATACTCTGCTTTTGTAGGTATTATTTTGCTTATGAACGGATTTGGATGCTTTAAGCACCCTATTGCAGATTCTGTTATGCAATTTTTAGTGGGCAGTACTGCCGTTACTGTGCTTGGCCTTGTTGGAATGGTACTCACAGGTATTTTTGTTGGTGCTCGAAAATAACAACGATAAATCTTACTGCCTGATCACACTGGAATAATCAGCTGGTGAATTCCCCGCCGCTTGTCCTTTGGCGCTGATGGCGGCACGCTTGCGAAGTTCAGGCTCCGGCAGCTTCCAGATAGACGCATCATGCTCCGCGAGATAGCCGGGCAGGTAGCCCGACAGCAAAACGCGGTAATCCGTTGGAAGGCCGGGCTCAATCTGGCGGGCAAGGTCAAACACCACTGTGGTGCAATTGGTGGTGATTGTGTCGTAGAATTTGGGCTGTTTAGCCAGCTGATCTGCCGAGTTCACGTAATTCAAAAACAAGGCGCGCATGGCCTGTTTGGGAATATCCAGCGGGTAAAGATAGGTGTCTTCTTTGCGCATATTGGTGCGAAGATAGAGAATATCCCGCTCGTCGGCGGCGAGGAACGCCAGCTCATAGGTTTTGAAAAAGCCTGCAATCGATGAATAGGATTCGGTCTTCTCGCGGCGCGTTTCCACCGAGAACACCACGCGCTGACCATCCTCAAACCCGAAACTGATCAGCGTATGGGCAATGGCATCCATGCCCCAATAGGACAGGACCATATCGGCCTCATTCAGCTTATTGAGATCATATTGCCGGGTTTCCCATTTGGCATCGGCAGCACTGTCGCTTGTCCAATTGAAATTGCGCACATTCTGGAGCGTGACAATGTTGTTCTCAACCGTCCCCGTCACGGTTTTGGACACATCCACCGCCCAATCCCGATCAAGGCTCGGCTTGATCGAGTGCCACCAGATGCCGACGAAAATCAGGCTCAGAAGAAACAGCCCGACTGACGCAAGGGGTGATTTTCGACCTAATGAAAGAATGGCCAGTACAAACACCAGCCACAAGCCGGAAGCTGCACCACGGACGAGGTCTGGCCCCGGAATGCGATACCAAAGAGCGAGCGTTATCCAGCCGCTGGCAGCAAGCGCGGCCAGAACCAATAGGGCAAGAAGGATCACGCTGATAATGCGCAGTACGAGTCTCATGCGTTGATCCTACTTTTACGGCTCACGTTGCATTGGCCGTCTGTTTGTTAGTCGCAGATATAGCTTGTGTCTGTGTTTTGACAACGCCATGACAAGTGTTGATCGAGGGAAAAGAGTAGGGTGTTTCGTAACGCCCTACTTGCATGAAACATTACGCTGTTAACAGCAGGCTCAAGCAGATGCGTGTTTCCAACCCGCAGCAAGGAGACCTGCACCAATCATGAGCGAACCACCTGTACGATTGACCACTTTTTGCACGCTTGGCTTACGAATGGTTTTCCGCGCGATGGATGCCATAAAGCCGTATGTCGCCGCATTGCAGGTGGCTAAAACGATGAATGTAAGCTCCATGATCAGCATCTGAGACGTGAGCGGTTTTGAAGTGTCCAGAAATTGCGGCAGAAAGGCTACAAAGAAAATGATGCTTTTGGGGTTCAGCGCCGTAACCACATAGGTATGCAGAAAAATGCGAACGGGGCGCTCGTTGTTTGTGTCTGCGCCTTCAGTCTGCTCTGCGCTGGTAGCAACAGGAGCGCGCCAAAGTTTAATGCCAAGATAAATAAGATAAGCGGCACCAATCCATTTCAGGGCGGTGAATATTGCGGCAGATGTTGCCAAGAGCGCGCCAAGCCCCAGCATTGAAGCCGTCATTGCTGTGAAATCGCCCAATGCCACGCCTGCAACTGTGGCCGTGGCTACTTTGCGGCCATGGCTAATGGCATAAGAGATGACGAGAAGAATGGTTGGTCCCGGAATCGCCAACATAATGGCGGAAGCGGCGGCAAAAGCAAGCCAATGATCAATTGTCATGCGATACTCCTCTTGTTAAGATCAAGACTAATCCACAAGGTGAAATGCTTGGCAAGTTATGCGCGTGGTCTTTTTTTTAAAAAAAAGCCGCCCAGAACGGGCGGCTATAGGAGTACAAAATTGCTTCAGGCCAGTCTTAGCCAAAAACCCGTTTGAAAATCGTATCCACATGCTTGGTGTGATACCCAAGGTCAAACTTCTCACGAATCTGCTCTTCGGTGAGGGCGGCCCGCACTTCAGCATCGGCCAGCAGTTCTTCCAAAAAGTCCTTGCCCTGTTCCCAGACTTTCATGGCGTTGCGTTGCACGAGGCGGTAGCTGTCTTCGCGGGAGACGCCAGCTTGGGTCAGGGCCAGCAGCACGCGCTGGCTCATGACGAGGCCGCGGAATTTGTTCATGTTTTTCAACATGTTTTCCGGGTAGATCACCAGCTTTTCAACAACGCCTGCCAAACGGTTCAGGGCGAAATCGAGCGTGATGGTGGTGTCGGGGCCAATGGCGCGTTCAACGCTGGAGTGGCTGATGTCGCGCTCGTGC
>DNPN01000300.1:8791-9737 GCA_003501385.1 Rhizobium sp. | reverse complement strand
CGCCCCACAAGACCGGTTCCGAGGCCCGCGTCGGCATTAGAGTCTGTCAGTTTCAGATTGAACCAGACAGTCTCTAAACTCTCTTGTTTTAGTTTGTCTTTTCGGGAAAACCGGGTTCCACTTTTTCCTGACAGAATCTGGATTTTAACCCCGTGCGCCTGCGCACGGGGTATTTTGATGAATAGCTGAAAAAATAACAACGCAAGACAGCCCGCTATGAAGGCGGCTCAGCCCTTGGCCAGCAAATTAAAACTTTTCGTTAAATTTTAGCGAATACAATACCTCTTGATAGAAGAGGTGTGTTTGTCATGCGTAAATTCCTCGTCATCGCCCTGTTGCTGGCGGTTGCCAGCTGTGCCCGGCCACCAAGCCAGATCCGCAACGCCTGCGCCATTTTTGATCAGCGGGATGGGGTGTTTGAAAACTGGAAAAGGGCTACGCGCTCGGTTGAGCGCGAGTATGGCGTGCCTGTGCCGATTCTTATGGCAACCATTTATACCGAATCCAGCTTCAGAGCCCGCGCCAGACCGCCCAGACGCTATATTCTTGGCTTCATTCCATGGAAGCGCGCATCCACCGCCTTTGGCTATTCGCAGGCGCTAGATGGTACCTGGGCGCGCTATCAGCGTGAAACCGGGCGCTATCTGGCCCGCCGCGATAATTTTGCCGATGCTGTGCGCTTTATTGGCTGGTATCACTATCAGAGCCATCTGAGAAACGGCATCCCCTACTCCCAGCCCTATAACATCTATCTCGCCTATCATTCCGGGCAATTGGGTTATAGCCGGGGTGCCTATCAGACGCGGCCTGAAGCTCTGGCTGGGGCCAAGCGTTTTGCGGCGATTACCAGCATTTATGCTGATCAGCTGCGGCGATGCCCTTAGAGTTTGCCAGGGAAAAGTGGAACCCGGTTTTCCCAAAAGACAAACGAAAACAAGAAAAGCTA
>DNPN01000300.1:0-8549 GCA_003501385.1 Rhizobium sp. | reverse complement strand
AAAGACAAACGAAAACAAGAAAAGCTAGAGTTTGTCTGGTTCAATCTGAACCTGACAAACTCTAAGGCAATAAAAAACCTCCGGTCCACAGACCGGAGGTTTTCCTCTTGAGGAGATACTGATGCCTGCGATCACGCAGCCTGAATGGCGGAAATACTCCAGCCAGATGCAGGGCGACGAATAAACGTCCAGACCTCAACCGATTGCTGTGGATGATCAGGATCACCCTCAACCACCTTGCCGCTGGTGCGATCGCGCATCACATCAATGGCCTCATAACGCATGGCAACTGTGGCATAATCCACATTGCCTTCGCGCCAGCTTTCCGCCAGATCGCCTTGCAACAGGCGCACGTCGCGCACCTCGTTCTTGACGCCCTTGGTGGCGTTTTCGCTCAGTTCTTCGGCCAAATAAGACATGGCTTCGGGTGTGGCGATACGGCGAAGGGCTGAGTAATCTTCCGTGCCATAAGCGCGCTGCATTTCTTTCAGCAATTCCTCAAACGTATCGAAATCCTTTGGCGTGATGCCAACATCATCCGTTCCAGAAGCGACAGGTGCCGGGGCAGCTGCTGGGCCGCCGATTTTAGGAATGCCAAAGCCGCCAAGGCCCTGACTCGGAGACACATGACTGGACGATACATGCGCACCCGTCTCTGGTTGCGACATACGGTTATTCGATGCAGGTGCGGAATAGGCCTGTTTGCGGCCAAAGAAGCGCATGGCCAACATGATCGCGCCGCCAATCAGCAAGATCTGGAACAGCATTCCGAACATGCCCGACAGACCGCCAAAGCCGCCGCCCATCAACATGCCAAACAAACCACCCATCAACAGACCGCCCATCAGGCCGCCTGCTAAGCCACCAAACAGGCCACGCTTAGGCGCTGCCTGCTGGCCTGCCTGATTAAAGCCGCCGGGCTGTGTGGTATTGGGTGTCATGCTGCGCTCAATCGGCGCGGCCGTTGTTGGAGCGGTGTTGGTGGCGGCGGGCGCGCTGTAGGTGCGCGAGCCGCGGCTGCCAAAACTGCTGGAGCCTCCGGCCTTGCGTGCTTCGGCAAAATCAACCGATGTCACTGCCACCGCCAAGCCGATCATCACAATACCAAATGCTTTCAAAGCTCTGTGCATACCACCCTCTATGTTCATACCGGCCCCAAACAGCCTCTGTTTCCTATATGGCGTTGCCGCCCGCATATTTTTAGAGCGCAAAATCAATTTTTTTTGATCTGACCATCAAGACGTCATCAGCACCAGCCGGATAGAGGCCGCAACCGCGCCAACAACGCCCACGCCAACAAGCCAGAAGATTGCAAACCACACCAGTTTTTGCGCCAAGGTTTTTTCTGTCATCAATGATAGCCTTCTTCCGGATTGATTTTGCCTCTGAATACCCAGTAGGCATAGCCCGTGTACAGCAAAATGATCGGCACCAGCACAACTGCGCCCACAAGCAGAAATTTCAGGCTGCTATCGGGCGCTGCAGCATCCCAGATGGTGATGGCCGTTGGCACCATATAGGGATAGAAGCTGATACCAATTCCGGCAAAGCCAAGCGTAAACAGCGTGAGAGATGCCACAAAGGGCAACCAATCCTGATTATCACGCAGGCCTTTGAAAATCAGCCAGAGGCAGGCCAGCACCAAAACAGGCACGATCACGCTGAAAATAAGGCTCGGAAAGCCGAACCATCGGTCGAGATATTGAGGTTTCAGCCACGGTGTCCACAGGCTGAAAATGCCCATGGCCGCCACTGTGAGCACAGCAGATGACATGGCAAAATGCTGCGCCCGCATGCGCAAGGGGCCATGGGTTTTGAACACCAGCCAGGTGGCCCCCAGCAGCGCATAGCCAATCACCAGCGCCACGCCTGTGCCGACCGAAAACACCGTCAGCCAATCCCACCAGCCGCCGGAATAGGCGCGATTGGTCACGGGTATGCCCTGCACCAGAGCACCCAGAGCAATGCCCTGCATTAACGCAGCAAGAATCGAGCCTCCGGCAAAGGCCACGTCCCACACCCCGCGCCAGCGCAGGGTGCGCCAGCGATATTCAAACGCCACACCGCGAAAAATCAGCCCGATCAGCATCAGGGTGATCGGCATATAGAGGGCTGGAAGAATGGTGGCATAGGCCAGCGGAAACACCGCCAGCAATCCGCCGCCGCCCAGAACCAGCCATGTCTCGTTGCCATCCCACACAGGGGCCACGGAATTCATCATCTGGTCGCGGTCGTGCTTGCTTTTGAAAAAAGGAAACAGGATGCCCACACCCAGATCAAAGCCATCGAGAATGACATAGGCCAGAATGGCAAAGGCAATGATGGCAGCCCAGATGAATGCATAATCAATGACCATGGGAGCCTCCTTCAACCTTATGGGCCAATGTGCCCGGAACAATGCCTGCGGTCCGGATTGGCGCATCGCCAATTTCCGGCGTCGGATCACGCGGCAGGCGTGCCATCAGCCGCAAGATATAAAACGTGCCGGAGCCAAAGACGAAGAAATAGACGATGATGAACAGGATGAGTGACGTGGCAACCGCTGGCGCTTCAATGGCCGAATGGGATTGTGCAGTGAGAAGCTGGCCATAGATCGTGTAGGGCTGACGCCCGACCTCGGTGGTCACCCAGCCCGCCAGAACCGCCACAAAACCCGCAGGCCCCATGGCAACAGCCAAACGATGCAGCCAGACATCCGACTGCAGCGTGCCACGATAGCGCGCCCAGAGGCTCCACAGGCCAAGACCCAACATGGCAAAACCAAGCCCGACCATGATGCGGAACGACCAGAACACAACCACCACCGGCGGCTGCAGATTATCCGGCACCGTATCCAGCCCCGCCATGGGGGCGTTGAGATCATGTTTCAGGATCAGGCTGGAGAGTTTTGGAATTTCAATGGCATAATCAATGCGCTTGTTGGCTTGGTCGGGAATGCCGAACAGGATCAACGGTGCGCCATCGGGATGGCTGTCAAAATGGCCTTCCATAGCCATGATTTTCACGGGCTGATGTTCCAGCGTGTTCAGCCCATGGGCATCGCCTGCCAAAATCTGGATGGGGGCAACAATTGCCACCATGCCCATGGCCATCGAAAACATCTTGCCCGCCCGGCGCGGCGCGGTTTTACGCAACAGATGCCACGCCCCCACCCCCCCAACCACAAGGGCTGTGGTGAGATAAGCGGCCAGCACCATATGCACCAGCCGATAGGGGAAGGATGGATTGAAAATCACCGCCCACCAATCCAGTGGAATGAACTGGCCTTTGTCATTGATGCCAAAGCCTGCCGGGGTTTGCATCCATGAATTTACCGCCAGAATCCATGTGGCGGAAATCAGCGTGCCGACGGCTACCATGAAGGTGGCAAAGAAATGTAGCGCAGGACCAACGCGATGGCGGCCAAACAGCATAACGCCGAGAAAGCCAGCCTCCAGAAAGAAGGCCGTCATCACTTCATAGCCCATCAGCGGGCCAATCACCGGCCCGGCCTTATCGGAGAACACGCTCCAATTGGTACCAAACTGATAGGCCATGACAATGCCGGACACCACGCCCATGCCAAAAGCCACCGCGAAGATGGTTTTCCAAAAGTTGAACAGCTCGAAACAGACCTCTTTTTTGGTCCAGAGGTACAAGCCATTCAGCACGGCCAGATAGCTGGCCAGCCCGATGGAAAAAGCCGGAAAGATAATGTGGAACGAAACAGTGAAGGCAAACTGTGCTCTTGCGAGAAGCACAGCATCAAGATTGTCGAACATGGCAGTGTCTCCTCCGCCCTTAGGCAGCATCACACGTCATACCCTGTGGCAAATCGTGCCGCAGCATGAACATATTAGCATAACCTAGAGCACAACAGCCAAGAAACAATGCGACAAGCCGCCATGCGTCAATTTGACAGTTATCAAACTGTGAAGGAGATATGAAAAACCCGGCGGAGCTTTCGCCCGCCGGGTTAAATGTCACCGATATTCGGTAAATCAGATCTTATTCGACCGCGAAGGTCAAAAGCTTGGCCTGCTTGATGGCAGGATTTGCCGTCAGCTGATCCAGAACCGCCTGCTCAACAGGACCGTCCACATAGAGAAGCGCAATCGCGTCGCCAGCTTCCTTTTCACGACCCAGCTGGAAGTTGGCGATGTTGACGCCAGCGTTGCCGAGTGTGGTGCCCATGAAGCCGATCATGCCGGGAACGTCGGTGTTGGAGATGTAGATCATGTGCGGACCAACATCGGCGTCGAGGTTGATGCCCTTGATCTGGATGAAGCGTGGCTTGCCATCCGAGAACACGGTACCAGCAATCGAGCGGGTCTGGCGCTCGGTCGTCACGGTCAGCTTGATGTAGCCGTCGTAAACGCCGGTCTTGTCGCGCTTGACTTCAGAGAGAACAATGCCCTTTTCCTTGATCATGATCGGAGCCGACACCATGTTGACATCCGACACCTGAGAGCGGATCAGACCAGCCAGAAGGGCAGAACTGAGAGCCTTGGTGTTCATGGTGGCTGTCTGGCCATCATAAAGGATTTCGATCTGCTTGATCGCACCCTCTGTCACCTGACCCACGAAAGCGCCCAGAACGTCTGCCAGCTTGATGAACGGCTTCAGAAGCGGTGCTTCTTCGGCAGTGATCGAAGGCATGTTGATGGCGTTGGAAACCGCACCGTTGACCAGATAGTCCGACATCTGCTCGGCAACCTGAAGCGCCACATTTTCTTGTGCTTCGGTGGTGGATGCGCCCAGATGCGGGGTGCAAACCACGTTTGGCAAGCCAAACAGCGGGCTTTCCTTGGCAGGCTCAACTTCAAACACGTCGAAACCAGCACCGGCAACATGGCCAGACTTGATGGCTTCGGCCAATGCTGCCTCATCCACCAGACCACCACGGGCGCAGTTGATGATGCGAACGCCGGGCTTGGTCTTGGCAAGATTGTCCTTGCCGAGAATGCCACGGGTCTTGTCGGTCATGGGTACGTGCAGGGTGATGAAATCGGCCTGCGCCAGCAGCTCGTCCAGCTCAACCTTCTTCACGCCCATTTCCTGCGCACGTTCAGCCGACAGGAAGGGGTCGTAAGCGATGACATGCATCTTCAGGCCAATGGCGCGCGAGCAAACGATGGAGCCGATGTTACCGGCACCGATCACACCCAGCACCTTGCCAGTGATTTCAACACCCATGAACTTCGACTTTTCCCACTTGCCAGCCTGCGTGGAGGCATCGGCTGCAGGAAGCTGGCGGGCAACGGCAAACATCAGCGCAATGGCGTGTTCAGCGGTGGTGATGGAATTGCCGAACGGCGTGTTCATCACAATGATACCGCGGCGCGAGGCAGCCGGAATATCGACGTTATCGACACCGATACCAGCGCGGCCAATAACCTTGAGGTTGGTGGCGGCAGCAATCAGCTTTTCCGTGGCCTTGGTGGCCGAACGGATGGCCAGACCATCGTAATTGCCGATGATTTCGGCCAGTTTGTCTTTATCCTTGCCGAGTTGCGGCTGGAAATCCACTTCAACGCCGCGATCACGGAAGATCTGGACGGCGGTTTCTGACAATTCATCAGAGACGAGAACGCGAGGTGCCATGACGAGGCCTCCTAAAAGAGTTCGTTTATAACGATCATGAATGGGGAGTGGGCCTCGCATCATTGCGAGGCCGAATAAGGCTTAAGCGGCAGCCTTGGCAAGCGTAGCCTTCTGGGTCTGGTAAGCCCAGGTCAGCCAAGGCATCAAAACCTGCATGTCGGCGGTCTCAATGGTGGCACCAGCCCAGATGCGAAGGCCAGCAGGCGCATCGCGGTAAGCACCGATGTCATAGGCCACGCCCTGCTTTTCCAAAAGCGTTGCAATGCCCTTGGCAAAAGCGGCCTGCTCTTCAACGGGCAGCGCCAAAACGTCTGGGTCGGCAATGGTCAGGCACACCGAAGTGTTGGAGCGGGTCTCTTCAACCTGTGCGAGGTTGGCGATCCAGTCATTGGCAGCGACGAAATCGAAGATCACCTTGGCATTGGCGTCAGCACGCGCAATCAGCGCGTCCAGACCACCGATGGACTTAGCCCAGTTCAGTGCATCCAGATAATCTTCAACGCAGAGCATCGAAGGCGTGTTGATGGTTTCGCCCTTGAAGATGCCTTCAATCAGCTTGCCGCCAGAGGTCAGGCGGAAAATCTTTGGCAGCGGCCAAGCCGGAGCGTACGTCTGAAGACGCTCAACAGCGCGTGGGCTGAGGATCAACATGCCGTGACCACCCTCGCCACCCAGAACCTTCTGCCAGGAGAAGGTAACAACGTCGAGCTTGGAGAAATCCATCTCTTGCGCAAATGCGGCCGAGGTTGCATCGCAAATGGTCAGACCCTTGCGGTCAGCCGGGATGAAATCAGCATTGGGAACGCGAACGCCAGAGGTGGTGCCATTCCATGTGAAGACCACATCGCGGTCGAAATCGACGTATGCGAGGTTTGGCAACAGGCCGTAATCGGCATTGAACTTGCGAACGTCAGCAAGCTTCAGCTGCTTGACCACATCGGTCACCCAGCCAGCGCCAAAACTTTCCCAAGACAGCATGTCCACGCCGCGCTCACCGAGCAACGACCAGAGCGCCATTTCGACAGCGCCAGTGTCGGATGCGGGAACGATACCAATACGGTAATCGGCAGGAACGTTTAGGATTTCACGGGTAAGGTCAATGGCCAGCTTCAGCTTATCTTTGCCAACCTTGGCGCGGTGCGAACGACCGAGCGGGGCATCGCTGAGTGCTTCAAGCGCCCAACCGGGGCGCTTCGAGCATGGGCCAGACGAAAAATTAGCATTTACCGTACGTGCGGCGGGTGCAGTAATATCAACCATAGCAAACTACCCTTCCAGGTATATGGCCTCTCGTTGGGGAGAGGTGTCCCGCCGCTGTTGATATTGAAACGCCGCGTCATCGTCAAGACAGAAAAATTGAACCCGTCGTAAAAAAATCAACCGCCCGGTTGGGCGGTTGTAAAGCGGCCGGATTAACGATTGCTGCGAGGTTTTCGGCCGAGAATTTCAGACACACCCTTGCGCGAAAACGGCTGGGTCAATTGCGACACAAAGCCAGTGGCGATTGTGCCGCTGATGCCTATATCGGTCGAGGATGGCCGATCTGGATTGTAAAACGTGCCAAAAATCATATCAAAAACAACGATATTTTCGCCGTAATTGGTGTTGCCTTCACGCAGATCTTTGGAATGGTGCCAGCGGTGCAGCCTCGGCGTACTGAACACATAATCCAGCACACCGGTGCGCACAGCCACATTGCAATGGGTGAGAATGCCGATAAAGGCCGTAACTGCCCCCACCCACAAAAACACCTCCACAGGGGCACCCATCATATAAAGCGGCACCTGACTGAGCACGATCTTGAACAACGAATCCATAAAATGAAAACGCCCGGTGTTGACCACCCAAAGCCGTGTTACGCTATGATGCAACGCATGGAAGCGCCAGAAAAACAGCCGCTCATGGGCGATTCGATGGGACCAGTAGAGACCGAATTCGGCCACCACAACGGCCAGAACCACCTGCAAAAACATCGGCCAGCCGTTGGGCCAGATTCCAAATTCAAGCCCGGCCAAGGGCCGCAAAATTTGCGCGGCCAGCATGGGGAAGACGGCTGAGAGGCCGGAAAGCGCCTCCACCATGCCTTTTGTCAGCAGCGTATGGGCCACATCGTTGAAGGTTTCGCCATCATTGTCGAGCCAGACCTGCTCGTAGGGCAAAAGCCGTTCACACAGGGCCAGCAGACCAAAAGCTGCAAAATAGACCACGATGAATGCCAGAATGGGATGCGGACTTGAGAACGCAAAATAAGAACCGACCAAGCCGAACACAAACACGCCCGGCCAAACCAGAAAAGCAGCAAGAACTTTCATAAAACCAAAACCATGATTGCGATAACCGAAACAATTGCCAGAACCAGCCCCGTGAGCACGCATGCCGTGCGCCATTTGATGCCGTAGTTCTTTTCAAGTGGTAACCCTTATCTGAATTCAATGACGTTTCAATTCACCATTGATTGCGCTGCACACCATTCGGCGCAATCGTGTATTCATTACTCTCCTCACCCTATGCGAGAGATCGCGCATGAATCATCCTGCATGATTGACCTATATCAATAATGTTTTCGACCACTCACCTAACTTGAAAACACAATCAGGACGAAAGGTGACCGATGACTTTACAAGCCACGTATACGAGCGAAAAGAAACACGCTCAAAGTCGTTACATTCTTCCCTTCATGCAGAATTTCTATGAAACGTTTGCGCAGCCAATTGCCTTTACTGCGTTTCGTATTGTCATCGGTGGCATGCTCATGGTTGAGGGCTATCCCAAAATCATGGCTCCCATGGCCCAGATTGGCTTTGTGGAAAACCTTGGCTTTCATCCCGGCTGGCTGTTTTCGCCGATGCTGGCTGTCATGCAATTCTTTGGCGGGCTCATGATTGCCATTGGCCTGTTCACACGGCCCATGGCTTTGGCCAACGGTGTTATGCTGCTGATTACGCTACAGCGCCGTGCGCCATATA
>DNPN01000218.1 GCA_003501385.1 Rhizobium sp. | reverse complement strand
GGATGAACCCATAGAAGCCCGCGCTAAGGCAATCGCTGCGGTCTAGAGGCTGTCAGGTTCAGATTGAACCAGACAGCCTCTAGATTCTCTTGTTTTCGTTTGTCTTTTCGGGAAAACCGGATTCCACTTTTCCCTGACAAACTCTAACGGGCCGTCACTCCCGCAATGACAGTCTCAAGTTCCTCAGCCTGCTCCCCGGAAAGATACAGGTCATTCTTTGTTCGACTCCAAAACACGTCCTCGGCGTACCGCACCCCTTCCTTTTCTATCAGCTTTCGCACCTCGCTCTCATAGAGATCGTTGCGGAAGTCGCCGCTGCCTCTTGCGTTCCCCAATAGGCTGGTAGCAAGCGTTCCATGGAGCCGCACGAGACGACGAGCGTGCCGTTCTGCAGAAACGGATATTGGCTCTTCAACACGCCGACCTCCCGATCATAACCGGTTTCCGGAAAATTGCCGCCTGGCAGACTGCTCACTAACGTCCACCCAACCGTGAGGATATTCGAAAGCCTTGCGTAAAAACGACTTCAGGGGCCGTTCCGCCGCCTCTTTCTTGATGTGCAGCGCAAAGCATATGGGCCAACTAATATGCTGCACCATCTCCCATAGTACTTCGCGTTCCATCAGTGCCTCGCGAACCAACCTGAACTCGAAATGCTCGATATAACTCAAGCCACCGTGAATGAGCTTTGTCGATCCTGAGGATGTGCCGGAAGCAAAATCGTTCATCTCGGCGAGCGCAACCAAATATCCCCGACCGACTGCGCCACGCGCGATCCCATAGCCGTTGATGCTAACGCCAATCACAAAAATATTGAATACGCTTTCCCCCACTGTCTCTCTCCCAAGAGTCAGACTTTCGTATTGCGCAAATGAAATTGCGATTACGATATAAAGGCAAGTGAAACGAAAACTTATCGAATGTCAAACGAAATTATAGAGTGACTAATTATGCGTTCGACTCGATGAGTTCGGTGTTATTGTCATGAGAGATTGTTCGGATTGGTTTTGTTGCATCGATCGGATTCCGGTCGAGATAACCCTACCCTTGGGGTTTTTCATGCAACGCGCCTTCAGTCTTGGCACGATCACAGTCTTCCATCGGCCCATCTGGGTCTCTATGGGCAGATAAAAAACGGCGATTGGATTGAGGCTCTGAAGTGCACCCCGTTTTTGGGCCAGCGGGAACTGGAATTTTCCGGATTATGGCTCAGTTCGGCGCTGTGGCCGATAAGCCGTTCGTAAGCGAAATCGGCACCTTATTGCCAATGGCGCTGTGCGACCGGAATTCATTATAGTGTCTACGCCAATTCTCCATCTTTGAGCGGGCGTCGTCAAGGCTCATGAACCAGTGGATATTCAAACATTCGGCGCGGAACTTTCCATTGAAGCTTTCGATGTAACTGTTGTCGGTTGGTTTGCCTGGGCGGGAGAAATCGAGCGGCACGCCAGTTTGCGGCCTGGCTTGGTCTGGTGCCAAGACAAAATCCCTCCGGCGGCAAGGATAGGCTGGGCTATGATGTCGAAGAAGGAGGCTTACAAAGCAGCCTGAGATTTTCTGGCGCAGAACAAACGCGCCATAAAAGTTGCAAGGTCAATCTCCGTGATGACGATCTTTGCCGCTGCAACCGCAACACCCCATGGTATTGCCAGAGCGCTATAGCTCGGCAACTTGATAGGGATCCGGCTCGCGGACTTCATCAGGGCCAGCGGACATTGATGCCTCACAAACAGGCCGGACAAATGACCGCTAGCAATAAAGATTATAGACACAAAGAAAACACTTGCAAATCAGGCGCTGTCCACAAATGCCGATACCTATGCGGCATCAAAAATATCCGGAGGCCAAAAATGGTCGACTGGTATCAGAAAGCCAAGTGGTTCATGCAACAAGGTCGCTCGGGGCTGACTTGCTCCGCCCCGAGCTCTCAATCTCACCAATAAATCAGCGGCAGACCAGCCACCGGGCTGGTGAAATAGGGGATACGGTCGCCGCGGAGCGAGCCGAGATAGACAGTTTTCAGATCCGGTCCGCCAAAAGTCAGACTGGCCATCCATGGGCAAAGAGTGCCGGTTGCCTGCGCCATCAATTCAGGTGTGACCTTGCCCTCCTCCCAGGCTCGATCCAGAATGGCGGTATTCTCTGGCTGGCCGTCATCCAGAATGGTCAAGAGATCGCCTTCAGGGGTAATGGCCACCAGACGATCGGCCATGATCAGGGTTGACCAGAGATTGCCATAGCTATCAAAGGCAATGCCATCGCAGAAGCCGCCGATATTGCTGGGGCCATAGATCTCGCGGTGCGTGAGATCGCCGTTGTCCTCCACCTTGAAACGGGTGATGTTGCGGGATGTGGTTTCGGCCACATAGACCCACTCTTCCTTGGCGTCGAAGCGCAATTCATTGGTGCCGCAGAGATTATCGGCAACGATACGAATGCTTTTGTCATCAATCAGCGCGATATAGCCATCGCGGCTGTTGATTTTAACATGATCCGTCCATGGTATCGTCTGCGTCGTGACCGTCAGCCACAGCCTGCCCTTGCTGTCACGGGTGACAAAATTGGCCTTTCCCAGCGGGCGGCCATCGATGTTGTCGATCATCACCCGGCTTTCACCGCTGCGCTTCATAAATTCCAGCCGGTCCGTGCCAAAATTGGCAATCAGAAAATCGCCGTTAGCATCGAAAGTTAAACCATTTGGCAAACTGCCCATGGTGTTGACGTAACGGTCCTCAAAGGAGGCGGCGACATTTTCACCGAGGCCTTTTTGCAAGATCAATTCCTGCTCTCCATCCGGGAAAATCTTCATGATCCCACCGCGGCCATCGGCGGCCCAAAGCGTGCCATCGCGCTCGGCCAGAATGCACTCCGGCCGCTGCAAGTCTTTGCCGATAAATTGAATGGTGCTGCGGTCAAGTTGAAAATCCTTGAGCGGGTTGGTCATTGGCTCTCCTCACATTGAATGGTTATTTTATTGTACAACCAACCAAACAAAAGAAAAGCCCTGATTGGTCGCTTCCAGAGGAAAGCGATCTTGCGGGAATGTCTGTGCATTTTGCGGTATAGCCAACGCATAGGCCCGCGCACAGAAAGGAACAAAAATGTTCCGTCTTCTCAGGACGTTGACACTGCTTTAGCCTTAAAACCCATGGAGGCATGACGCAGGAGGAGGATCGCGTGGGCAATCATTATGACATTATCTCTGTCGGCGGGGGCCATAACGGCCTGACGGCAGCAGCCTATATGGCGAAGGCGGGCAAGAAAGTGCTGGTTTTGGAGCGCAAACCCCATGCTGGCGGCGGCGTTTCAACCCGCGAGCTGACGGTTCCCGGGTTCCACCATGATGAGCATTCCAATGTTCACATCATGCTTCAGGGCAATCCCATGATCACCGATGATGAATTGGGGCTGCTTTCCAAATTCGGGTTGAAATATCACTATTCTGATCTGCCATCGGCAACAGTTTTTGAGGATGGCACGTCGGTCCGCCTTTACCGTGATCTGGACAAAACATGCCAAGGCATAGCCGAATTTTCACCGCGCGATGCCGAGGCCTATCGCAAGTTTGCGCAGAAATCCATGAGCTTCCTGCCCATGTTTATGTCCGGCCTTTATGCGCCTCCCTTCCCCATGGGCGCTTTCATGGCCATGATGGACCAATCCGACGAAGGCCGTGAAATTCTTGATTTCATGAGCCGGTCCGCTGCCGATCTTGCCGCGCAATTCTTTGAAAGCGAGCGCTTGCAATTGCATCTGGTGCGGCTGGTGACGGAAAACCTGCAGGCCCCGGATGATCTCGGCACCGGCATGGGCGTGTTCCTCATGCCCGGCATCATCCACAAATATGGGGTGGCGCGCGCGGTGGGAGGCTCTGGCCAATTGACCGTGGCGATGATCAAATCCATTGAGCATATGGGCGGCGAAATTCGCTGCAACAGCGAGGTCAAACGCATTCTCACCTCATCAGGCCGGACCACTGGCGTTGAACTGACCACAGGCGAGACGTTTTTTGCCAAAAATGCGGTCATTGCCGGTATTCATCCCAAAGTGTTGGGAAAATTTGTCTCCGGCATTCCAGACTCTGTCGATGCCCGCGCCCAGCGCATTACCCAATCGCATTTTTCCATCATGCTCAGCCATTATGCCTTGAAGAAAAAAGCAACCCTCAAGGCAGGCGGTGATCTCGATGAAGCGGTCATGACCGAGCTGATGACCTCCGACAAGATCAAGGACATGCGGCGATCTTTTGACCAGCTCAAGCAGGGCGAGCTGCCAATTGTTCCCTTGTGCGCAGGCAGTGACATTGCCAATGGCGACCCCACACGCGCGCCAAATGGGGCTGGCACCTTCTATGGCGTGACGTTTGCGCCCTATGATATTGAGGGCAACCCTGCGCTATGGGATGAGCGAAAGGAAGAAGCCGCCGATCGAAGCCTTGCTTACTATCGCCGCTTCTTTAACGGCTTGGAGGACGAGAATATTCTTGCCCGGGTCGTGAAAAGCCCGCTGGACATGGAACGCGACAGCCCCAACTCCTTCCTGCGCGGCGACATCCATGGCTGCGCCCCTTATATGTATCAATCCGTGGGCCACCGCCCAACGCCGGATTACGGACAATATACGGTTCCGGGCGTCGAGGGACTCTATCTGGTTGGCCCCTTCATGCACCCCGGTGGTGGCGTCTTTGGTGCCGGACGCGGAACAGCCATCCGCATGATGGATGATATGAACATCGACTATGACAAGGTTTTGGGGGCACGGATATGAAAGTTTTCGATGCACAGGGCAAGGAATTGATGACCGTTCGCAAGATTGATGTTGAGGACGGACAGTTGGTCATTCGTGGCAAGATATTTGGCGCGATGCCCATGGTTGCCAAACTGACCCCGGAAGAAGCACGCGCCGGCCTGAAACTGCTGGGTTTCAAGCGTATGCTGCTATTGCTAGCGTTTATTTTCAAACCCTCTAGGCAGAGTTGATAATTTAATCACTTGATCCATAGCATTATGCTCGCGAGCTTAATGAACCCAAAAAAGCTGGCGGCGAGTTTGTCATATCGCGTGGCGATGCGCCGCCACTGCTTGCGCTTGGCAAAGAAGCTCTCAATGCCCCATCTTAGAGTTTGTCAGGGAAAAGT
>DNPN01000299.1 GCA_003501385.1 Rhizobium sp. | reverse complement strand
CTCAAAAATCGCGACACGCTTTAGGCCTGACGGGCTTTCCGATTGGCATAACGCTGATCGCGCTCGGCCTTGCGGGTGGCTTCATCTTCCAGAACGCGGGCGATGCGGTTTTTGTCAGCCAGTTCACGGGCATCGGCTTCGGCTGTTTCAGCCGCAGCAACAGCGGCTGCATGGGCTGCGGCCTCGGCTTCAATGCGGGCTTTTTCATCGCGCTTGGCTTGCTCGCGCTCTGCGCGGCGCGCTTCGCGGGCCTCAGCAATAGCAAGACGCTCAGCTTGCTTGGCCTCGCGGTTTGGCGCTGCCGCCTCTTGAGCGGCGCGGTAAGCCTGCAAAAGTGCTGCTTTTGCATCGCCAGCCGTGCTGCGGCGCTCGGAAAGTTCTTTATTTCGGATGTTTTTCAAATCTCTATTCCAGTTGAATGGCATATCAAACGGCTCAAGACAAATCTCTTTCAGGACGGTCTGACACGTTTCATAGGTGCGGTGTTGGTGGATGCCATGCTGTCTTGCAATGCTTTGGCAAGGCGCGCTTCGCGCAGTCTCGCCGTCTTGAGGGCTTGCGTATCCACGACCTCAAGCCCGCTTGCGCGGGCGAGGAATTGGGACTGAGCCTTGCCAAAGGCAATTTCTGCCTGTTGACGCGACTTACTATAGGTTTGGATCATTGTGTCTCGATCTGATGCCGCCTTTATCAGCGGCAATAAAAAAGGCCAGGCAACATGCCTGACCTCGTATGGTTTCAAACTCTCAACAGTGCCGGTACATCCATGGTCAAAGGAAAGCAGAAACCAATTCTTTAAGCAGCCTGAAGGTTGCAAGCAGACATTTTGCCCGACTTTGCGTCGCGCTCAAGGTCGTAGCCGATCTTCTGGCCTTCAACGATTTCGCGCATGCCAGCGCGTTCAACAGCCGAAATGTGAACGAAGGCGTCAGCGCCGCCGTTGTCAGGCTGAATGAAGCCGAAGCCCTTGGTGGAATTAAACCATTTAACTGTGCCAGTGGTCATGATGAACCCTTTCATAGCAATATAAAGCCACCGCAACGCGGATGCGCAACGGGTTATGATAACGATTGTTTTAAAGGGAGGGTTCGTTCAGGGCGCGGTGCTAATCGCGCAGTAACCAAAGCTCAGCAAGAAAATATCGATGGCTGATTGATAGAACCAATCTCCCCACATGTCAACTTTTAATTTCCCATTTATTGTAATCTCGATTTTTGGTTGTTTTCACAAGCGACAAAAGGCAGCATTGAATCATCGCCTCGGGAGACCTACCTTCGAGTCATGAGCACAGAATCGACACCCACGTTCCGCCATGTCATCACGATCTCGCCCAGCCAGATCGATGAGATGGGCCACGTCAACAATGCGGTGTATCTTCAATGGGTGCAGGAATCCGTTGTCAGCTATTGGCATCACACCTCTCCCATTGAAGCGCGCGCACAGCTGCTGTGGGTCGCCCTCAAGCATGAAATCACCTACCGGATGCCGCTTTTTCTCAACGACAAAGTCGAAGCCCTCGTGAAAGCAACAGGTACCCGCGGGTCGCGGGCGTCTTTCAGCACCATGTTCAAACGTGGCGATGACTTGGCAACCGAAGTGCAGAGTTGCTGGTGCTGCGTTGATGTCACCACCCGGAGACCACGCCGCATTGGCGAAGATATCGCCCGACTGTTTTTGCCGGACAACCCCTGCAAGAATTGAAGCTTGTTGCGCCTTCATCCTTTAAAAACATAAAAAACCCGCCTTAACAGGCGGGTTTTGTTTCATTTCATAGAACTGAAAGCCTCAAACCAGACGGCTCTGCTCCAGCGCCGCTTCCACAAAGCTTCTGAACAGCGGATGCGGGTCGAGCGGACGGGATTTCAGTTCGGGATGATATTGCACGCCGACGAACCACGGATGATCCGGGTATTCCACCGTTTCCGGCAGAAGACCATCCGGTGACATACCCGCAAACACCAGCCCGCAATCTTCCAGCCGCTGCTTGTAGTCCACGTTCACCTCGTAGCGGTGACGGTGACGCTCGGAAATCTCGGTAGAACCGTAGATGTCGGCAATCCGCGAGTCTTTCTTCAAAGCAGCCTTGTAAGCACCCAAACGCATGGTGCCGCCCAGATTACCGGCGCTCGAGCGCTTTTCCAACTCATTGCCCTTCATCCATTCCGTCATCAGGCCAACAACCGGCTCGGATGTCTGACCAAATTCGGTCGAGGATGCATGTTCAATGCCCGCCAGATGACGCGCGGCTTCCACCACGGCCATTTGCATACCAAAGCAGATGCCGAAGTAAGGAACCTTGCGCTCACGCGCAAATTGCGCCGCGAGAATCTTGCCTTCGGAACCGCGCTCACCAAAGCCGCCCGGCACCAGAATGCCATGGACCTTTTCGAGATAAGGCGCGGGATCTTCCTTCTCGAACACCTCAGACTCAATCCATTCGAGATTGACCTTCACCCGGTTGGCAATGCCACCATGGTGAAGCGCTTCGATCAGGGATTTGTAAGCGTCCTTCAGGCCGGTGTATTTGCCAACGATGGCAATGGTCACCTCACCTTCCGGTGTGCGGATGCGGTTGCAAACCTCTTCCCAGGCATCCAGACGCGGCTTGGGGGCCGGCTCAATCCCAAAGGCCGCCAGAACTTCACTGTCCAGACCTTCCTTGTGGTAGGCCATGGGCACATCATAGATGTTTGCCACGTCCAGCGCCTGAATGACAGCAGAAGCACGCACATTGCAAAACAGCGATAGCTTGCGACGTTCAGGTTCCGGAATCTCGCGATCCGCGCGCACCAGAAGAATGTCTGGATGAATGCCGAGCGCCTGCAATTCCTTGACGGAATGCTGGGTTGGCTTGGTCTTCA
>DNPN01000277.1 GCA_003501385.1 Rhizobium sp. | reverse complement strand
CAGCGGGATGCCGAAAAGCCGATAGATAATCACCCAATTGACCAGATCCATGGATACGCCGGAAATCGTCTGGGAATTGCTCATCCACAGGATGACGCCATTGACGAAAGTGCCGATGCCCAGTGTAACAATCAACGAATGAATGCGGAAATAGAGCACGAAAAACGCATTGATCGCGCCAATCACCACCCCACAGGCCAGCGCCATCACCACCACGGGCACAATTGGCCAACCGGCTTTGGCATTGAATACCCCCACCACCATGGAACTCATGGTCAGAATAGAGGCACCTGAGAGATCAAAATCACCTGAGGTCAATGGCAGGATGATCGCAAGTGTCAGCACCACCAACACGGCTTGCGATCCAAACATGGTGGAAAAATTCCGCCAGCTGAGAAAAGAATTCGGCATCAGCGTGCCGAAGATGATGATCAACAAAAGCCATGCGGCCACAAGCGCAAAGCGCTCAGTTTCCGTTTTGATCGTGAACCGTGATGGGCGGGGCGCAGAGGCGGTTTTTTGCACGGGCATATCCATGGTTGTCATTGCGCGGCCTCCATTTCGGGACTGTAAAAGCAGGCTTCGGTGATGGCTTTGCGGGTGATGCCCGCCCCTTTCAACTCAACAACCGGGCGTCCGTGGGAAAAGACAATCACCCGGTCGCAGATCTGTTCCAGCTGTTCATTGTCGGTTGAGGCGCAGAGAATGGCGGTGCCGCTACGCGATGCCTTGTCCAGGGCATTGAAAATCTGTTGGCGTGCGCCGAAATCGACCCCCTGGGTTGGCTCATCCAGCAAGAGAAGTTTCGGTGCAATGCGCAGCCACTTGCCCAGCAATACTTTTTGCTGGTTTCCGCCAGACAGCGAGGCCAGTGGCAAAGCCGGATTGAGGGGACGCACATCATAGATCTCTGCCAGCCTTTGCGCTTCATGGCGCATGGCACCCCGGTCAAGACCCAGCAGGCTGGATAGCTCGCCGAGAATGGGGAGGGTGATATTGTCTGTCACCGACAGCGAGCCAATGCCCGCCGCGCCCAACCGATCGCCGGGCAGAAGGGCAATGCCCAGTTCCTGCGCTTTCAAAGGGTGAATTCTCGCAAGATCAATGGATTTCCCACCCATCGAAAGGGTGCCGTTGCCGCGTTTTGCCCCGTAAATCAGATAGGGCAGGGCTGCAAAGCCTGAACCGATCAGCCCTGTCACACCGACAATTTCACCCTCGCCAATCGTGAGATCAAACGGAGCCGTGTGTCCATTTGAGACATTGCGGATTGTGACGGCAGTGGGAACGCTGCTTAGATCAACATGGTTCTTGGCAAAGGCATCAATCCGCGACCCAACAATGGTGTCGAGAATATCTTGACGGCTAACCTCTTGCGTGTCGAGAATTGTCACCAAATCGCCATCGCGCAGCACCGCGACCCGGTCTGTAATGTCGCGCACCTCATCAATATCATGGGTGACGATGATAACGGACGCTCCGGTTTTGACAATCGAGCGGATCAGCGCAAACAGCCGCTGCACGTCTTCGGCAGGCAAAAACGGCGTTGGCTCGTCCAGCACCAGAATTCCCTCACCGCCATAACCTGCATCAGACGCGCGCAGGTCTTCAAATGCGCGGATGATGGCAACAAAGGCCCGCTCGACAGGGGAAAGGCTGGCGACAATCTGCATCGGATCAATCGTCAGATCGAATTGCGCAAATAAGGCCCGCAGCCGCGCGCACTCTTTTTTCCATGAAACAAACCAGGGCGTTTTCTGTCCAAGTGAGGTTACGCGCATGTTTTCAACAATGGTCAGCGAGGGCACAAGCCCCAGATGCTGGTGAACAAAGGCCACTCCGCGCTTTTTGATCACCATGGGATCAAGGGGCAGCGGCATGGTCTGCCCCCAGAGCGTTATTTCGCTGCCTTCTTCCGGCTGATGAAAGCCTGCGAGGACTTTAATAAGGGTCGATTTTCCCGAACCATTCTGGCCAAGCAGGCCAAACACCTCGCCGCGCCGCACCGCAAGGTTGACACCCTTGAGTGCATAATGGCTGCCGAACTTCATTGTGATGGAGTCCATCGTGAGCACTGCGTTTGCGGTCATGCGCGGCTCCTTGGGCTGTCGGTGCGCGGTTATTTCAGCTTCCAGAGCGTGTGGAACCCATCAAGATAGCTATCACCATAACCATCGTTGAAATTGGCTGGCACACCTGCGGTCTTGACGTTGTTTTTGTCAAAGATCAGCAAAGGCACGTTGAGCTTGGCCACTTCCGGCTGGCCGCACAGCATGCGCATGATGTTGTCAATGGCAGCATAGCCTGCCCAGCCAAGGCTCTCGCCAATATCCATCTGCACCTGACCATTGCGCACCATGTCGAGAATAAAGGGTGTTCCATTAAAGCTTGCTAGCTGCACAGAGCCTTCCACCCCCGTGATGCGCATGGCCGGGATAACAAATTGCGACATCGAGTCATAGATGGGCAGGATGTAGTTGAGGCCCGGATCGGCCAGCAGTGCCGATTGCGTGCCGGGTTGGATTTTGGTGGCCCAATCGGACACCGGAACATCCAGATGGGTCTGCTTGCACTCCGGGCAGAGTGTCTTCAACTCATCCTGAATGGCCTTGACGAAGGGAATGGATGGCAAAACATCGGATGAGCCGATGATCAGCACATCCGGCTTGCCTCCGGTCTGCACAAAGGCCCAGGCGGCCAGAAGCTTGCCCGCTTCGGTGTAATTAACCTTGCCGGAATAATCGACGCTTTTTGCGGCCGTCTGGGTCGCATCATAGAGATGGGTTGTTGTGACTTTGACGCCAGCTGCGCGGGCTTCACCGAGTTGTGGGCCGACCCACTCAGGGTTCAGGCCACCAGCCAGATCAACCACATCGTATTTTTGTGAAATGGCCTGCGAAATGCCTTGCATCCATTGGTCTGGCTTCAGCTGATTGTCCCAGGTGGTGTAGGTAAAACCGACATCCTTGGCGGCGGTGGCCATGGCCTTTTGCAATTCCACATTAAAGGGAATGGTCATGGAGATCGGAATCGACAGCACTTTTTTGTTGGCCATGCAGGTCTTGGCATCAAAGGCCTCGCCGGGTGGTGTAAACACCGGCATTGTCTGATGTTTGGCGATAATGGCCTTGGCATCGCTCATGGGATCGGCGATGGCCTGTGATGCGGGCATCATAAGGCTAGATCCGACGAGCAAAGCGCCGATCAACAACTCACGCATATCTGACATTCCCCTGTTAGTTCCCCCGGCTTTTGCGGGCGCTTATCGCTAACTCATCAATGGGTGATGCTGACAATGTACGGACATAAGCAGACGAACGTCAACAGGTTTTGATAGATTTTTTTGCACTGCACATCAAATGTGCAGATGCGCAAATCGACACTTGAAAATGGCGAGGATTTATTCAAACGCCAATGAAATCGGCTCCTTTGGGCCTGTCCTTCTCATGGCGGAGGTGCGTGGCGCTGCGCTGCCAAAGTCGAGCGTTTGCCCGATTTCAGGTGTTATCATGTCAGGACATGTTCAGGTGGTGCGTCGCGCGGCATGGGAGCGCCAGGCCATGATCATCCCCAAAAACCCGAGCAGTGAGAACATCAGAAAGCTCGCCCCATAGTGTCCCGTGAGCATGTAGAGGCTGGCGAAGCTGGAGGGGCCGACAATGACGCCAATGAAGGTATAGACGAGGACGCCGCCAGTAATCGCGCCAATGCGGCCTTCCGGGGCATTGTGTGCCACCTCCGCCAGAAGTACACCGTTCCAGCCGATAGTGGTGGCTCCCAGCAGCACAAAGGTGGCGACCTGCGCAAAGGGTGGCATATCGACAATCCAGAACAGGGCGCAAAAGCCTATGCCGTTGACCGCGCCGAGGAGCGACAGGGTTTTGAAGCCACCCCCGATGCGATCCGCGACGACACCCCAGAAAATTCGACCAAAGGTTCCGGCAAATTGCATGGCTGCGGCCACTGAGCCCGCGGCCAACAGTGGCCAACCGGCATCATGCACCAGCGTGACCACGGCGAAGGCTGACAATGACAATTGCGTTGCCGAGTAGGCAAAGCCCAGCCAACTGAGCGTTCTGAGCTTGTTGTTGTTCCAGATGATCGATTGCTCTTCCACAAGCCCGCGCAGCATGGAGCGACGGGGTGCTGAGCGATTTTTGGGCTCGCCATTGTGAATGAAGGAGAGAAGCGCCAATGTGACAATTGGCGCAACAGCTCCGATCAGCACGGCGTAGCGCCAATCCATAAAGCGCGACAGATAGGGAAAGGCAAAGCTCGCGAGAATGCCGCCAAGCGGCACGCCCGATTGCTTGATCGAAAACACAATATTTCGCTTGGCCTGCGGTGTGATGCGCCCCAGCAATTCCGATGAGGCGGGATTGTTGAGCCCATAGCCCCAACCTATCAGCAGCGACGCGATGATGATCAGTACGACATTGGCGGACGCAATGCCAATAAAGCCGAGGAAAAAGCACAGCAGTGCGCCTTGCTCTATCCGCACCGGGCCAAAGCGTTGCACAAGCGTTCCGGCAACGGCAGAGGAAAACATGCCCGACGCATAGATGAGGCTAATCTGATAGCCGATCCAGTAAGCGCCAATACCGAGGTCGGTTGCGACTTTTGGCGCAATGGCGGTCAGGGCCAGAACGCTCGCCGTTGCCACAATCTGAATCAGTGTTGCAACACCGAGCGTTGGGATGAGAGAGCTGGAGTGATGCGCGTCTTTTTGCTGACGCTCGTCTGCGACAATGTCGGACATGCAATCTTCGGCCTTGGCTTTATCTGGTTATGTCCGTACTAATTGATTTCATCATGCCGCGCAAGATCGAAGATCTCGGTCCGGGAAGCGGCGGATTTCATTTGCTTTTTCAGAAAATCTCCTGTTGATGACAAAAAGGAGGATGGGACCGATGCACGAGATGGACGCTCAGGTGGATATGGCTGCAAAGACTGACTTTGGCCAGAACTGGAAACAGGAACAGACCACCGCGCCGCTCTATCTTCAGGTTGCCCACCACCTCGAGAGCCGCATCGCTGATGGCGACTATCCGGTTGGATCGCTGCTGCCCACGGAAAACGATCTTGCCACCATGCTTGGCGTCAGTCGTCAGACGGTGCGCCAGGCAATTGGAACATTGCGGACAAAGGGCCGTCTGTCGGCGCGAAAAGGCGTCGGCACACGGGTTGAATCTGTTGCAAGCTCGAGCGCGACCCGCTTTATTGCCCATTCACGATCGGAACTGTTTGAGGTTGCGGCTGAGACGGAGTTTGTGATTGATTTTCGCGAGCAAGTCTCCGCGCAGGGCAAGCTCGCCAGCGATCTGGGATGCCGTCCGGGTCGCAAATTCCTGCATCTGACGGGCATCCGCTATCCTTCCAGCCGAGGCAAGCCCTTTTCGTGGAATGAGGTTTATCTCGATTCGCGGGTGGCGAATGCGGTCAAGGATGTTTCCGTGGCGCGCCGGGCGATCTTTCACTATGTCGAGGAATTTACCGGAGAGAAAATAACCGAAATACCACAGGCCGTGATGGCTATGGCGGTGAGTGGTGAGATTGCGC
>DNPN01000050.1 GCA_003501385.1 Rhizobium sp. | reverse complement strand
GCAGAAAAGGCTGTGCCCGCTCAAGATCCACCGGGTTCCACCAGACATCGCCATGCTTGAGCGATGATGCGACGATAACCCCGTTGGTTCGTTTCAGGATCTCGACGATATTATTCTTGGAAACACCTGACCCCACCAAAAGAGGCAGATGCGTCGCCGCTCCAATCTCTTCAATCTCCTCCATGGTGGCCGTATTGCCCGTGCGCTGGCCGGTGGCAATCACCGCATCGGCATCGAAAAAGGCGAGATCGCGGGTGAGTTCCTGAATGGTGCGGTCTGCTGTGATGGCGTGGGCACCGTGCTTGACATGGCTGTCCGCAAACACCTTGATATGTTCGGCCCGCAGCATGGAGCGATAGCGCATGGCTTCTGCCGCGCGTCCCTCCATGAAGCCTTCATTGGCCACATAGGCATTGGCCCATTGGTTGACTCGCACAAATTTCGCCCCACCCGCCATGGCAATGGCAAAGGCCGGAATGGGCGCATTGGCCAGCACATTGATGCCAAGAGGTACGCCAACTGCGCGGCATATACGGTCAGTGACAACACTCATGAAGGCGGAGGTTTCCGGCCCAATGTCTTCCGGCTTGGAAAAGGGAATGTCGCCGTGGTTTTCAATGATCAGTCCATGCATTCCGCCCTCGATCAGCGCTTCGGCATCTCGCATACAGGCATCGTATATTTCTGTCATGCTGGCACCACGATAGCGCGGGGCTCCGGGAAAAGCCGGGCAATGGATCATGCCGATCAACGCCTTGTCGCGGCCAAAAATTTCTCGCATAGTGCTTGATGTCTTGTCGGATATGTTCAGCATTTCTCTTCCCTTTTGAAAGCCCGGTCTTTTTGAAAGTTTACCATGCGTGCCTTCGTGATCGGCAATGTCGCAATCGATGAAATCATGTCTGTTCCGGCCATGCCAGAGGCGGGTGCGTCAATTTTCGGCCAGCAGCAAAGCACGGATCTGGGCGGCAAAGGTGCCAATCAGGCAATTGTTCTGGGCCGTGCCGGTTTGGATACCACGCTGATTGCCGCTGTTGGCAGTGACCTTCGCGCCTCGATGATCCGGCAGAGCCTCGCTGTGGAACCTGTTAATCTCCGTTTGATCGAGTTTGCCGATAAAGCCAGCGATGTCTCCATCATCTTCACCACACCGGACGGCGAAAATGCCATTGTTACCACAACAGACTGTGCCGCCAGTATCCGGCCAGAGCATGTTGCTGCTGCGATGAGCACAGCAAAACCCGGTAATCTTGCTGCTCTGCAAGGCAATCTTAGCGATGACACCACAGCCGCCATTCTCCAGCAGGCCAAGCGCCTTGGCATGATCACCGCCTTCAACCCATCACCGCTTCGGCCCGGCTTTGCCGCCCTTTGGCCACTGATCGACATCGCCTTTCTCAATCAAGGCGAGGCCGAAAAACTGACCGGGCAGAGCGGCGAAACCGCTGCCCGAATGCTCTGCGATGCCGGTATAGGCTCCGTCATCGTCACCCTTGGCGGCCATGGTGCCCTCTTGGTCGATCAAAACGGCATTGCGACAATTCCCGCCGTTTCGTCCACCGTTGTTGACACCACGGGTGCTGGCGACACGTTCATGGCGGTTGCGCTGGCATCCAGCTGTTTGCGCCATGTCACGCCTGATGGGCTGGCGCTGCGCCATGCGGCAGAGGCTGCCAGCATCACCGTCAGCCGCCGGGGAACCCGGTCTGCCTTTCCATCACAGACCGAGTTGGCCGCTATCCTCGCCAAGTGAATGAATCAGCGCGCTTGCGTCATCCAGCCCAGAATGTTCTTCCACAGCTTGCCATAGCCTTCCCATTCACAAAACGCAGGCGACAGCCAATGAGGGCCAATATCCGAGGTCCAGGCCACGGTGCGACCCTTGCCAAACATGCCTGTCACCAGTAGCGGATGGCTACCCTGATCCTTCGGCAGACGCACGATGACCTCCGCACCCTCGCGCACCTCAACCTCGTTGACGCCGAGCAGCAGCGGCCATTCGCCGCTCAAGCCGGCAACGGTTGGATGGTCGGGCTTAATCACATCGGCGGTTGAGCCTTCTGGAATTTCCACCCGATCATCATAAGGCAGGCAGGTGACAGGCAGAACGTCTTCCACTGCCGTGCGACGCCAGCGGGCTTTACCATCAATGCCTTGAAACGAAAAATAGCCGCCGACCATCAGCAGGTTTCCGCCCTTTTCCACCCAGGCCTTGATCAGCTTCAGTCGGTTGGGAACGGTTTTGGAATGCAGCCACACAGCAGGCGGCAGCAGCAGCGAATTGGCTCCGATGTCGGAGAGAATGATCACGTCATAGGCATCAAGACCCGCCATCTCAAACGGGAATTTTTCCACCGCTTCATGGGCGGGCATATAGGTCAGCTCAAATTCGCTGCCCTCCAGCACCTTCACCAGCGGTTCGGCACCCAGATGAAAGGTCACGCTGCCGAATTGATCAAAACCTTTGTAATGGGTGGCGGAACTGACCCAGCTTTCACCCACGAGAAGAATTTTCTTTGTCATCATATGTGTTCCTTATCGAATATATCAGATCTCAGGCGGCAGCCTGAAAGACCGAACGGGGATTGCCCCGCATGAGGGTGGAAAGAGCGTCAGCACTGAGGCCATGACGCTGGAGACGCGGCAAGAAATGTCGCAAAATATAGGCATAGCCATTGCCGCCATAGCGGCTGAGCATCATCTTCAAAAACACATCATGGGAGAGCAGGATGCGGTCGAGATGGCCCATCTCCACCAGCTTGACGATAGCGCGGGCGGCATCCTCATCGCTGGGGCATTGCACCTGCTGATCGGCGTAGAAAAAATCCATGCCGATCATGTCATATTCAATGAAAGCACCCCGGCTGGCCAGTTCGCCTTGATAGGTCAGATCATCATGAGATGGGTTCATGTGGCACAGCACCGTGTGGCGCAGGTCTGCCCCTTCCTCTGAGGCAATATCCAGCACTTTGTGACCCAGCCTGTACCAACCGGGCAGATGCACCATCAGCGGCAAGCCAGTGCGGACTTGCGCCTGTGCGGCAGCGCGCAGTGATTTTTCTTCCTCCTTGGTGAAATCGGAAGAAACACCAATTTCCCCAATCAACCCGATTTTAACATCGGTGCCATCAACGCCAACCAGCGCTTCGTGCACAATTTCATCGGCTATGGCCTCCACCGTCATCTCTGCCACCTTGGCGGGGTGGGATGAAGCCAGATAATAGCCAGCGCCCATCACGATATTCAGACCGGAGGCTTTGGCGATCCGGCGGAGCGCCAGAGGATTGCGGCCAATGCCCTGACAGGTTGGCTCCACCACCGTCTTGCCGCCCGCTTTGGCAAAATCCATCAGCTCAAGGATGGCCAAAGGCTCGTCATCCAGCGTGATATTATGCTTGTTGACGAAGGGGTCCTGGCGCAATTCGCCCAGAATCTCCATGCAGACAAAGCCTTCCGCCAGATATTGCCGCTCAGGCGTTTTGGGCGCGTGCCACCAGCAACGGCAGTCATTGAGGATATGCTCGTGCATCAAGGTCACGCCCATCTGGTCCACGGAGATGGGGCCAGCCACCGTCATCACCTTGCCTGAGCGGATATGGCCTTCTGAGAGTTCACTGCTCATATCTCACCCCTTCTTTGCTGCGCCAAAGCGAAAGTTTGCTGAAAAAATCCGGGTGTTCAGCCAGATCGCCACCAAAATGATCGCGCCCGTGACAATCTGGGTGAAAAACGGCGAGATATGCATGAGAATGAGGCCGTTGCCGATGACCGCAATGGTCATAGTACCCAGCAGCGTTCCCAGCATGGTGCCACGCCCGCCTGTCAGCGCGGTGCCACCCAGAACCACGGCGGCAATCACCTGCAATTCAAAACCCACGGCGGCATTGGATGAGCCGGAGCCAAGACGTGCTGCAATCAACAATCCGGCTAGGGCGCAAGCCACCCCAGACACCAGATAGACGGAGGCGACAATCCACTTCGCAGGCATACCCACCCGGCGGGCTGCTTCCAGATTCGAACCAACTGCCACCACCTGACGCCCATATTTGGTCGACGAGACAAGCACAAACCCAAAGACGGTCACGGCAATGGCAATCAGAGCCGGAACAGGAAGGCTCAGGAACTCGCCACGACCCAGCGTGAAGAACCCCGGCACGTCGTTGATCGGAATGGAATAGCCTTGCGTGATGTAGAGCGCCACACCGCGCAAGATCGACAGGCCCGCCAGCGTGACAATAAAAGCCGGAATGCCCTGATAGGCAATGAACCAGCCCTGTATCAGGCCGATCACGCCACCAAGCACCAGCATCAACAGTACTGCCAAGGGCCATGACATGCCCGTTGCCAGCACAATGGCCACCGTTGCATTGATCAATGCCACCAGTGATCCAACAGATAGATCAATGCCGCCGGTAACAATCACCAGTGTCATGGCAACGGCAACAATCAGAATGGGGGCCGCTTGCCGCACTACGTTGAGAATATTGCCCAGTGTTAAAAACGTCTCTGTGGTGATCGAGAAAAACACCATGCAGGCAAAGAAGAAAATCGCAATCGACAACACCTGCGCATTCTCGGTGATAAAGTCGGCGAAGGGTGAGCCTTTGGCGCGTTCAGTATAGGCGGTCAATGTCTTTCCCCTCCGACGATCAATTTCACCAGATCTTCAAGGTTGGTGCTGCCAATCTGCCGCTCGGCCACTTTTGTGCCTTCATACATCACCGCAATGCGGTCGCAGACGCGAAACAGGTCTTGCAGGCGGTGGGTGATGAGAACCACGGAAACGCCTCTGGCCTTGACGCGATTGATCAACGCCAGCACCGCTTCCACTTCCGCCACGGCCAGCGCCGAGGTTGGCTCATCCATGATCAGCACTTTGGGATTGAAGGAGGCAGCTCTGGCAATGGCAATTGCCTGCCGCTGACCACCCGACAGTTTCTCGACCTTTGCCGTGAGGCGCGGAATGCGAATTTCCAGCGCATCCAGCATTTTGCGGGCTTCCACCAGCATCCGCGCCCGATCCAGAAACGGACCTTTGGTCAATTCCCGACCGAGAAACAGATTGCCAACTACATCGATATGATCGCACAGGCTCAAGTCCTGAAACACCATTTCGATATTGCGGGAGCGGGCATCAGCGGGGCCGGAAAACCGCACCGCCTCGCCATCCAGCGTGATGGTGCCGTCATCCGGGATATAGGTGCCAGAGATCACTTTGGTGAGCGTTGATTTACCCGCTGCATTGTCGCCAACCAGCCCTAAGCATTCGCCGGGAAAAAGATCGAGATCAACGCCACGCAGCGCCTGATGCGATCCGAAGGTTTTGCGGATGCCGCGAAGCGAAATTCGGGGTTCACGCAGGCCGCCCTCTCCGGGTTGCCGGGGGAGATCAACTCCCCCGGCTCCAGGGACAGCGGTTGGGAGCTGTCCACCGGAATTCATTTGAACACTGCCCTGTAAGGCTCAACATTGGCCTTGGTGACAATGGTGACAGGCACGGCAATGGTCTTTTCAACCTTGCCACCGTCCGAGATCGTCTTCAGCGCCTTCACAGCCGCTTCACCCATGGCAGCCGGGTCTTGCTGGATCACGGCGGCAACATAACCGGCATCAATGCCAGCAATGGCTTGGGCCGTCAGATCCCAGCCGAACACTTTGATGCTGCTCTGTTTACCTTGGCTTTGCACGGCAGCAACAGCACCTAACAGCGCTGGCTCGCCCGTGGCATAGATCGCGGTCATGTCTGGATTTCCAGTGATGAGGTTTTCAGCTGCCGCCAAGGCGTTGTCCTGCACATTCTGGCCATCAACCACACCTGCCGATGTGATGCCGGAGACACCCTTGATGGTGTCTTCAAAGCCCTTCTGGCGGACATTCTGGATGAAGGAGTTCAGCGCGCCCACAACGCCCAGCTTGGCCTTGCCACCCATATCCTTCTTGACGTAATCGACGAAGAACTTGCCAATATCGGCACCCGCCTTGGCATTATCGACACCAATCTGTGCCTTCTGCGGGCCTGCAGGCAAGATGCTATCAATGGCCACAACAGGGATACCAGCATCGGCGGCTTCCTTGACGGCAGGCATGATGCCGTTGACGTCGATGGCCACAACGGCAATGCCGTCTACCTTCTGTTGAATATAGGTCTCAATCGCACTGTTCTGGGCGGCGGGATCATTGTTGGCGTTGAAAATCACCAGTTTTGCGCCAGCGGCGTCAGCGGCCTTCTGGGCACCCTGATTGATCTGGTTGAAAAACAACGCCTGTTGATTGATCTGCACCAGCGCAAAGGTTTTTTGCGCAGCATTGGCAATTCCTGCCGTCAGGCAAAGGCCAGTGAGGGCCGTAACAGCCAAAGCTGCATTGATGGTTCTACGTGTAAAAGTCCGGGTCATCATTCCATCCTCTGGTTATAGGTTTGCCCATTGCTTTTGTTATTTCGCAGGCGGTGCAACGGAGTTCCGCACGACGATTTCCACTGGCAGCAGTTCCTCCGATGCTTTCGCAGGCTGTTGCCAATCCGTATCGAGAAGTAGCGACAGGGCGCGGCTTCCCATTCCCCGCACCGGCTGACGGATCGCCGTCAGCGGCGGGGCAAAAAGATGCAAAGGTCCAACATCATCGAAGCCGATGACCGAAATCTGCTCAGGAATGGAGATCCCTTGTGCCCGCAGCACTTCAATCACACCGATGGCGATTTCGTCAGAACTTGCAAAAATTGCAGTCGCCGCACGGCGTCCCTCCAGAAAACGGCGCGCTGCTTGTCTGCCAAACTCGGCGGTATAATCACCGCAGTAGCGCTCGATGACGGCATTCTCACCGTGCCTGGCACGCATGGCGGCTTCAAACCCGATAAAACGACGCTCGGTGCTGATCATCACATCCGGCCCGCCGATGTAAAGAACATGCCGATGGCCAAACCCGGCGAGATGTTCGCCTGCCAGTTCGCCACCTTGCCGGTTGTCGCAAAACAGTTTTGGCACAGTTGCATCCGGCACGTCTTCATCCACCACTACCACTTTTCCGGTGCGGTTGATGATGGCTGCGAGCTCACCGTGATCCGGGTGATTGGTCACAAAAATCAGGCCATCGACGTGATTGCGCTCAAGCAGGCTCAGGTAAGCCATCTCGCGACCCGGACGATTCAGCGTTGCATAGAGCGATAGCGCCAAGCCACGCAGGTCGGCTTCTTCTTCAACGGCCGCCACCAGAGTTGCGAAAAACGGATTGGCGATGTCCGGCACAACAAGACCGATGGTATCCGAGCGGCCACGGCTGAGACGCCTTGCATGCGGATTGGGCTGATATTTGAGTGTGGTAATGGCATCTTCAATTCGCTTGCGGGTTTCCCCGGGCAGATCAAGCGAGCCATTCAGCATGCGCGATACGGTCGTGACCGAAACGCCCGCTGCGGCTGCGACATCCTTGAGCCCTGTTACCCGTTCTTTTGCCATTTCTACCCTGTAAAGCGGTTTAGTAAAACGTTTTACAAAGCTCCCATGATCGCCCCATTTCTGTCAAGCAACCGGAAGGCTAAATTTTAATCACCTACTAAACTCGCATAAAATACCGCCAAAAAGCCATTTAAAGCCGTCGTTAGTGGCGTTTGAGACTTGCCGAAAAATATCACATTCCCGCAAATATCCGATTTGCCCATTTTGTTGTTTTTATGATTATCAAATGAGCATCAAAAGAGCTATCCTTCACCAATGATTATTTAAACATTTGTATTTTAATAGTATTTTTAATTGGCACGATCCCTGCATATCTGAACATGCGCATTGCAAATCAGTCAAAACGGTCAAACAAAAGGTCGGGGAACTCAATGACAAAATCACATTTTTCCATGACAAGACGCCGGGCTCTGCACCTGGGTGGGCTTGGTGCAGGCATGCTGGCTGCACCGGTTTTTATCCGGCAGGGCTTCGCGAAAGAAGCGCCGATTAAAATGGGCAGTCTTTTGGATGCCACAGGGCCGCTTGGGCTCGAAGGTCGCCGCATGATCAAGGCCACCGAATATGCCGTCAGCCAGATCAATGAAAAAGGCGGCTTGCTGGGTCGTCAGATTGAACTGAAGGCCTTTGATACCCAGAGCGATATCAAGCTCTATACCCAATATGCGCAGCAACTGGCCATGCGTGATAAGGTGGATGTGATTCAGGGCGGCATCACATCGTCGTCGCGTGAGGCTATTCGTCCGATTTTTGATCGCACCAAGACGCTCTATTTCTACAACACCCAATACGAGGGCGGCGTCTGCGACCACAATGTGTTCTGCACCGGCACCACGCCTGCGCAAACCGTCAACCATCTGGTGGATTATGCCACCAAGAACTGGGGCAAAAAGACCTATATCATCGCCGCCGATTACAATTACGGCCATATCACCGCCGACTGGATGAAGAAATTCGTTACCGCCAATGGCGGCACCGTGGCAGGCGTCGACTTCCTGCCGCTGGAAGTCACCAACTTTTCATCGACCATCAGCCGCATTCAACAGGCGGCACCGGAATTTGTGCTGTCGGCCTTGGTCGGTGCCAATCATCTCGGTTTCTATCGCCAGTGGGATGCCACGGGCATGAAGGCCAAGATTCCGGTTGGTTCCAGCGTGTTTGGTCTGGGTGATGAATTGCAGGCGATGGATGTGTCCACCACGGACGGCATCGTCACCTGCTACGGCTTTTATCCTGATCTGGATACGCCAGCGGCCAAGGGCTTCATGTCTGGCCTGCAAAAATTCATTGGCGAGGATGCCAAGGATATTTCCGAACTGGCAACCGCCACCTATGACGGCGTGATGCTCTGGGCCAAGGCAGTGGAGAAGGCGGGCTCCGTTGAGGCTGCCAAGGTGATAACCGCGCTGGAAAGCGGTATTTCCATTGATGCCCCGGCTGGCAAGGTGACCATGGACCCCAAGACCCATGCCACCATCCGCCCGACCTATCTGGCGCAACCCAAAAACCGCAAGTGGGAAATTCTGGCGACCTTTGCCGATCAATATCCGGCCGATACGGGCGGACGCTGCGATCTGATTGCCAATCCCGACACCAAGACACAGTTCACGCCTCAGTTCTAACAGGTTTTCCGGCGGGTACCTCCCAACCCGCCGGAGTTCTTCACGTTTGATCATTTGAGGACAGAGCATGGATATTTATGGCCTAATTGCCTTCAATATTGTAACGGGCATCGCCACATTGGTGCTGATCACCATTGGCCTGGCGGTAATTTACGGCATGATGCGGATTATCAATCTGGCCCACGGCGAGTTCATGATGCTGGGGGCCTATACCGCAGCAACCGCCGTGGAACATGGCGTTAATATCTGGATTGCGCTGCTGATTTTACCGCCCATCGTGGTGGCCCTGATCGGCCTTATTCTGGAGCGATGCGTTATCCGCTTTCTCTATGGCCGGATGATTGACACAATGCTAGCCACATGGGGCATCAGCCTTGGGCTGGTGGGGTTGATCACCAGTATTTTCGGCAATGTCATCCATTCGGTGCCAACGCCAGTGGGCGGGTTCAACATTGGCGGTTATGGAGCCAGCGGTTATAGTCTGGTTCTGCTTGTCGCCAGTATCATTGCCCTTGGCGGCCTTTATCTGCTGATGCGGCGCACCAATTTTGGTCTGATCCTGCGCGCCACCATGCAAAACCCACGCATGGCAGCCTCGCTGGGTATTCATCCGCCCACTGTGTTTATGTCCACCTTTGCACTTGGCGCAGGTCTGGCGGGCTTTGCCGGTGGGCTGCTTTCGCCCATTTCCGGCGTGTCACCCTCCATGGGGGCTGCCTATGTGGCGCGCGCTTTCATCACGGTTCTGGGCGGTGGCCCAGCAGTGGTGATGGGCACGGGGCTTGCGTCCGGGCTGTTTGGCCTGATTAACGAGATCGTATCCTTCCTTTCCACCCCGGTGCTGGGCGAAGTGGCCTTGCTGGTGGCAGCCATTGTGCTGATCCGCAACCTTCCCAACGGTATTACCGGTCGATTTTTCAGGAGCAGCCTATGACGTTGCCCATCTCTTCGCGTCTTCTCAGCTTTCTCACGGTTACAGCGCTTGGTCTGGTTGCTTTGCTGGTCATGCCGATGTTTCTCGATGGCTTCAGCCTGCTTCAGGCCACGCTGTTTGTGGCCGTCGCCATTCTGGCGCTCAGTCAGGCGTTTCTCTGGGGCTATGCCGGAATCCTGTCGTTTGGGCAGGCGGCGTTCTTTGGTCTTGGTGGCTATACCTATGCCGTGGGGGTCATCAATTTTGGCGATTCCACCGGAGCCATTGCCCTGTCGATCCTCGTTCCCGCTGCCTTTGCCGCTCTGCTGGGCTATTTCATGTTCTATGGCCGGATCAGCGACGCCTATGTGGGAGTGATCACCCTCACGGTCACCACCATTTTGTTTGAACTCTCCAACAGCACGTCTGGCGACCAATATCATATCGGTTCTGCCCAGCTCGGCGGCTTCAACGGCATGCCCGGACTTCCCCCTTTCAACATTCCCGGCGAGCCGGATCAATGGCTGGATGAGAAAGGCACATGGTATGTCGCCATGGGCGCGCTGCTGCTGATCTATATTCTGCTGCGCGGCCTGCTGGCCACATGGTTTGGCCGGGTGGTTGTTGCCATTCGGGAAAACGAAACCCGCGCCATGCTGGTGGGCTATGATGTGCGGTTTTACAAACTGGCAGCGTTTGCCATCAGTGGAGCTATCGCGGGCTTGGGCGGCTGTATTTATGCGGCATGGGGCGGGTTTGTGAACCCATCGGTGTTTGCCCTGTCGATGTCGGCCCAGGCAATTGTCTCAGTGCTGGTCGGCGGCATTGGCACACTTCTTGGCCCCATTCTGGGGGCGGTGATCATTCAGGCGCTGATCAATCTTTCCGGCACACAAGCGGTGATTAACCCCAGCCTCGGCATGGGCATCATCCTTGTGATCTTCGTCATTCTGGTGCCGCAAGGTATTTTGCCCTCCATCTCGGCACTGATCTCCAAGCTGATGCCAAGACCCCAAAGCCTTGCCCCGAAACCACAGGAGGTGCAGCCATGACCCTTGTTCCTCTGGTCGATGCCAAGGGCATCACCATGCGCTTTGGCGGCGTCACCGCCGTGCGTGACGTGAATTTCACGTTGGCCGAGTCCGAATTGCGCTGCCTGATTGGTCCCAACGGGGCGGGCAAAAGTACGTTTTTCAAAATCCTCACCGGCCAATTGCATCCCACGGAAGGCAAGGTGAGCTTTCGCGGCACCGATACTACGCAGGCTGAACCGCATGAAATTGCGAGGCTAGGTGTTGGCATCAAAACGCAAGTGCCAAACGTGTTCGATGGCCTGACGGTGTTTGAGAACGTGCTGGTAGCCGCCCAGCGCAAGCGCACCGGACCAACAGCACGCAAGACAGTCTCTGACGTTTTGGAGCGCCTGAGGCTCACGGCCATTGCCCATCGTCTGGTCGGGCAACTGGCGCATGGTCAACGGCAATGGGTGGAGATTGCCACTGTTTTATCACAGGAGCCAGACCTGATCTTGCTGGATGAACCGGCAGCCGGAATGAACAACGAAGAAGTGCGCCGCACTGCTGAATTGATCAAGGAAATCAATAAGACACAGGCGGTGATTGTGGTGGAGCATGACATGGCCTTTATCCGCATGATTGCCAAAACCGTCACCGTTTTTGCCCAAGGAGCAGTGCTGGTGGAAGGCGATGTGGATACGGTGCTGTCAGACCAGCGGGTTCGCGATGTCTATCTGGGGAGGACGGCGGCATGAGCAACGCAACTCCATTGCTTGAGGTTCAAAACCTGCGCTCCGGCTATGGCCGCATCCCCATTCTGCAAGGCTTGAGCCTGAGTGTTTATCCCGGCGAACGGGTGGGCATCCTGGGCCATAACGGCATGGGAAAATCCACCCTGCTGCGCACCATCTCTGGCCATTTGCCCACCACCGATGGCAAGGTTTCGTTTGAGGGAAAATCCATCACCGGCGCAAGCCCCACCACCATCGCTCGAAGCGGCATTGGCTATGTGCCGCAAGGCCGCGAGATTTTTCCGGGCCTTTCCGTCATGGACAATCTGCGGGTTGGCTGCCGCTTGTCCAAGCGCCCGGAGGCCGAGGTTCTCGCAGATATTCTGGAGCTGTTTCCCCGCCTGAAAGCCTATCTGGATCGGCGGGGCGGAGCACTTTCCGGCGGCGAACAGCAATTGCTGGCGCTTGCCCGCTGCCTATGCGGCGATCCCCGCATTGTGCTGTTGGATGAGCCAACGGAGGGCATTCAACCCTCCATCATCGAGGAAATTGCCGATACGCTGAAAGCCGCAGCCATCAGCCGTGGCCTTGCTATTCTGCTGGTCGAGCAAAATCTCGGCTTTATCGCCGCCGTGAGCGAGCGAGTGCTGATCCTGCAACGTGGCGAAATCACCCGCGAAGTGCCGCCCGATGCCATGCATGACATTGAGCGGCTGGAAGCCTTTGCCGAACTGGCCTGATTTTTTTTGAGGAGAATTCTGATGAACCAACATGTGACCACAACCAGCATCGATCTGGTGGAAATGACTGTTGAACAGGCAGCAGCAGGCCTTGCAAGCGGTGCCTTTACCGCAGAAGAGCTGACCATTGCCTTTCTGGAGCGCATCAAAAGCTATAATCCAACCTATAACGCCATCATCTTTCCCAACCCGGAGGCGCTGGATGATGCCTGCGAGATCGATCGCAAACGTGCGGCGGGCGAGCCTTTGGGGCCGCTGGCCGGTATTCCGATTGTGGTCAAAGATACGATGGACATGGCCGGTTTTCCCACCACCAGCGGCTGGCGGCTGTTGTACAGCGGCACGGGCGGCACCGACCTGATGCCGGATCGGGATTCGCCCGTGGTCGCACGGATGCGCGCCGCAGGCTGCATCATTCTGGGCAAAACCAATGTTCCCGTGCTGAGCGCCACCGGCAGCCATGCCAATGACAGCTGGGCCGGGCCAACCCTGAACTCCGCTGCGCCCGACCGTATGCCCGGCGGCAGCAGCGCGGGCACGGCCACGGCTGTTGGCACCAGCATGGCCATTTTGGGTTTGGCGGAAGAAACGGGTGGCTCCATCCAGAACCCGGCGTCGGCGCAAGGTCTTGTTGGTCTGAAGCCAACCTTCGCGCTGGTGCCCAATGCCGGTGTTATGCCGCTAGCGGGCAGCACCCGCGATGTGGTTGGTCCTATTGCTCGCTGCGTGAGAGATGCTGCCTTGGTGATGGACGCCATTGCAGGCTATTGCGTCGAAGATCCCAAGACCGTAGCGGGCATTGGCAAGCGCCCCATCGGGGGCTATGCGGCAGCTATCACACCGCACGCTATGAGAGGGGCCAAACTCGGCCTTTATGGTGCCGGCTGGCGCGATCGTCCGCTGTCAGAGACAACGCAAACGCTCTATGCGAGGGCACAAGAAGAAATGACCAGCCTTGGCGCCACGATGGTCTCCGATCCTTTCAAAGGCAGCGGCTTTGCCGAGTTGGGCCAGCCTGTACCCTCGCTGGACCATTACGACGCCAGAGGCATGGAATGCGTGCCCTATGATATGATGCTTTATCTAAATCGCCTTGGTGCCGGCAATCCTTTTGCCACCTATGAGGATTTTGCCAAAGCGATAAGCGCAGAAGATCCCTTTGCGGCAGGCGGCGTGCTGGCGTTCATGAACCATATGCCAGAGCTGCTGGAATGCATGGCCGACCCCGAAACGCCTCCATCCATGGCGGCATTCCTAACGGTGCGTGAACGTTATCTGGCGATATTTGAGAGCGTGATGGCAGAGTACCAGCTGGATGCGCTGGTGTTTCCACAAATGCGCGATCCCCTGCCACCGCGTGTGGGAGAAGAAGACATTCACGAAACCACTGTGTGCGAAATCAATATTGCTGGTCTTCCAGCTCTGACAATTCCAGCGGGACATTATGAAGGCGGCTCACCTTTCAACCTGGTGTTCGTGGGACCACTGTGGTCAGAGGGCAGACTTTTGTCTTTGGCAGCGGATTACGAGCAAGCCACGCACCACCGCAAGGCACCTGATTTGATCTCAGCCGGGGACAATGAGGCATGAATAGGCTGCAATCTATGGCAATTCCTGCAACCGACGGCGATAATGGGCTGTCAGTGTGGGGGACAAGGAATCGGCATGGCAGAGCATCGTTACGAGGAGGTCCTGCGTCATCTCCGCAGCGAGGGGCGGGTTGCCGTCACAACGCTGGCCGCGGGATTGAGCGTTTCGGAAGAAACCGTGCGACGCGATCTGGCCGAGTTGGAGCGGCGTGGCCTGCTGCGGCGGGTGCATGGAGGTGCTGTGCCCCCCCGGCTGGATCAGGAGCAACCGCTGATCGAGCGCGGCAAGCACAATATGCGCGGCAAGGCGAAGGCGGGAGAAGTGGCCCAAACGTTGCTCAGCGATGGTATGTCGATTTTTATCGATACGGGCACAACGACGCTGGCCTTTGCCCGTCAAATCATTGGCAAGAACATCACCGTAACCACCAATTCACTGGACATCGCTCTTCTACTGGGACAAAGCCTGCCGAGGGTCAACCTGACCCCCGGCACGCTGCGCACCAAGGACAATGCCCTAGTGGGCTACGAAACCATCGCCTATGTCGGCCGCTATTTCTACGACATGGCCTTTATGGGCATTGGTGGCTGCGACATTGCACTGGGCTGGATGGATTACGAGGAACACGAATCCACCTTGCGCCAAGCGTTGCGTGGTCGTGCCCGACGCCGGGTGATGCTGGCGGATTTTGGCAAATTCGATCGTCAGGCCTATTTGAAAACCTTCGGGCTGGAAGAGCCTCTCACCCTTGTGTGCGACAGGCCTCCACCGTTGCGGTTTCAGCAGGAATTCGCCCAGCATGAGGTGGACATCCTGCATCCCTGAAGGCGTTTCCGTGCAGTCGGGTCGTGTTGGCGAACTGGTTCGAGAATTTGCTTGTTTTGGTAGTTTGGCGAGCGGTGGCGTTGCGCGCCTTTGCGCTTCAGCGGCCGATGGTGAAGCCCGCGACCGATTGGGTGTACTGCTCAATGCGGCTGGAGCCGACGTCACCGTTGATGCAGTCGGCAACCAGTTTGGCCTGTTTCGGCTTGCAGAGCATGACGATGCACCGCTGGTGATGATGGGATCGCACCTTGACAGCCAGCCGCGTGGTGGACGGATTGATGGCACATTGGGTGTCATGGCGGCTTTGGAAGTAGGGCAATTGCTCATCGCTGCAAAGCAGCAAGGCCACGTGTTCCAGCGAAATTTTTGCCTGGTCAACTGGACCAACGAGGAAGGCGCGCGTTTTCGCCCCAGTCTGCTAGGCAGCGGGGTCTTTGCCGGGCATTATTCCGAAAATTTCGCCTTGGCGTGCCGCGATGATGATGGCGTCACGTTGAAGGAAGCCCTTGTTGCCATTGGGTATCATGGCTCCGATCCCTGTCCTTCCATGCCTGAATTCTATATCGAACTGCATGCCGAACAAGGCCCACGGCTCGAAACGGCAGGCTGCAAACTTGGTCTGGTCACCGGCAATTGGGGCGCTGCCAAGCTGGATCTGATTTTTGAGGGCGAACAGGCCCATACAGGCCCAACCCCGATGACAGAACGTCGCGATGCGCTGCTGGCTGCATCCCGCATCATTGATGCCTTGCGCCAGTTGGCCGATAGCGTGCCAGATCTTCTGCATACATCGGTGGGGCGTATTGTTGTTTCCCCAAACTCCTCGAATGTCGTTGCGGATCGTGCCGAGTTCACCGCAGAAATTCGCTCGCCCGATGATCACATCCTGAAGGAGGCAGAAGCCAGATTTCAACAACACCTGGACGATGTGGCACGATCCACCCGCACGGTCTTGCGTCGCGGGTCGCAGTCATTGCGGCCCGCCCGTTCCATGCCGATGACCATGGTGCAATTTCTGGAGGGCTGTGGCCGTGCTCTTGGTGCCAACCCAATGCGCCTGGATACGGTGTCGGGGCATGATGCCCTCAGCTTGCTGGGCCTTTGCCAGACTGCATTGGTGTTTTTACCCAGCATCGGCGGTATCGCCCATAACGAAGCGGAAGCAACGGATGATGCGGATATGGATATTGGTACAAGCCTGCTGCTGGAGGCTGCCTTTCGGCTGTGCGGTGGCGAAACCCCTTCCGAGGCGCCTCAAACAAAAGGGGGCGCATAATGACCCCATGTTTTGACAGGTCTGCTGATCACAATGAGGTTGCTATCTGGCTGGGTCAGCCATTGGCGGCTGATCCACCGTTCCCGGGTACTGTATCGCCGCTGCATTTGGCTGTCGATGCAGATACACGGGTGCTTTGGACAGAAGACAGAAAACAGCGCTTTGTTCTGAAGGTTTGGCATCACGATCTTCCTCATCGTCCCGATGGTCAGGCGATATTTGCGATGACGGAGGCTGCATCGCATCTTGGCGTGGCACCAGCGCCGCGGATGTTGCTCGACAATGGTCGTGGACTGCTCATGGATCATATCGGTGATGGTTGGAGTCCGGCGCGACTGCATCAATTGGCCACGGAAGATGGCCTTAACCGGCTTTTATCCACCAAGCGCGCCCTGCATACCCTTTCTCTTTTTCCGCTAGATCGCAACGTGTTCGAAGATATCCGCAATCTTGCGATCAAGACGCGGCCCATCGCGGCCTTCTGGTCGCAGGACATGGAGGATATGTTGCGGGTTGCCGACCAGTTGGAGCAGGCGATTTCCGCATCAGGCGTGGACCGTGTTGCCGCTCATGCCGATGGGGTATGTTCCAATGTCATGCTGGGGCAGGGCGGGGCATTGCAATTGATTGACTTTGACGAGGCAGGCAATGTCGATCCGCTGTTTGATCTGGCTGTTGTTTTGAATGAAATTTTTCCCCTCGACGAGGCAAGGCACCTGTCTGTGCTCGAAGCGGTTGAGGGGCAAGTCCGCGCAGCATCGCGCGCACGGCTTGCGGCTTACGCCTTTGCCGATGATTTGAAGTGGGGACTCTGGGGCTTGTTCATGGACGCCTCATCGCCGCGTTTGAATTTGGAGTTTCTCAAATACGGGCAATGGCGTTGGCTTCGTGCCCGCATGGCTCCCCTCGCGACAGATCATCAGGAGATTATTCGCCATGTCTGAGCAGGGCCAGATGCGTGACACACCTTTGACGATTGAGCGTGTTCTCGAAGACATTCCGGCTTGGCAGGACCGCATCAGCCGCTTCGCCCCGGTTGGTGGCGGCATCAGCAATTCGAATTGGCGGGTATGGATTGCTGGAGAGCCAAAGAGCTTTTTTGTCAAGATTCCCGGCAGGGGCACCGAGATGTTCATCAATCGGGCCGTGGCGCTTGAGGCGAGCCTGAAGGCTGAAGCTGCGGGTATTGGCCCGAGGGGTCATCAGCTACATGCACCCTCAGGCGTGGAAATCGTTGAATTTGTTGACGGCTACCGCACCGCGTCAAATCGCGATTTTTTGCGCGAGCCAGTGCGTGATGCCGTTATTGCAGCCTATCGGAAACTTCATGGCTGCGCACCGCTGTCGCAAACCAAAACCGTTTTTGACATGATTGAAGAACATCTTGACCAGATTGCACAAGTCAGCGCACCGATGCCGGACTCAACAACCCGTATAATAACAGCCTATCGTCAAGCGCGACAGGCGCTTGAGGCATCCGGGCTTGATTTCGTGCCCTGTTTCAATGATCCCATGCCTGGAAATTTCCTTCTCGGTGAAAATGACCATTTGGTGCTAATTGATTACGAATATGCTTCCAACAACGACAGGTGCTATGATCTTGGCGCATGGAGTACGGAAATGTTCTTTGATGAGGCCATCGACGCGGCCATGATTGAAGCTTATTTCGGTGCATTTGACCAACGGATGATGAACCGCGTCACCGTGTACAAAGCCTTGGCTGATATCAAATGGACCCTATGGTCGATGCTGCAAAACAAGATTTCATTGCTGGATTTTGATTTCAGCAAATATGGACTTTGGAAACTTTTGCGTGCGCGTTCCGTCATTGAGAAACCCGCATGGCAAGCAACATTGTCGCGGCTGTGAACGGACGAGGTTCAGTCTGAAACTAAAAAACGCTATGTTCATTTGTTTTCATTTGTCTTTTTGGAAAACCAGATTTAACTTTTCCTTGAGAAACTCTATAGCATCGAACCGAAAAGATGGAGCCGATTTTGGAGCAATCCGATGCACGAACAAAAACTGACGACATCAGATGACCTCCAAGCATCGCAACTCATGGAGTCATATTTCGATTAGAATTAGTTCCATAATTATGTTTATCAATTTTTTCTGCTGTTGCCGGGTACATTCACTTTTCAAGTGCGACATACCAATAGTTTCAATGGTTTCACTTTGGAGATTTTGGCATGTCTCGATGCTATACGCAGATCACCCTCACTGACCGCCGGCGCCTGCATCAGATGGTGGCGGCAAAAGTACAAAACACCAGCCGAGGTGTTCATGGCCCATTTGCACGAAGGCTTGTGATGCCCAATCTTAAGGAGCGGCATGATGCCCTTGGAGTAGCTGCTCCAAGGGTACATTAGGAAGTGTTTGATCGTTTAAAAGATATTCGTTCTGTCAAATTTCATTATTGAAATTCATGAAATAGCGTTATGGTAATAGAAATTCACCACACGAAATCGAAATTCATGAACATGC